>NZ_DASVSO010000449.1:0-9088 GCF_036388035.1 Archangium sp.
GTCGAGTGCGCTGATGGGCTCGTCGGCGACGACCAGATCCGGCCGCAGGGCGATGGCCCGGGCGATGCCGATGCGCTGGCGCTGCCCGCCGGAGAACTCGTGGGGATAGCGGTCCAGCGCTTCGCGCGGCAGGCCCATCAGGTCCAGCAGCTCGGCCACCTTCGCCTCGCGCTCGCGGCCCCGCTCCAGCCCGTGGATGGCGAAGGGCTCTCCGAGGATGTCCCGCACCGACATGCGCGGGTTGAGCGATGCGTAGGGATCCTGGAAGACGAGCTGCATCCTCCGGCGCAGGGGGCGCAGCTCGCGCTGGGAGAGGCCCGTCAGCTCCCGGCCCTCGAATTGGATGGAGCCCGCCGTGGGCTCCACGAGCCGCAGCAGCGTGCGCCCCAGGGTGCTCTTGCCGCAGCCGCTCTCGCCCACCAGGCCGAGTGTCTCGCCGCGCCGCACGTCGAAGCCCACCCCGTCCACGGCCTTCACCGTCCCACGCACGCGGCCCAGCAGCCCGCCGCGCACCGGGAAGTGCGTCTTCACGTCCCGCACTCGCAGCAGGGGCTCGGTCATGGCGCGGGCACCGGGTTGTGGCACGCGGCCTCCTGGCCGTCGCGCTTGAGCTCCAGGGGCGGCTCCACCCTCGCGCAGAGGTCCAGGGCCCGGTCGCACCGGTCCCGGAAGCGGCAACCCCCGGGCAGCCGGCGCAGGCTGGGCACCATGCCCGGAATCGTCTTCAGCCTCGGGCGCTCCCCTGCCCCCGCTGCCTCCTGGAGGGCCGGAATCGAGCGCAGCAGCCCCGCCGTGTACGGGTGCGCCGGCTGGCGGAACAGCGCCTTCACCGGAGCCCGCTCCACCACGCGCCCCGCGTACATCACCACCACCGCGTCACAGCTCTCGGCCACCACGCCCAGGTCGTGGGTGATGAGCATCACCGCCATGCGGCGCTCGGCCTGCAACTGCTTCAGCAGCTCCAGGATCTGCGCCTGGATGGTGACGTCCAGCGCCGTGGTGGGCTCGTCCGCGATGAGCAGTTCCGGACCGCACGCGAGCGCCATGGCGATCATCACCCGCTGGCGCATGCCTCCGGAGAGCTGGTGGGGGTAGCTGTCCACGCGCTGCTCGGGAGCGGGGATGCCCACCCGCCGCAGCATCTCCACCGAGTGCTCGCGCGCCGCGGCCCGCGACAGTCCCTGGTGGAGCCGCACCCCCTCGGAGATCTGCTCGCCCACCGTGTACACCGGGTTGAGCGAGGTCATCGGCTCCTGGAAGACCATGGACACGTGGCGCCCGCGCACGCGGCGCATCCTCGCCTCGGGGAGCGCGAGCAGGTCCTCGCCCTGGAAACGGATCTGCCCGCCCACCACGCGCACGGGGGGCTCGGGCACCAGCCGCATCACCGAGAGCGCGGTGAGGCTCTTTCCACAGCCGCTCTCCCCCACCACCCCCAGCGTGCCGCCGGGCGGGATGGAGAAGGACACGTCGTCCACGGCCAGGACCGGGCCCTCCTCCAGGGAGAGCTGGGTCTTCAGACCACGGACGTCGAGGAGGGGCTCGGGCATGGGGCTCACGGGGCCGGACCAGAACACCCGGCCCGGGACGTCACTTCCGGGACAGCTCCTCCAAGAACTCCTCCTCGTAGATGACGCCCTTCTTGATGAGGAGGCGGATGAGGCTGGCCACCATGCGCGCGGGCTTCACCTTCTCGGTGTGCAGCGTCGCCTCGGCGCCATCGGCCATCCGCTCGATGTCCTCGAGCACCTTCAGGTCCTCCTCGGAGATGTTCTCGAGGTTCGGAGGCGGAGGCGGCAGCGGCACGCCCTTGGCGGCCCCGCCGAAGACGACCACCGGCACGGACGCCTTGGAGGCACCGGGCGCGGAGGACGGACTCTCGGGCTCGGGCTCACCGAGCAGCTCGTCGAGGACCTCCTCGCTCTCCTGGGGGGGCGGAGGCGGAGGAACGGTCGAGGACTTCGGCTTCAACGCGGCCCGCGGGGTGATGAGGGTGATGTCCTCATCCTCGTCATCGAGCGGTGGCGGGGCCGGGGGCGCCGGGGGCTTGGGCTTCAAGGCGGACCTCGGGGTGATGAGGGTGATGTCGCTGTCTTCGTCTTCGTCCAGCAGGGGCAGCGGAGGAGCGGCGGGCAGCTCCCAGTCGAACAGGTCCGAGCCGGCCGGCGCGGGCCGAGGCTTCTCGGCCTCCCCATGCCAGCCCCCTGACACCATGCCGGTGCCGCGGTCCAGCTCCAGCGCTTCGCCGGTATCTTCTCCCAGCGCGATGCCATCCACGGACTGGCCCCGCACGAGGCCGAGCGCGCGGTCCATGTCGTCCTCGGAGGCCACGTGGACGCGGATGGGCTTGTTGAGCTGAAAGCTCAGCTCGTCCACCACCGTCAGGTCCGAGGGATCGTCCACCGCGACGTGCAGCCGCTCGCTGCGCCCCTCCCGCTCGAGCCGGAACGGGACGACGCGCTGCTCGGCCTGGAAGTCGAACGAGACGATGGAGCGCACCTGCTCGGAGATCTCCGGCAGCTCCACGAAGGGCAGATCGTACTGGCGCGCCAGGGCCCGGGCCACGGCCGAGGGCGAGGCGAAGCCCAGGGTGATGATCACCGAGCCCAGCCGCTGGCCGTTGCCGAAGGCCCGCTGCTGGCCGAGCGCCTTGCGAACCTGCTCCTGGTTGACGGCGCCCGACTCGATGAGGAGCTCGCCGATCTTCTTGCGCATGGCGGAAAGGGGGGCTGGACGGCTTACCGCTTGACCTTCGCCAGGTACTCGTCGCGCGTGAAGACGCCCTTCTCGATGAGCAGCTCCACCATGGCCTTGAGGGCCGCTACCTCCTTGCGCTGCACCTCCTCGACGCTGCGCAGGAGCTCCACCGGGCTGTTGCTGCCCACCGAAGGCGTTTCGCGTGACACGGGACCGCGCGGCGCGGGCGCCGGGGTGGGAGCCGGGGCCGGGGCCGCCGCGACAGCAGCCGCGCCCGCCACTTCGCTCATGCTCTTGACGACGGTGCGGCCCTGGGCGTCCACCACCTTGAAGTTGGTGTCCGCGTCGCCCAGCTCGGCCGTCTCCTCGTAGAAGCGCGCCATGGCCCGGGCGATGGCCGTGCGTCCGGCCACATTGGGCACGATGCGGCACTTGGTGACGCCGCGCAGTTCGTCGAGTTGCCGCACGTTGAGCGGATCGGCGATGGCCACCACGAGCGTCTTGCCGTCGTCCCGGAGTTGCAGCGGCAGCACCGCGAAGTCGCGAGCCGTCTGCACCGGCACGCGGTTGAGCACGTGCGGGGGGATCTCCTTCACCGCGTCCAGGTTCACCGCGGGGATGGCCAGTTGCTTGGACAGCGCCCGGACGAGGATGTCCTCGGAGACGAGGTTCATCCGCACCAGGATCTCTCCCAGCTTCCCGCCCCACTTCGCCTGCTCCGCGAGCGCCGCCTTGAGCTGGCTCTCCTGGAGCACGTTCGCCTTGATCAGCAGTTCACCAAGCTTGATCTGTGCCATGTCGCAATCGTGGAGAGCCCGAACGGCCCCATCCGTCCGGTCACTCTACCCGAGATTCCAACCGTTGCTGAATTCTTGACGGGGTCCGCTCAGGAACCCGGGGAGGCAGGCGGCAGGGCGACGGGAGGCAGCGCCTGCCCGCCCTCATCCACCTCGACCACGGGGACATCCTCGGGGGCGGCGAGGTCGAAGAGGGTGAGGTCCGGAGACTCGTTGAGGGTGATGTCGGTATAGCGCAGGCCCACGGAGGTGTCGGCCGTGGAGGCCCGGAGCGTCACCTCGTGAGGGAGGACGAACGACCCCTGCGCCTTGAAGTGGTCGTACTCGAGGTCATAGGCCCGGAGTCCCCGGATCTCGCTGCGCACCACCCGGAGGTGCTGGGGGTGGATGTGGAGCACCTGGGACACTTCACCCCGCTGGAGGGTGAGGACGTACAGCCGCTCCTTCTCATCCAGGGCAAGCGTCATCCGCTCCGCGGGGAGGAAGGGCACCTGGCCGAGCATCACGGACACCAGCTCCTCGCTCGGCAGGGCCACGGGCAGGAAGCGCGACAGGTTCCTGGGCGTCGCGGGGCCCTGGTAGAACTTGTTCTCCTGGGCCTGGAAGAGTCCGAAGCGCTGCCCGTCCGTGACCAGGACGGCGATGGGGCGGTTGAAGAAGTCGAACATCTCCACGCGCAGCAAGCCCGGACGTGAGGCAGCCAGGTACGCCGAGACCGTCCCGGAGCCCTGGGGAGACTCCACCCGGAGCTTCCCGTCCCCCTGGAGGGTCACCGCCTGGGACTGGGCGGCGCTGGTGAGGCGGAAGAGCTCCTCGGCCTGTGTAATCTGGCCGGTGGGGCCAAAATCGATGCGCTTGGGACACCCTGAACAGAGGAGGGCCAGGAAGATTGCTGCGGCTGCGCGGTTCATGGCTTAAGTCTCGCGCCAGCCGACCATTCCTGGCCACCATTGCATGAGCTTTTCCGACCTCCTCCACTACCTGCGCATCGGCGGCTTCACCCTCGCCTTCCTCCTCCTGGCCTCCGTGGTGGCATTGGGCGTGGCCATCGAGCGGTTGATCGCCCTCTGGGGGGTGAGCGAGCGCTCGCGGGCCCTCGGGGACACCGTCCACAAGCACCTGCTGCGCGGGGATGTCACCGCGGCCCGCACCGCCACCGAGCGCTCGGACGCCGCCGTGGCGGACATCTTCCTCGCCGGCCTCGACCGCTTCGAGCGGACCCGGGCCTGTGACGGAGTGGACGCGGCCGTGGAGCGCGAGCGCGCCCAGGTGGGCCTGCGGCTGCGCCGCAACCTGTGGATCCTGGCCACCATCGGCTCGCTGACGCCGTTCGTGGGCCTCTTCGGCACGGTGGCGGGCATCATGAAGTCCTTCAAGGACCTGGGCCTGGACGTGCAGGCGGGCGGCACCGGCGGCACCGCCGCGGTGATGACGGGCATCTCCGAGGCCCTCGTGGCCACCGCGGTGGGCATTCTCGTCGCGGTGCAGGCCATGGCCTTCTACAACTACTTCCAGGCGCGGCTGTCGCGCGTGCTCGTGGAGCTGCGGCTCATGGGTGACGAGTTCGTCGAGCTGCTGCGCGAGCGCCCGTTGAACGTGCCCTCCTCCGCCTCCACCCCCGCGGCTCCGCCCTCGGCGGAGGCGCGTCCCCAGCCGGAAGCCTGAGGTCCACGCACATGGCCATGGGCAAGGCACCCGGGGACGGAGACGGCAGCGGCGAGGACGTCGGCTTCGCCGAGATCAACATCACCCCGCTCACCGACATCTTCCTCGTGCTCCTCATCATCTTCATGGTGACGAGCTCGGTCATCGTGCAGGCGCCCGCTGGTGGAGCCCAGACGGGCCTGAAGGTGAACCTGCCCAAGGGTGGCGCCACGGACGTCACCGCGCGCACCACTGACTTGTCCGTGGCCGTCCTCTCCGACGGGCGCTTCGTGCTCGCCGGCAACGTGGTCTCCGAGGACGAGCTCAAGCGCGCCTTCTCCGAGGCCCAGCAGAAGAACCCGGACACCGTCGTCATCGTCCAGGCCGACGAGGGCGTGCCCCACGGCACCGTGGTGCAGGTGATGGAGCTGGCCAAGAGCGTCGGGCTCGGGCAGCTCGCCATCGGCGTGCGCGAAGCCCAGTAGCCGTCCCCCTCCCCGCCCAAACGAAGAGGCCACCCGGGTTGCCCCAGGTGGCCTCTTTCACGTCAGGGTGCTCGGGCGCTCAGATGGAGCCGAACGCGGCGTTGGAGATCTCCACGGAGGAGGTGTCCTCGGTGGCCATCATCCGCGCGGCCTGCTCCACGTTGGGCAGCACGTTGCGCGCGTACCACAGGGCGCTCCACCGCTTGCCCTCGTAGAAGGCCTTCTCGTCGCCGGTGGCCTTCTCGCCCACGCGCTCGGCGATGACGGCCGCGTCCAGCAGCAGCCAGCCCACGGCCAGCTCGGACATCATGTTGAGGAAGCGGTTGGCCGACAGCGGGATGAGCGCCATCTTCGCCGGATCCTGCGACCAGCCCAGCACCGCCATGGCGCTGGCCATCACGCCCTCCTGCGCCGCGGCGAGCTGGCGCACCGCATCACCGAGCACCTTGTGCTCGCGGTTGGCCTCGATGAAGGCGCCCACGTCTCCCATGAACTGCTGGAAGTTGGCGCCGCCCGCCTGCCCCATCTTGCGGCCCACCAGGTCCATGGCCTGGATGTGGGTGGTGCCCTCGTAGATGGAGAAGATCTTCGAGTCGCGCGTGTACTGCTCCACCGGGTAGTCCTGGCAGAAGCCGGCGCCGCCGTACACCTGGATGGCCTGCGCGCACAGGCGGAAGGCCTGGTCCGCGCCGTACGCCTTCACCAGCGGCGTGAGCAGCTCCACCTGCCCGCGGTGGTAGGCGGCCTGGTCATCGTCCTTGCCCGCCAGCATGTGCGCCTTGTCCGTGTGCATGGCCAGCTTCACGAGGAGCGCGCGGATGCCCTCCACGTGCGCCTTCATCTCCAGCAGCATGCGGCGCACGTCCGGGTGCTCGATGATGGCCACGCGCGGCGCCGACGGGTCCTTCCACTTGCTCACGTGCGCGCCCTGCTTGCGGTCCTTCGCGTACTCGAGCGCGTTGAAGTAGGCCGCGCTCGCCAGCGACAGGCCCTGGATGCCCACCGCGATGCGCGCGCCGTTCATCATCTTGAACATCTGGCTCATGCCGACGTTCTCGACGCCGCCCACCAGCTCGCCCACGCAGGCGTCGTTCTCGCCGAAGTTCAGCACGCACGTGGCCGAGGCCTTGATGCCCATCTTGTGCTCGATGGAGCCCACCGTGACGTCGTTGGCGCCCAGCAGGCCGCCGTCCGGCTTCACGCGCAGCTTGGGCACGATGAAGAGCGAGAGGCCCTTGGTGCCCGGGGCCGCGCCCTCGATGCGCGCTAGCACCAGGTGGATGACGTTCTCGGCCAGGTCGTGGTCACCGCCCGAGATGAAGATCTTCGTGCCGCGGATGCTGTAGGTGCCGTCCGCGTTCTTGCGCGCGCTCGTCTTCGCCGCGCCCACGTCCGAGCCCGCATGCGGCTCGGTGAGGCACATGGTGCCGCCCCAGGTGCCGTTGAGCATGCGCTCCACGAAGAGCTTCTTCTGCTCCGGCGTGCCGCACTCGGCGATCAGCTCCGCGGCGCCGAAGGCCAGGCCCGGGTACATGTTGAAGGCCGAGTTGGCGCCCGAGAGCATCTCCTCGATGAGCACCTGCAGCATGATCGGGCCGCCCTGGCCGCCGTGGTCCGGGCTCACCGCCACCGTCTTGAAGCCCTGCTCGTAGAGCTTCTTCCAGGCGTCCTTGAAGCCCTTGGGGGTGATGACCGAGCCGTTCTCCAGCCGACAGCCCTCGCGGTCACCCGAGGCGTTGAGGGGCCCGAGCACTTCCTTGGCGAACCGGTAGGTCTCCTGGAGGACCGCCTTGGCCTCGTCCGGACCCCAGGCGTCGAACGGAGCATGCCCGGCGACCTGATTGAAGCCGAACTGCTCGAACAGGGTGAAGAGGATCTCTCGAAGGTCGGTCTTGTAGGTGTTGATGCCGGCGGACATGGCCCCTCCCGGTATGTGGGGGCTCACGGCCGCGAAATCGACGGTCCACGGCCCCTCATGGGACATGGAAAGGTTACGTCGATTGATTCTAGAGTCAATCCCGAATGACGCCTCGCGTTGGGGCGGCGAGTGGCTGGTGCTCGCCGCCCAACAGGCGAAGTGAGGGAGAAGGTCCTACTTCTTGGCCTTCTTCGCGGCGGCCGGAGCACCCACCCCCACGGCGGCAGCGGCGGCGGACGGCATGGCCGTCTTGGCGGCCGGCTTGGGGGCCGACTTCTTGCCCGCCAGGCTGGCCGACCGGCGCTCCTCGTCGTCCTCGCTCCCCTCGGCCGCGGCGGCGGCCGAGGCGTTGAGGAGGCTCTCGCGCGGCACGTCCACGACGATGGGGGCCTGGCCGGAGCGCTGCCGGTTCTCGTCCTCCAGCGAGAAGAAGAGCTGGATGGTGGAGTTGCCCTTCATCACCAGCTCACCGCGCTGGTTCTCCGCCCACAGCTCCACGTCGACGAAGTAGCGGCCCCCCTCGCCGTGCCGGTCGCTCACGCGGCCCTTGCAGACGATGGTGTCACCCGGCCACACCATCTTGATGAAGCGCACGTGGTAGCGCCGGAGCTGACCGCCGCGGGCCCAGTCGCTGATGAGCTGGCTCAGCATGCCCATGACGAGCATGCCCGGGGCATACACGGAGGGCATGCCCACGCTCTTGGCGTACACCTCGTCCACGTGGACGGGGTTGAAGTCGCCAGAGGCGCCGGCATAGCGGGACAGCTGCACCCGGTCGATGGGGGCCTTGGCCAGGGCCGGCAGCTCGTCACCGACACGGAGGCCTTCGAAATAGAGCTTGCGCACGGGCATTACGAATTCTCCTTGGCGGCACGGACGATGAGCGTCCGACGGGCGCGGAACACGAGGTTGCCCTCCTCGTCCCTGCCCTCGTCCTCGATGACGGCGACGTCCATCTTCCCAGCCGGGCCCGTGCGCTCGAGCACGTCCGCCACCCGGGTGGCGACGAAGATGCGGTCCCCGGCGAAGATGGGCCGCTCGTACTCGAAGGACTGCTCGGCGTGCAGCAGGCTCTTGATGCCCACGCCCAGCAGCTCGCGCAAGTCCGCCGCCGAGCTGAAGGAGGCGGGGAAGGTGGGCGGAGCCACCACGGTGGGGTAGCCCGAGGCCCGCGCGTACTCCTCGTCGTAGTAGATGGGGTTGTAGTCGCCGAGAGACTCGGCGAAGCGTCGGATGGAGCCCTTCTCGACCTCATTCAGGAAGGGCGGCGAGGCCCGGCCGATGGCGTTCTTGTCCAGCATGTCCTCTCCCTTTAACGACCGGCCGGAAGCTCGAGCACGGTCAATAGCCCGGCCTCGGCGGCCGTCACGCGCGGCGCGGCGTTCACCAGCGTGTGGGCCGTGGCCCTATCACCGGCGACACCTCCGCGAATCTCCAGAACGAGCTTCGAGTCCGCGTCCAGCTCGATGCGGTCCCCCGGCTCGTCCGCGCCCACCGCGATGGTGAGCTCCAACCGCACCCGCTCCTGCCCCTCCTCCAGTCCCACC
>NZ_DASVSO010000450.1:0-15536 GCF_036388035.1 Archangium sp.
CGCGCGGCACGGGTTTATGGGGGGTGAGCACCACGCTCCACTCACCCCGACGTGCCGCGGCGATCACCTCCGGCCCCACCGGCACCGTCCACCGGTCCCCCTTCGCCACCTGCCGGTTCCAGGCCTCGCGGTTGTAGTCCCGCAGCTCGCTCACGCGCTTCATGGCGGTCCCCCTCCTTTTCAGGCCACGCAGCCTACAACAACCCGCGTCCCCTGAGCCGGGAGCAACCGGGGCTACTGCGCGGCCGCGCCATCCTCGTCGAGTGAAACGTTGGCGCGGCCGGCCCCCACCTCCAGGATGCGCGACACCGTCTGCCCCGACGCGCTCGTGACGCGCACTGTGTAGCGCCCGGCCGCTGGCAGGTAGGAGTGGAACACGCCGGACTCCGGATGCGCGGTGAAGCGCTCCCCGTTCGCCCAGGACATCTCGTCGATGGCCACGGTGACCGGGCCCTCGGCCCGGAAGCGCTCGGGGACGCGGACCGTGAGCGAAGGGCCCTCGAGGAAACGGTCCACCAACACCTGCCAGAAGGGACGCGCGCCCTGAATCATGGGCTCCAGGGGTCTGCGGGCGCTCGGCACGATGAACGGCAGCTCCACCAGATAGGCGAGCGTCCCGAAGCTCGAGAAGAACCAGTCCTGATCCGTGCCCCCCACGGGGTAGAGGTTGCGGACGGCCTGGTAGCGCTTCCCTCCCTCCTGCTGGTGGACGGCCTCGATCATGGCGGGCGCCACCGCCCAGGGGGTGGACGGGACGGGCTGACGCGCCCCCTCCACCGTGTATGGGACGAGCAGCCGGGTCGCCGCCGAGTGGAACGACACCATCGCGATGAAACGCCACGCCTCGCCCAGCCGCATCATCGCCTGGACCTCGGGCTCCGAGCCGGGTGACGGGCCTCGGAAGAACGGCGAGCGCGGCTCATCGCGGTTGAAGCGATCCTCGACGTTGTCCCACTGGAAGGGATAGTTGCGGTTGAGGTCGACGCCGTACTCCAGCAACCCGAGCTCCGCCGCCTGCGCGTCCCGCCGCCGGTTGGTGCGCCCCACCGAGTCGGACACATGCCAGAACGTGTGGCTCCCATCGGGGTTGACGAGCGGGACGATGACGAAGTGGAACGTGCGCAACCACCGCACCACGCGAGGGTCCCTCTTGTTCTCCAGCAGCCAGCGCGCGGCGTCGAGCGGCAGCTCGGGAGTGACCGTCTCGTTCGCATGGGTGCCGCCGCACAGCAGCACCGCCGGGCGCGAGTGGTCCTCCAACTGCTCGCCCAGGAGCAGCGCGAGCATCGGCCGGCCCTCATGCGTGCGGCCGAACTCGATGATCCGCGCGTGCTCTGGAGCGCGAGCGGCGAGTGCCCTCAGTGCGCGCTCGATGAGCTCGGGGTCCTTGATGCCGTCCACGAATCCATCTCGCGCAGGGGCATTGCGTGCGCGCGTGAGGCGGGCCTCGAAGGTGGAGTCCCGGTAGCGGAATGGCACCCCGGGCCTGACCTCGAGCACCTGGGCTGACGCGCTCGCGCGCAGGAGGTGCACGCCGAGCTCGCTGGCCACGTACACGTCCTGGTCCTGCTCGCGCGCGACATGGCGCAGGTGGCGGCGCACCTCCGCATCGAGCACCACGCCCCGGGTCATGCGCACGAGCCACTCGGTCGGGAGGCCATCTCGCGCGGCGCCCTCCGGGGCTGGCGGCTCCGGCACGAACAGGGACACCCGGACCGCGGAGGACTGGCCGCGGTTCGCGTACACGCCGAGCGCGCCCTCGGTGAACGTCGCGTCGGACCAGGCCAGGGTCGCGAGCACCTCCTTGGTGCGTGCGTCGTACACGTGGGCGGCGAAAGCGGGGCCGGCGAGGAAGAGCGCCACCTCGAGCTCGCCCACCTTCTTGAGTCCACGCACCCGCGCGCGCACGCGACTGTCATCACTGCGCGTGCCATCGTTGCGGATGAACCCGACGGTCTCGTGGCGGGCATCGACGTAGAAGCCATAGCCCGTGAGCGCGAACAGGGGCGAGATCGCACGCACCCGCGTACGGAACAGGATCGCCAGGTCGGCGTGCGCCGCGTTCTGGATCCGCGCGCGAACGAATGTCGCCGAGGGCGCGGCCGCCTCTTCCGTGATGAAGAAGTTGCGGGTGGCGCGCGAGGTGGTGAGAGCGATTGACTCCCCCTCGGCCTTCCACTCCCCGACGGTCGCCGCCGACTGCCACGAGACTGGGTGCTCACCGCGAGGAAGGGGGTAGCCCTCACCCCGCGCGGAACCCACGGAGAGCAGCACGGCGAGCGCGAGCGCGCGTCCCCACCTCACGGCGCGGGCTCCGTCCCGAGGGCACGCCGATGTAGCTCGAATGCCATCACGGCGATGCTACACCGGGGGCACTCAGTCCTGGAGACCCAGCTCGGCCTTCAACAGGGGTTGGGCATCCACGAAGGCCTGCTCCAGCTCGGCCAGGATGGGCCCGGCGCCCGAAATGCCCTGGGCCCGCGCGAGGTTCTCCAGCGCCTTGCAGCGCACGCGCATCCTCATCATCCCGAACATCCCGCTGCTCGTCGCCAGACCGTGGGCCTCGTGCGCGAGCGTATTGGCGTCCCCCGCGGTCAGCAGCTCCCGCATCCGAGCGAGCCTCGGTGGCGTGCGGGTGAGGAAGCCGCGAACGAGATTCGCCACCATGTGTGGATCACTCTCGTCCTCGAGGACGCGCAACTTGTCCAATTGCTTCACGTCGAACGCGGGGGCGGACGGCTCCATGGAGTTCATTCTGCCGTCTTCCGGGCCCTCGGCACCAGAACCCCCGGGTTGACGCCCGGGCCGAGGTCACCGAAGACTGGGCTCCCCCCATGTCCGATTCGACCCCCCACGCCCCCCCGCGCCGAGCCGCGCTGATCTTCATCTTCATCACCATCCTGCTCGACATGCTGGCCATGGGGATGATCATCCCCGTCCTGCCGAAGATGATCGTGAACTTCCTGAGCGGCGATACCGCGCGGGCGGCCGAGATCCTGGGCGTGTTCTCCACCGTCTGGGCGCTGATGCAGTTCATCTTCTCACCGCTGGTCGGCGCCCTCTCGGACCGCTTCGGCCGCCGGCCGGTGGTGCTGATGTCGAACTTCGGGCTGGGCCTCGACTACATCCTCATGGCGCTGGCGCCGACGCTGGGCTGGCTGTTCGCGGGCCGGGTCATCGCGGGCATCACCTCGGCGAGCATCTCCACGGCCAGTGCCTACATCGCGGACGTGACGCCGCCAGAGAAGCGCGCCGCCAGCTTCGGCATGCTCGGCGCCGCCTTCGGAATCGGCTTCATCATGGGACCCGCGGTCGGCGGCGTGCTGGGCGAGCTGAACCCGCGCCTGCCGTTCTGGGTGGCGGCGATCCTGAGTCTCTCCAATGCCATGTATGGCCTGTTCGTGCTGCCGGAGTCCCTGCCGCCCGAGCGGCGGAAGGCCTTCCGGTGGCAGCGTGCCAATCCGATGGGCGCGTTGGCCCTGCTGCGCTCGAAGAGCGAGGTGCTCGGGCTGGCGAGCGTCAACTTCCTCTACCACCTCGCCCACATCGCGCTGACCAGCGTGTTCGTGCTGTCCGGGAGCTACCGCTTCGGCTGGACCGAGCGCACCGTCGGGCTCACCATGGCGGGCGTGGGCCTGTCCTCCATGGTCGTCCAGGCCGGGCTGGTGCGGCCCACCGTCAAGCGTCTGGGGGAGCGGCGCGCGCTGCTCCTGGGGCTCTCCTTCGGGGCGGTGGGCTTCTGCATCTACGGCCTGGCGGAGACGGGCATCGTCTTCTGGCTGGGAGTCCCGGTCATGGCGCTGTGGGGGCTCACCGGACCGTCGTCCCAGGGACTGATGTCACGTCACATCAGCCCGTCGGAGCAGGGCCAGCTCCAGGGCGCGCTCTCGAGCCTCATGGGCATCGCGGGGATGATCGGCCCCGGGCTCTTCACGCAGATCTTCGCGAGGGCCATCGACCCGCAGCGCGGCTGGCACCTGCCCGGCGCGCCCTTCCTGCTCGCCTCGCTGCTGCTCGTCTTCGCGCAGCTGCTTGCCTGGCATGTCACCCGCCAGCGCGTCGAGGTCGCCGTCGCCCCCATGACGTGAGCCCGGCAACGGCCACGCGCGCGTGAGTCAACCGCCCGCTCCCTTCTGATGCGCACCCGGGGGATGGGTCGAGGCACCAGCGCGTACGGTGCCCGACTCCTACCTGCGGCCCGGGGACAATGGGCGCGGGGTGGACCCGCTCCTGATCTTTGCGGGGCCGTGCTGCGTCCATCGCACGGCGGAGGGGGGAAATGTATGACTCGAAGCTACCCACGCTGGCTCGCGCTGGCTGGTGCCTGTGTGCTGTTCAATGCCTGCGGCCCGATGGAGGAACCGCCAGGGGACGAGACGTCCTCGACGGCCACGGCGGCGCTCGAAGCGGACTTCGAACGTCGCCATCATCCAGACCGCTGTGAACCACCCGTCCTGGTCGCGGATCTCACCCCGGGCGGCAACACGAACGTGTTCGAGCGGCTTGAAGTGGATGGGGCGCTCTTCCTCGTCACGTTCGACATTCCCAGTGACACTTTTTCCCTGTGGAAGCTGGAGGACGTTTCGAGAGGGAGGGAGCCGGAGTTCCGTGCCGTCCTCCTCAAGAGCGGCCTCTCCGCGGAACCGCGGAGGCTCGTCCGCGTGGGCCGGACGCTCTTCCTCACGCTCGATGATGGAGTCCACGGCCGCGAGATGTGGAAGAGCGATGGGACACCCGAAGGCACGGTGCTGGTCGAGGACATCAACCCGTCCGGCTCCGCCTTCCCCGACGTCCCCACCCTGGTGGTCGTGGACCGGACGCTCTACTTCGTCGCCGATGATGGCACCCATGGCGCGGAGCTGTGGCGCAGCGATGGCACGAGGGGAGGCACCCGGCTCGTGGAGGACATCGCCCCCGGGCCCGCGAGCTCCTCTCCCGGCCCGTTCGCGGTGGACGACCATCGGCTCCTCTTCGGCGCTGACGATGGCGAGCACGGCCGTGAGCTGTGGCGCAGTGATGGCACGAGGAGAGGCACCCGGCTCGTGGAGGACATCGCCCGCGGGCCCGCGAGCTCCTCTCCCGAGCGCCTGGTCCGGGTGGGCGACCGCCTGACCTTCTTCACCGCCGATGACGGCGAGCACGGCCGAGAGCTGTGGCGCAGTGACGGCACGAGGAGAGGCACCCGGCTCGTGGAGGACCTCCGCCCCGGTCCGGAGGGCTCGGGCGTGGAGTCGATGGTCGCGGCGCGACGGACGCTCTACTTCACCGCCGATGATGGGGTGCATGGCCGCGAGTTGTGGACCTCGGAGGGATGCGCGGAGGACACCCGGCTCGTGGAGGACATCCGCCCCGGCGCGGAAGGCTCACGGCCCTTCGAGCTGACCCCACTGGGTGGGAAGGTCATCTTCACCGCCGATGATGGCGTCCACGGCATCGAGCCCTGGCGCAGCGATGGCACGCGGAGGGGCACGCTGCTGCTCGCGGACACCCACCCGGGCCCCGACCTGGGCCTGGGGTTCGCGGCTCCGACCATGCTCACCGCGGCGGAGGGCAAGGTCTTCTTCTATGCCTTCGAGCCCGCCACGGGCTTCGAGCCCTGGGTGACGGACGGCAGGCCCGCCGGCACGCGGCTCGTGAAGGACATCCACCCGGGGCCCGCCAACTCCATCGCGGGAGATCCCGACCCGCTCCATCCGATCCGCGGCGGAGTGGCCTTCCGGGCCTTCACCGCTGCCCATGGGAGCGAGCCCTGGTGGAGCGATGGCACCGAGGAGGGAACGATGATGGCGGACCTCGTGCCGGGGCCGGGCTCGTCGTCTCCGGCCAACTTCACGCCCGCCGGCCGGTGGGTCTACTTCACGGCCACGCACCCCGTCTTCGGGAGCGAGCCCTGGGCACTCCCCCTGGCCTGCTTCCCGAAGGGCTCGGGTTCCCACTGACGCTCTGAGCCACCGCACTGGGCCGTGATGTCCCAGTGTGGCGCCCCGACGGGTTCGAATCCCGTCGGGGACACTAAAAGCCGAGGCCGGAAGCCGCTGAAATGAAAGGGAGACCGCCCTACTCGTCGCAGCGCCGCTCCGGCTGGTAGACCTGATGCAGCGTGGTGCCAGTGTTGCCGCCGAGGGTGACGGCCCCGCCGGGGACGTGGATGCGGCCCTCCAGGAACGCCGCGCGGGTGAGGCCGTGCGTGGGCGTGGGCATCGGCGTCAGGCGGTGCCAGGTGTCCGTCCGCGGGTCGTATGCCTCGGTCTGCGTGAACATGCCACGCGGGTCGGCGGTGTTGCCCTCACCGGCGATCACGTACAGGCAGCCGAACGCGGCGATGGCGGTGACGCCCGCGCGGGGGGCGGGCAGCGGCGCCCCAGGCGTCCATGCCCCCGTGGCCGGGTCGAAGACTTCCAGCACGGCCGTCATCTCGCCGCCGACTCCGGCGTCGAAACGGCCCCCGGCCACGTACAGCTTGCCACCGATCGCGTCCACCGCGAGGTGATTGCGGGCGGTGGGCAGATTGGGCAGCACCGTCCACTGGTCCGCGGCAGGGTCATAGACGGCGAAGTCGTTCCCGCGCGGCGGCCGGCCTCCCGCCACGTAGATCTTGCCGTCGATGACACCCGCGCCCCCGCCGCTGCGGGCAGTGGGCATGGGCGCACGTTGCAGCCACGCTCCGGACGCCACGTCGAGCTCGTACACGTCGCTGAGGTACTCCGGCGGGTGCCCGGTGCCGGCACCGTGGAACTCACCACCGATCAGGAACAGCCGGCCGCCCACCGCCATGGCGATCGAATGATGCAGCGGCAGCGGCGTTGCCGGGCCTAGCGTCCAGCGATTGGTGGCCGGGTCGTAGACCTGCACCACGTCCGAGGGAATACGGCCGGGGGGATAGCCGCCGATCACGTACATTTTCCCGCCCACCTCGGCGACGGCCATCTCCGAGCGCGGCTGCAGCATCGGTGCCAGCTTGGACCAGGGTCCCGGCGGCACAGGCGCGGGCGGTGGGTCGGGCTGGCCCTGGTTGCCGTCAGCCCCGCACGCGATCGCGAGCAGAGCGACGGCCAGGACGAAGCAAATGGGAACGAGCCGCCGGACGGTGGCCGGACGTGGTACGTGCATGGGGTTGCTCCTGGCCGTCGCTTCCCGGCCCTCGTGTGTCGGCGCGCCGTTTCATGGCCTTGCCGCGGGCTCGCGGCGAAGAACGTCAACGTGGCGGTCGCCGATGTTCTGCGGTGGAAAACGCCGAGGACACCGTCCCATATCGGGGGCTCGTGCAGTGGCGAGGCGCTCTACGACAACCTCACCGTGCTGAGGACGCTTCAGCCCGGCGTCAGGTACGTGCTGGTCGACGACGTGTTCACGGGTGGTGGGCACCTCCAGGCCAGCAATCGTCGGTTGGAGGAGGCTGGCGCAACAGTCGACCAGGCCCGCCCGTCGCGCTCCAGGCACACCCCTCCCCTGCGCAGGCGACCGCTCGCCTTGGGCTGTGCGAGAGAGTGCATCCCTCAGCCGTGCGTCACTCCCACAGCGCCTGCTGCGCTGGCCCCCTGGCTGGTGCGTATTGCGTGCAGAGAGAATTCCTCCAGGAACGCCGGGCGTGCAGGCGCCCACACACTTCGTCAGGGGCGAAGCGTGCGCTTCAGTGCTAGGCCATGCTGCCATGTCCGGCGACTTACCCACTCCTCCCCCCGGCGGCTTGCCCACCCTGCACTTCCCCCCCGAACTCCCCATCTCGAGCCGGGTGGAGGACATCACCGCGGCCATCACCGCCCATCAGGTGGTCATTGTCGCGGGAGCCACCGGCTCGGGGAAGACGACGCAGCTGCCGAAAGTCCTGCTCGCCATGGGGCGCGGCCGCCCGCGCCAGATTGCCGTCACCCAGCCCCGGCGTATCGCCGCGACGAGCGTGGCGGCGCGCGTGGCCCGCGAGCTCGGCACGGAGCTGGGCACGGACGTCGGCTACCAGATTCGCTTCGAGGACCGCTCCTCCCGGCAGACGGCCGTGAAGTTCATGACCGACGGGGTCCTGCTCGCGCAGATTCACAGCGACCCGCTCCTGCGCCGCTACGACACGGTCGTGCTCGACGAGGCCCACGAGCGCAGCCTCACCATCGACTTCCTCCTCGGGTGGCTCAAGCGCCTCCTCCCCAGGCGCCCCGACCTCAAGGTGGTGGTGAGCTCGGCCACCATCGAGACCGAGCGCTTCTCGCAGTTCTTCGGGGGGGCTCCGGTCATCCAGGTGGAGGGCCGCACCTTCCCGGTGGACGTGCTCTACGAGCCGCCCCCCGAGGACGCCGAGCTCGCCGACTCCGTCGCCGATGCGGTGGCGGACGTGCTCTCGCTCGACCCGGACGGGGACGTCCTCGTGTTCCTCCCCGGAGAGCGGGAAATCCGCGAGGCCGAGAGTGCCCTGAACGCACGCGAGCTCCGCGGCACGGTGGTGCAGCCCCTGTATGCGCGCCTGTCGGCCTCCGAGCAGTCGCGCGTCTTCTCCACCATCCCCGAGCGCCGCGTCATCCTCGCCACCAACGTCGCGGAGACGTCCGTCACCATCCCGGGAATCGTGTACGTCGTGGACACGGGGGTGGCGCGCCTGTCGCGCTACGATCCGCGCTCGGGCACCACACGCCTGCACATCGAGCCGGTCTCCCAGGCCAGCGCCGACCAGCGCAAAGGGCGCTGCGGCCGCGTGCGCGAGGGCATCTGCGTGCGCCTCTACGACGAGGCGAGCTTCACCACGCGGCCTGCCTTCACCGATCCGGAAATCAAGCGCACCGGGCTCGCGGGAGTCATCCTGCGGATGAAGTCCCTCGGCCTCGGTGACGTCGAGGACTTCCCCTTCCTCGATCCGCCCCAGCCGAAGGCCATCGCCGAGGGCTGGCGGGTGCTCGAGGAGCTCGGGGCCATCGAGGGCAAGGAGCGCACCTTGACGCCGCTCGGCAACCAGCTCGCGCGCTTCCCGGTGGACCCGCGCATCGCGCGGATGATTCTCGCCGGCGCCGAGTACGGGTGCCTGGACGAGGTGCTCATCGTCGCCGCGGCGCTCAACCTGCAGGACCCGCGCGAGCGGCCACGGGAGTTCGCGCAGAAGGCGGACGAGTTGCACCGGCGCTTCCGTGACGAGCACTCGGACTTCACGGGGCTCCTCAAGCTGTGGGCGTTCGTGCGCGAGGCCGAGGGCCGGGGGACGTCCCATCTGCGGCGCGTGTGTCGGGACAACTTCCTGTCCTTCCTGCGGGTGCGCGAGTGGCGGGACGTCCAGCGCCAGCTCGAGGAGACCGTCCGCGAGCTGCGCCTGCCGCGCAAGGGCCGGGGCCCCCCGTCGCGCGGGGACGCCCTGCACCAGGCGCTCCTCACCGGGCTTTTGTCCCGCATCGGCCAGTGGAATCCGGAGCAGCGCCACTATACGGGCGCGAAGCAGACGCGCTTCATGGTTCACCCCTCGTCGGCGCTCGCGAAAAAGCCCCCCGCCTGGGTGATGGCGTTCGAGCTCGTGGAGACGTCCCAGCTGTTCGCGCGCACCGTGGCGAAGCTCGACCCGGAGTGGCTCGCGGCGGCGGCCCCCCACCTGCTCAAGCGCAGCTACTCCGAACCGCACTGGTCGGAGAAGTCCGCGCGCGCCGTGGTGAAGGAGAACGCGACCCTCTTCGGGCTTCAGGTCTTCAAGGAGCGCCCCGTGGCCCTGGCCAGCATGGACCCCGCCCGGGCACGGCTGATGTTCCTCGAGCATGCCCTGGTGCGCGGCGAGTACCGCACCCGGGGGGCGTTCCAGGAGAAGAACCGCCAGGTGCTCGAGCGCGTGGCGCGCCTGCGGGACAAGGCCCGGCGCAGCGAGCTGCTCGACAGCGAGGCGCTGCTGACGTTCTTCGACCAGCGCCTCCCGGCGGACGTGACGGACGGAGCGAGCTTCGAGGCCTGGCGCCGCAAGGCCGAGGCGGCCGACCCCGACGTGCTCGTCCTCTCGATGGAGGATGCCCTCTCGCACGACCCGGACCTGTCCCCGGCGCACTACCCGGACGCCATCACCCTGCACGGCACGTCCGTGCCGGTGACGTACACCTTCGACCCCTCGGCCGAGGACGACGGCATCACCCTGAGCGTGCCGCTGCTGCTGCTCGCACAGGTGGTCCCGGGTGAGCTCGACTGGACCATCCCCGGGTGGCAGCGGGAGAAACTCACCGCCCTGCTCGAGCAGGTCCCCCGCGCCCAGCGCAAGCAACTGGGGCCGGTGCCGGACCTGGTCGACCGTCTCGAGAAGGAACTCGTGCCCTTCCGCGGGCCGATGAGTCCAGCGCTCGCGCGTGCGGTGTACCGGCTGTGCGGCGTGGACGTGCCCGAGGAAGCTCTCCGGGCGGATGCCGTGGCGCCGTACCTGCGCATCACGCTCCGGGTGCTCGACGAGCGGGGAAAGGAGCTCGCGCGGAGCCGCGACGCCGACGCGCTGCTCGAGCAGTACGGGGGACGTGCACGGGCGGCGCTGCGCAGCGTGGCACCGGCTTCGGACTGGGAGCGCAAGGGGCTGACTGCCTGGACCTTCGGCGAGCTGCCCCCCGTGGTCACCCGGCGGGTCGGCGGGCTCGAGCTCCGCAGCTACCCCGCGCTCGTCGACCGGGGCGCCGCCGTGGACCTGGTGCTGCTCGAGACCTCCTCCGCCGCCGACGCGGCCACGCGCACGGGGGTCCGCCGGCTCCTGATGCTCGCCGCGCGCGGACACGTGGCTGTCAGCGCCGCGCGCATGCCGCCGCCCTTCCCGTCCCTGGACGGCGCGCCGCCCGCGCGGGGCCAGGCCGACGCCTTCCGGGCGCTCGTCCTCGCACGCAGCGTCGACGAGGCGTTCAAGCTCGCACCCGGTGCGCCGCTGCCCCGCACGCAGGCGGCCTTCGAGGCGCTGGTCCGTGAGGGCTCACCGCGCATCGAGCGTGCGGCCCGGGACTGGGCGGACGCCGTCGCTGCCACCTCCTGGGAGCTCGCCGCGACGCTCGATGCACTCAAGGCCGCATCAAAGGGGCCGAGCGGCGCGGCGGCCGTACGGGACATCCGCTCGCAGCTCGGGCACCTGTTCCCCGCGAACCTCATCGAGTGGATTCCTTTCGTGCGCCTGCTGAACTACCCGCGCTACCTCCGAGCGGCCCAGGCACGGCTGGCGCGTGCGGTGGCGAACCCCGGCAAGGACGCGGGGAAGTCCGCGCCCTTCACCCCCCTGTGGGAGACCTTCCTCGCCAGGCGCGCCACCGTGCGTGACCAGGAGGCGGCGCAGGAGCTGCGGTGGGCCTTCGAGGAGCTCCGCGTGGCCATCTTCGCTCCGGAGGTGACGACGCCCGTGTCGGTGACGGTGGCGAAGGTCGGCGCAGCCCTCGCGGCGCTGCGCTAGAAGCGAGTGGCTGTGCGTCCGCGACGAGCGCATCGGCGGCCTCAAGGTGCTGCCGCCCGACGGGGAGGGGTGACGAGGCGGAGGGGGAGGCCGCCCGCGGAGAGGGCGGCCCCTTCCGGTACGCCCACCCGCGCTCCGCCACCTGCCCCTCCCCTGCTACACCCCGCCAGGGCACACGTCAGCACCAATCCATGACAAACACATCCCAGCCGGGGAAGCCGTTGATCGGCTGCCACGTCGGGGTGCCTAGTTAGCGTTTGACCACGCCGCCGAGCTCAAACGGGCCGCCACGCTCGATGGCGCGTTGATAGGCGGGACGGGCGTGCAACCGCTGGAGGTAGGCCTCCAGGTTGGCGAAGGGCTTGAGCGCCCCGCCTGACCGCGCCGCCTCCAGGACGAAGCTCATCTGGATGTCGGCGGCGCTGAAGGTGTCGCCCACCAGGTAGTCGCGCCCGCCCAGCGCTCCAGAGATGTAGCCCAGGTGATTCATCACCTCGCTGGAGATGCGCGGCCTGAGCGGCGCGCCCGCCTCGCCCAGACGGCCCATGTACACCGAGAGAATGAGCGGCACCATGGCCGTCCCCTCGGCGTAGTGCAGCCATTGCACGTAGGTGTCGTACTCGGCCGAGGCGGGCGCGGGGACCAGCCGCCCGTGGCCATGGTGGCGCACCACGTAGTCGATGATGGCGCCGGACTCGGCGATGACCCGCCCCCCGTCCTCGAGGACCGGGGCCTTGCCCAGCGGATGGATCGCCTTGAGTTCAGGGGGCGCGAAGCTCGTCTTCGCGTCGCGCTGGTAGGTGACGATCTCGTAGTCAAGCCCCAGCTCCTCCAAGAGCCACAGGATGCGCTGCGAGCGGGAGCTGTTGAGGTGGTGGACCTTGAGCACGTGGATTCTCTGGGACTGAAGAAGGACGCCCCGGATGCTACACCGCGCATCGGCGTGGGCAGCTGGGTTGCCGCTCGTGGATTTGACCGTCCATTCAATCCGCTGGTACGGAGGCGCCATGTTCCTTCGCTTGGTTCTTGTCGCGACCCTGGCGCTCGCTGGTTGTGGCCTGGTGGATGCTCCTGGCACTCCGCTCCTGGAGGCACACAGCGCCGGGGCTGGGGCGTGGCCCGCCCAGTCCCGCTCCGCCGTGCTGGCGTCCATCCGCAACCGCGTCCAGGCTCTCGAGTTCGACCTGCTCCTCACCCAGGATCTGGTTCCGGTCCTGTCGCATGACCCGTGGATCAACGAGCAGCTGTGCACGACCGCCGACGGCCAGCCGGTGGTGGGGACCACCTACATCAAGGACCTCACCCTCGCCGAGCTCCACGCCCGCTTCCGCTGCGGTGGCCTGCGAGACCCGAACACCCCCACGGCCCAGCTCGTCGCCGACACCCATTACACCTTCGCGGAGCTGTTGGAGGCCGTGGAGGAGGTGCCGGAGATGCTCGTCCACATCGACCTCAAGTACGAGCCGGGGATGACCCACGACGTGGACACCTTCGCCGAGGTGATTCTCGACCAGTGGAACCGCAAGGGGCTTCCCAACCGGATGTACATCACCTCGAGCGTCCCCGAGGCGCTTCAGGCCTTCGAGCGGAGGGCCGACGTGGTGACCGGGCTGAGCTGGCCGCGCTTCCCGCCCCATGCGTCGACCGTGCCCATCGCGCTCGGCAACGAGGTCCTGACGATGCTGGGAATCCAGGAGGTGGTGAAGGCCGCGCGCGATGCCGGGGCGGACGGGCTCGCGCTGCCCTACCAGCTCATCAACCGCCAGGCGGTGGAGATCGCCAAGCGGGAGGGCCTGGAGGTGCATGTGTGGACCGTGAACTCCAAGGAGCAGCTGGAGATGTTCTGCCGCTGGCCCATCGATTCCATCATCACCGACTACCCGGAGCGCGTGTCATGTCGCTGATCGCCGCCACGTTGCTGGTCGCCTCCCTGCAAGGGCAGGTGCGCTTCGACCGGGTGGACCTCGTCTCCGAGGATCCGGGAACCTGGGTGAACTACGACGTTCCGCTCGCCGCCACGTACGCGCTGCCCGCCGCCGTCCGGTTCGTCGAGCAGGTCAAGCCGGTGTTCGCGCTGCCCTGGGAGGGCTGGTACGCGGGCGCGTCGCTCGCCTCGCAGTCCATTGCCTACGAGCGACCGCTCCTGCCCGAGGCGAACCTCTACTGGAGCGCCGGGCTCCATACGCGGTTGCTGCTGCCGCGGGGCATCCATGGCGGGCTGGCGTGGCGCCAGGGCATGGTGCGGCTGGCGATGGGCGTCTCGGTCACCTCGGAGGCTTCCTGGGCCCGGCCGAGCTGGAGACAGTGGTTCGTCCTTCCCACCATTGGAATCGGGGTGGGTCCGGCGCCGTGAGCCCGACGCATTCGCGGTGGTCGAGATGATACGGCCCAGGCGCGCGAGCAGCCGCTCCGCATCGGAGACCCGCCAGAAGTTCCGGGTACACGCGGCGACGATGATGGGTCGCTGGGGTTGGAGGTACAGGATGCCCATGTCACATGCGCGCCGGTGCTGGGTCCCCGTCTTGTGCGCCCACGTCACCGCTGGGGGGAGCCCGGCGGAGATCCGACCGCGTCCCGTGTGGCACGCGCGCATGAGGGCGTGTGCTCGGGAGCAGCTCTCCTGGCTCAACCCCTCACACCGGGCCAGTTGCGCGAGGAGTCGCCCCATGGCCCGCATGGACGCGGAGTTCACGTTCTCGGCGTAGAAGGCGTGAAAAGCCTGGTCGAGGTCCCGGCCTGTCCACGCGGGCGAATGCTCCAACAGCTCCGAGAGGAATCGAGCACGTGAGGCCGGTGAATCATGCTTGCCCAGCGAGCGAATCTGCTCCGGGAGGAGGTTCTGCGCTCTCGGGTCCAGCTTGGAATAGATACGGCGACGCTCCTCCAGGAGCGAGGACACGGGGCCCGTCTGGATTCCGCGAGCGACGAGCTGTGCCTTCACCTGGTCCACGCCCACGCGCCGGATGAGGAGATCCGCGGCGGCGTTGTCACTGTGCACCATCATGTATTCGAGGAGCGTCGCAATCGAGAGCCGCTCCCCCAGTCGAGTCCCCCCGAGCCGGTGCATTCCATCTCGGATGTCGTCAGGCCCGAACTCGAGCTCCTCGTCCCAGGTGAGCTTCTGGCGATCGGCTTGGTGCAGCACCTCCAGCATCACGGCGATCTTGATGGCGGACGACAAGTACGTCGGCGCATCGGCGTCGTAGGCGTACGCGTCGCCGGATTCGACATCGAGGACATAGAGAGAGAGCTCGCCCTCGAAGTCTCTCGCGGCCTCCTCGACGAGCGGGTGGAGTCTGGCGGTCCATGGAGATTGGGAGCGCTCGCCGGATGCTTCAGCAGCTCGTGGGGCGAGCACCGCGAGCAGGAGGACGCCCAGCGCCGCTACCCTGACCATCGTGTCGTCCTTCCCTGGAGAGACTCGGCGGTAACGGCAGCCTGGCGCCAGCGGGGGCTCACCACGTGAGCAACGAGCCCCCGAGGTCAGACAGGGCTCACCCTCCCCCGCCTCCTCCACCGCCCATGCCCGTATCCTCGAAGGCGTCGTCCTTGGGGGCCGCGCCGCCCAGGGCGTTGCCCTCGCTCGTGCTCCCCGAGGCCGCTCCTTCTTCCGCGGCCGCGCCGCCGATAGCGGTGTCCTCCTGCGCACCGTCCAGGACCGCTCCCTGTTGAGGGGCCGCGCCGCCGATGGCGGTTCCCTCGTGGGCGCTCCCCGAGGCCACTCCTGCTTCCGAGCCCGCTCCTGCTTCCGCGGCCGAGCCACCGATGGCGGTATCCTCCTGCACACCACTCAGGGCCGCTCCGGCTTGGGACTCGCTCTCCGTCGCCGTGGACTGCGCGCTCCCAGCAGCGGTGTTGTCGATGACTTCGCACGCATAGCCGGGCAGTTGGGGGCTGCCCTTGACCGACGCCTGCGGCGAAGGCGGTAGCTCGGTTCGCGTTGAGGCCTCTCGATTGTGCGCACAGCCCACGCCCAGCACCACGGCGGCTGTCAGGGCTCCCAGAAATATTTTCATACGGTCTCCGCTCAGCGAGTTGGTGCGAGAACGGTGGAGACCGTTGTTCGCGCAGACAACACATCGCCAGAGCGGTCACGAGCGCTTCAGGGAGTAGCGGAAGAGCGCGGGAGGGCCTGCTTGCCTGCGTGCTTGTTTCCAAGAGCCACGAGACGCAT
>NZ_DASVSO010000451.1:0-2900 GCF_036388035.1 Archangium sp.
GAAGTCGTCGCTGCTCTCCGAGGCGAAGATCGTCACGGTGCCATTCACCTTCTTGCGGCGACCGTAGGCCCACAGGCAGTACTGCCCATCGTGGCTGAAGATGCGGAAGGAGGAGCGCTGGAACTGGATCGCCGCCGCGGCCGCCTTCCGGTAGCGGTGATCCCCCGTGAGCATGTACGCGGAGGACAGCCCATAGACGAGGCGGGAGAGCGTGGGCATGGCCTGGAGGTTGTCGTCCGTGGGCCCGCCGTACATGTTGAGGTTCGTCCGGTAGTACCGGGAGACGTCGTCCTCGGTGTAGTTGCGCGCGTCACCGAAGAGGGCATCCAGCCAGGAGTCGGCCATGAGCCGGATCTGCGTCAGGCACCACTGCTTGTCCTCGAAGAGGAACCGCTGCGGCTCGGAGTGCATCAGCGTCACGGCCCGGACGTCGAAGCGCGTCCCCCCGGCGTTCTCGGTCATGATGCCCCGGACGAAGACGGTGTCCTGGGGCCGCAGGTAGCGGGCCACCTTGCGGGCCAGGTCGGTGCCCTCGAAATCCTTCACGTCCGGCACGCGATCCTGGGAGACCCCATCCAGGTTGCTGAGCACCGAGAACGTCGTCTCGGTGCTGAAGTAAAGGATCACCGTGTCTCCGTTGCGCAGGTGAAGCGAGCACCGGAGCTGCTTCGGCTCCACGGAGCTGACGGTTCCCTGGAGCACGGTCATGCGGTAAAGATTGTTCATGAAGCCTCTCGTGATGGGGTGATGTGTCGTTGCGTGTTGATAGACCCGGTCCTGGCCTTTCGTGATGAGGCATTGCGTTGCCCCACCACCATGGCGCGCCGTCAGGCGCCCGGCATGGGCGGGGGCTCCAGCTCATCCTCGTAGCCCTGGGTGAGCTCGAGGATGTTGCCCTCCGGATCGGCCACCCAGGCGGAGCGCCAGCCGGGGATGAAGTCATCGAAATCCAGGGGCATCAGCGTCACGCGCGCGGCGGGGCCCAGCTCGGCCAGCTTCGCGTCGACATCGTCGACGACGAAGGCGAGGTGACGCACCCCGGGAAACCACGGCCCGTCCCCGCCCGCCGGAGCGACGGGCGCGGGCTCCCGGGCCTCGAAGAGCTCCAAGTAGACGGTGTCGGATTTGAGGAACACGATCTGGGTGTCCCCGAGGCGCACGACCCGGGCCCGCCTGAAGCCGAAGTGCTCCGTGTAGAAGCGCTCGAGCTTCAGGGGATCCTGGCATGCCAGGGCGAGATGGAAGAATCGAGGCGTTGCCATGCCGTGTGACCTCCTCGTATGGGGTTTGTGTTTGTGATTACAGCGCGGCACGGAGGCCGTGATCGGCCTTGATCATGTCGGCGCACTTCTCGGCGAGCATGACGATGCCCGTATGGCAATTGCCGGAGGGGACGGCCGGCATCACACTGGCGTCCGCGACGCGCAGCCCCACGATGCCGTGGACTCGCAGCTGGGGGTCCACGACCGCCATCGCATCGAGCCCCATCCGGCAAGAGCCGGCCTGGTGGTGATACGAGTCGGCGTTCTGTCTGACGTAGGCCCGGAGCTCCTCGCGCGTCCTGACGCCGGGGCCGGGCTTCAGCTCGGGACCCACCCACTTGGAGAACGCCCGCGTGGCGAAGAGCTCCCGGGCCAGCTCCATCCCCTGCATCAGACGCGTCAGGTCCGACTCGACCGCCAGGTAGTTGGGATCCACGAGCGGCTTGTCCAGGGGATTGGCGCTGGCCAGCCGGACCGAGCCGCGCGACAGCGGTCGCACCACCCCGGGCAGGATGCTGATGGAGTTCGGGTGCCCCTGGCCGACGATGATGTCGAAGGGCACGTGGACGAAGGCCATCTGCAGATCAGGACCCATCCACCCAGGAGCGGACCTGCAGAACAGGGCGGCCTCGGAGAGATTGAGCCTGGGTGCCGGCACGGGCCGGGTGCACTCGCGGATCACCCCCGCCAGGACATGGTTGTGGAAGTTCTCCCCCACCCCGGGCAGGGCCGCGTGCACGCGGATGTCGAGTGGCCAGAGCTGCTCGGGATCTCCAATCCCAGACAGCAGGAGCAGCTTGGGCGACTCGATCGCCCCACACGCCACGATGACCTCCCCCGTGGCATGAGCGCTCTCGAGCTTGCCCTCGCGGTGGTACTCCACGCCCACGCAGCGCTGGTGCCTGAAGAGCAGCCGCGAGGCCTGGGCATTCGTCACCACCGTGAGGTTGGGCCGAGCCAGCGCCGGTCGCAGATAGGCCTCGGCGACGCTGTGACGCCTGCCTTCCTTGATGTTGACGTGGTGCCAACCGGCTCCTTCCATCTGGGGGCCGTTGAAGTCCTCGGTCTCGCGGTAGCCCAGCTCCCGGCAGGCGTCGAGGAACGCCTGGGAGGTGGGATTGGGCCCGTGGTGCTTCGCGTTGGTCACCGGCAGCGGTCCGCCATGACCGGCCCAGGGGTTGGTGTCGTCCTCCTGGTCCTCCAGCTTCTGGAAGTAGGGCAGGACGTCCTGGTAGCTCCAGCCAGGGCACCCCTGGTAGGCCCAGTTGTCATAGTCCGAGGGGTGACCGCGGACGTGCATCATGATGTAGAGGTTGCTGCTGCCGCCGAGCAGCTTGCCGCGCGGCTCGTGGATGATCCGCTCCCCGAGTGCCGCCTGGGGCACGCTGGTGTAGCCCCAGTCGATGGACGAGCCGAGCAGCCGGGGCCACGCCGAGGGATTGGAGACGTCCTCCGGAGCCCCCGCGCCTCCCGCCTCCAGCAGCAGCACCCGGACCTCGGGATCCTCGGTCAGCCGGCGGGCGAGCACCGAGCCCGCGGTGCCGCCGCCGACGATCACGTAGTCGTACTCCTCGTCGCCCGTCACGGTCGCCACCGCGCTACGAACCGGTCGGCTGCGCCGCGCGGAACGGCTGCGTG
>NZ_DASVSO010000452.1:0-3121 GCF_036388035.1 Archangium sp.
GAGTGGGTTTCTTCATGGAGGGGTGCCCCTTCGAGACGGACGTCTCCGGCGCGGTGCCTTGGCGATCTGATTGAGCCGGCGAGGGGGAAAATGATGCAAAAAAATCTGCGGGTCCCCCTGGCTCGCATCGACTCACGCCGCGTCTTCTAGAGGCTCTCCTTGAAGTGGCGCATCAGTCGCTCCCAGCGGCGCTCGCTGGCGCCTGGAGGCCGGCCACCCAGTCCTCCAGGGGGAGGCTGGCGAAGTCATGCTTCACCTTCCCCGGGGCCTTTTTGCAGCTATTGCGGCAGTTGCATGAGCCTCCAGCCGAGCTCACTGCCGCGCACGGCCGGCCCGACTTTCTCCGGGTCTCCCGAGAGAGCCCACTCGATGGGAGTGCCAAGGAAGAGCCGATCCACGGCGGACTTCACCTCCGCGCTGGTTACCGCCTCGACCGCGCTCGAGCTGGATGGCGCGGTGGCACCGCGCTCGCCGAGCTCCAGTGCCGTGGTCCAGCTCTGGACGAGCGACGCAAGCTCGCGCTGGGATGCGCGCACCTCCGCGGCCACGAGGGCCTTCGCCCACTCCACCTCGCCCGCCTCCATCGGCGACGTTCGCAACGCCTCCACCGCCTGGGCGAAGGCCCGCACACCTTCGCGGAGGTCCTCGGTGCGCAGCGCCGAGCACGCCAGAAGCATGCGGGCATGACGCCGGCGGATGACCGACGCCGACGCATCGTACGTCAGCCCGTGCTCCTCGCGCAGGACCTGACTCAGCCGATTGCCCAGCACTCGCGCCAGCACGTCCAACGTGGCATCCGTGCCATCCCCCGCCGCGAGCGCCCGCGAAGCGCAGACCATGGTGGTGCGCGCGGGGCTGCGCGCGACGAGCGCCACCTCCTGCGCGGCAGCGGTCCGGCGCTTCGCCTTGGAGACGGCGCGGGGCGGCCTTCGCGCAGAGGGCACCAGCGGCGGCCGCCACCGGGAGAAGAGGGCTTGCGCACGGGCGAGCACCTCGTCCGCCTTGACGTCGCCGACAATCAGCAATGTCGAGCCGTCCGGCTGGAGCAGCTCGCGCTGCCTCTGCTGGACATCCTCGTACTCCAGTGCCTCCAGGCTCCTCGGCGTGCCGAGCACCGACCGCGCGTAGGCGGGAATGGCTTCGAACGCACGCCGCGAGACGTAATCCGCGAACGTCGCCTCGGGCGACAGCCTCGCATCCTCGAGCGCCGCCAGGGCACCGTCGACGCGGTACGTGAAGATCTGCTCACTGCACCGCGGCACCCGGACGATGCGGTCGAGCATCCGGAGGTAGCGCACCGTCTCCCGTGCATACCCGTCGATACCAATCCACGCGTGGTCCGCGGTGACATCGAAGTGGAATCGCGCGCCAGCTTCGGCCACCTGCCGCCGGGCGGACTTCTCCTCGTAGAGCGGCTTCTTCTTGTCGTCCAAGGTGTCACCGAGGAGCGCCACCGCGATCGCCGTGGCACCCGCGCTCGCCGCCGGGTCCGCGGCGGCTCCGTCCTTGAAGAAGAGGCGGACGGAGACCAGGGGGCGACGGCGGTGCTCCACGACCACGACACGCAAACCGCCAGGCAGGGTGAGCTCCCGCACCGGCGGAGCGCTGACCGAGGCCCGAGGAGCGGGCGGAGGGGGAGCGCTTCGGGTCCAGGCGGGAGCAGGAGGCGCCTCCACCATCACCGGCGCGGGCGCGGGCGCGGGGGGCGTCGCGCACGCCGCGAGGGCGAGCAGCGTCGAAACGATGAGCGCTCTCATTCGCCCTCCTCCTTCGCGACGACCCGGCCCGGAGCGCGCTTGGGCAGCGGGCGGGCGGGGGAGACGGAGAAGACACTCCGCGGGCGATCCAGGAAGGCGCGCGCGGTTCTCTGGATGCTTTCGGCGGACACCCTCCAGTGCCGCTCGGTGTAGCGCGCCGCCTCGTCCGGCGAGTAGTCCATGGCCTCGAGCAGGGTGAGCAGCGTGGCGCGGCCGGCCGGTGAGTCCAGGCGATTCAGCATCGCGATGTCGAAGGCCAGGAACGTGGCGGAGATGACTTCTTCCGGCATGGCCGTTCGGGTCAGATAGCGCACCAACCCCTCCGCGGCGTCGAGCCCCTCCGACGACATGCTTTCATGGTCGCTCGTGACGTCCACGACGAAGAGGGAACCCCCGTGGTAGCGCTGGAAATTCGCGCTGAGGGACTTGCCCAGCGCTCCGTCGGTGTAGATGCGCAGGAGCAGCGCGCCGAGCTCGAGATGATCGGCCTCTTCGTTGGGAACGAAGGGAAGGTTCCAGACCAGTTGCGTCCGCGGCCGGCGCGAAACGCGCTCCACCATCTGGTAGCGCGCGCTCCGCGGCTCCGGGCGTGCGGCATGCGGCGGCAGCGTGGCGCGTGTCCCCGGCGGAAGGCGCGCAAGAGAGACCTCCAGTTGGCCCATGACGGTCGCGGGGTCGAAGTTGCCCACGAGCGTGAGGATTCCGTTCGCGGGCACGAGGTACTGCTGGGCAAACCCGGTGACGTCCTCGGGAACCAGCGCGGCCAGCTCGTCCGGAGTCCCGAGCACGGTCCCGTGAAGGGGGTGGGGCGCCGGAAAGGTGCGCTTCATGACTTCCACGGAGAGGCTGCCATACGGCACGTCGAGGAGCCGCAGCGCGCGCTCCGCCAGGACGATGCGCCGGTTGCGTTCGAGCTCGGCCGGGCTCACCCGGGAGGAAATCGTTCCCAGGCGATCATCCGCGACCCAGAGCGCGAACCCGACCTCGCCGGGAGGCACCACTGCCCGGAAGGTCATCAGGTCCTGGCTGGTGAAGGCATTGACGTCACTCCCGCCCCGCAGCTCGAGCATCCGCCTGTAATCCGTTTCGGGCGCGCCGCCTCCGAACACGACGTGCTCGGTGAGATGCGCAAGGCCCCCCTTGTGCGCAGGCTCGTAGAGCGTCCCCGCATGGAAGCTGAGGTCCACCACGACTTCATGCGTCGTGGGATCCGGGCTCATCAGCACGGTGAGCCCGTTGCGGAGCACACGCTTCTCGAAAGGAAGCGCCACATCCTTGGCGCCTGTCTTGCGGAAGGTGGCTGGCGGCGCTGGAGCCGGAGCCACCCTCATCACAGAGGGGAGGCGGCTCTCTGGCTCCAGCAG
>NZ_DASVSO010000453.1:0-6310 GCF_036388035.1 Archangium sp.
GAACCTGCGCGGAGCCTGGAGCGAGTCCGCCATCCACACTGTCGGGCCCGGACCCATGCGTGCCGCCGTCCGCCGCCGTCCGGCCGGGAGCTCCGGCGAGCACCGACCTCGAACACACGACGGGCTGTCCCTGGAGGAACACCACGCCGCCGCCGCCTCCGCCCCCGGGACCCACCGGAAACGACGTCTCACCGACGTCTCCTCCCGCGCCGCCCGGGGCTTCCACCGCGCCGCACTCCAGCTCCTGCCGGGCGCGGATGGAGATGGCCCCACCCGCTCCGCCACCTCCCGCGCCGTCATCCCTGGCGGTTGGCGGTGGCGTGGCACCGGCCGCGCGGAAGCGCCCCACGCCCCGCACCTCGCCCGCGCGGATGAGCATCAGTCCTCCACCGGCCCCGCCTCCCGTTCCCTCCCCGTTGTTGCCCTCTCCCGCGCCCCCTCCGCCGCCGAAGAGGAGACGCTCATAGGGCGGGTACACCACCGGCGCCCCGCCCAGTCCGCCCACGGCCCGCGCGCCATCGACAGGCGCGGAGCGGCCTCCCATGCCTCCCAGCCCCGCGTGCCCGCCCCCTCCGCCGCCGGCGTTGTGGCAGATGCCGCCTCCACCGCCATTGGCCAGGTTGCCCCGCCCGGAGGCCGTGCCGAAGCGGCCCGCCACCAGGCCCTCCCCTTTGTAGGCCCCACCGCTGGCCACCGGCTCATCCAGGCCGGTGCATCCCGTGAGGTTGGCGTGAGAGAGGAAGTCACCGCCCCGGAAGCCCGCGCCCTCCACGGTGACGAGGCCATCGTTGCGCAGGCGTCCGGTGACCAGCACCGCGAGGATGCCGCCCGTGCCCCCGTCCCAGGGCTCGGCACGCACCGAGGCACCCGTCCGCACCTCCAGCTCGGAGAACTCGGGCACCGCCACCACCTGGGCCCCGTTGCCGGCGTAGCCGTTCAGCAGCGGCGCGGAGAGGCGGAGCTCGCCCGGCGCCACCGAGGCGAGCCGCGCGTACTCGAAGCGTCCCACCGGGCTCCCGTCGAGGTGGAGCGGACGCTGCTCTCCGGAGTCCGGCGCGGGCAGAAGGCCCGTGGACTGGTGGACGAGCACCAGCTCCCCGGCGACGAAGCCCGTGGAGTCCGAGACCGTCAGGAGGCTCGTGCCCACGGCCGCATCGGCGGTGAGGCGCGCATAGCGGTTGAGGACGACGCCCGTGTCCTCGATGCGCCGGGAGCCATTCCTCCCACTCCCCAGTCCGAAGGTATCGGGTTCAGCTCCCGCGCCACCGGCCACGAACAGCCCGAGCAAGACGAAGAGGATCCGCATGAGCCCCGCTTATCCAGAACTTCATGTTTTCACAACAGGAGAGCAGGAGGCAAAAAGCTGAACTTTTTTCAGAAAGGTGGCTTACTTTTTTACAAATGCTCGGCCCGCGGGACAGGTTCGAGGGCTCGGACTGCTGCCCAGAAAACACTGAGGACGCGAAGAAGATCAACGTCTTGCACTACACCTTGCTCCATCCCGGGGAGGAGGACTACGGGTGGCACGCCGCTAGCAATTGTGTCTCCGCCAACAGGATGGGGTCCGGGCCGATCTGTGCGAAGTGGAAGGCGCGGAAGCGGGTGGAAGGGTGGGGTCACATGTTCCGGGTGCTTTCTTCGCGATGAAATCCTCGCTTGCGTTCGCTTGTCCCTGCCAGCCATCCCATTCCGACCCAGGGGACTGCCCCACCCTGGTGCGCGGCCAGGGCGCGGCCCCCAGGACGCCGCTGTACGCCGCACCCTCCCCGCCCCAGGATCCCCTGGTCGGCCAACGCTTCGGCACCTTCCGGATCGTGCGCCAGATCGGGCGCGGCGGCATGGGCGGCGTCTATCTGGCCGAGCATGGCCTCATCCAGAAGCGGGTGGCGGTGAAGGTGCTCCACACGCACCTCGCCGAGGACGCGAAGCTGGTGGCGCGCTTCCTGGCCGAGGCGCGCGGGGCCAGCCGCATCCAGCACGAGAACGTGGTGACGGTCTTCGACCTCGACACGTACGAGGGCCGGCCCTACCTGGTCATGGAGTACCTGGAGGGCATGCACCTGGGCACCTTCGCCCGGGAGCCGTTGGCGCCCGAGCTGGCGGTGGAGCTGCTCGCGCAGGTGTGTGACGCGCTCGGCGCCGCGCATGCCCAGGGCGTCATCCATCGAGACCTCAAGCCGGCCAACGTCTTCGTGCTCCCGCGCGAGGACGGTGGGCACCGGGTGAAGCTGCTGGACTTCGGCATCGCCAAGCACCTCTACTCCTCCGACGAGACGCCCACCCAGTCCGGCGTGCTGCTGGGCACTCCCGAGTTCATGGCACCCGAGCAGTGCGGCGGGGGCGAGGTGGACGCGCGCACGGACCTCTACGCGGCCGGGGTGCTCGGCTATCGCCTCCTCACCGGGCGCAATCCCTTCACCGGGCGCACCGCGGCGGAGGTCCTCATGGCCCATCTCCAGGTCACTCCCCGGCCTGCGCACGAGCTCGCCCCCAAGGTGCCCCCGGCCCTCTCGCGGGTGCTCCAGCGCGCGATGGCGCGGCTGCCAGCGGAGCGCTACCCCAGCGCCGCCGAGTTCAAGGCCGCGCTCCTGTCGGCGGTGAGCCCGGGCGACAAGCGCTCCACCGCCTCGGCCTTCCAGGCCCGGGTCTGCGTGAAGGAGGGCGAGGCCCCCCAGCGGCTCGGCTGCGATCAGGTGGGCCGCACCGGACTCTTCCTGCGCACCGAGACACCGCCACCGCTGCTCACCCGGGTGAAGTTGGTGCTGGAGCTTTCCGGGGGAGAGCTGCCCTGCACCGGCCAGGTGGTGCGACACGTGACGCCCGATCAGGCCCAGGCCTGGGGCATGGTGCCCGGCTTCGGGGTGGAGCTGCTGCAGGTGACTCCCGGCTTCCACGAGACCTTCACCCGCCTGCTGTCCGGTGAGCGGCCGGTGGCCGCGCCGGTGCGCGACAACCCCGAGGCGGAGGCCGTGCTGCGCGACTTCCGCGGCCGGGCCCAGGGCGATCACTACAGCCTGCTCGGCCTGGCGCTCGATGCGTCGCGGGAGCGGGTGCGCGAGGCGGCCCGGCTCGCGCGGCAGACCCTCGAGGCCCTGCTCTCCGGCGCGCTCTCGGCGGAGCAGCGCGTCCAGGTGGAACGGCAGCTCGAGCGCGTCTCCCAGGCCCTCTTCGTCCTGGGCCACCTGGAGCGCCGCGTGGAGTACGACGCCACCCGGCACAACCTGGCCGGCATCATCCGCTGCCTGACCGAGGGGCTCACCGTCTCCCAGATGGAGGAGGCCCGGCAGCGCTTCCTCGCCCGGGAGCGAGGGGCCGAGGCGCGCTCGCTGGTGCAGCTCATGTCGGCCCGCCTGCTGGAGAAGTCGGGCCAGCTCGCCCTGGCGCTCGCCGCCTACGAGCAGGCCCTGCAGGCCGACCCGCTCCACCTCGAGGCCCTGCACGGCTACCGCACCCTGCAGCGCAGGCAGCGGGGCGACACGCGCAGGCCCTCGGGGTCCTGGCCGACGATACGAGGGACCTGAGGCGTCAGTGGACCTCGCCCATATGGGCGTAGGTCTCGCTCTCGATCTGGATGGTGGTGTGATCGATCCCGAAGCGGTCGAAGAGCTCGTGCTTCACCGCCGAGAGGATCTCATCGTTGTTGCAGACCATGGGATCCCGCACCACCAGGTGCGCCGAGAGCGCGTACATCCCGCTGGCGATCGTCCACACGTGCAGGTCGTGCACGTCGCGCACCCCCTGCACCTTCAGCAGCAGCTCCTTCACCACGGACAGGTCCACGTGCGCCGGCACCGCCTCGAGCAGCACGTCCACCGCGTCGCGCACCAGCCGCAGCGCGCCCACGACGATCACCACCGAGATGAGCACCGAGATGAGCGGGTCCACCACGTACCAGCCCGTCAGCCACATCACCCCGGCGCCCACCAGCACGCCCACGCTCGACAGGGCATCGCCCAGCACGTGCAGGAAGGCCCCGCGCACGTTCATCGAGTGTGAGCTGTGCAGGAAGCCCAGCGCTCCGAGGTTCGCCGCCAGGCCGATCAGCGCGACGATGGCCATGGGCCCCAGCCGCACCTCGGTCGGCGAGCGGAAGCGCTCCCAGGCCTCCACGAGGATGACCACGGTGATCCCCACCAGCAGCACCCCGTTGAGGAGCGCGCTGAGGATCTCCATGCGGTAGTAGCCGTACGTCTTCTTCACGTCCGCCGGCTTGCCCGCGAACCAGAGCGCCAGCAGGCTCAACCCGAGCGCGCTGATGTCCGTGAGCATGTGGCCCGCGTCGGCCATCAGGGCCAGGGAGTTGGTGAGGTAGCCCCCCACCGCCTCGGCCACCGCGATGGTGCCGGTGAGCGCCAGGGCAAAGAACAGCCGGTTGCGGTCCTTCCGCCGCTCCTCCTTCATGGAAGGAAGCGGGCGCTTCGCCGGTTTCCCATGGCCGTGGCCATGTCCCCCGCACGCCTCATCGTGGTCATGGTCATGCCCTGCGCCATGGGTGTGAGGAGAGGTAGTCACGAGCGGATGATGTGCGAACGCTCCTCCACGGAGACGCGCCGAGCGGATAGAGTCCAAAAACATCACGGGTTCAAGGTTTTAACCCCTGTTGAACATCCCCAAGGCACGGCAGATGGACCTCGAGAGGCACCAGAACCTGCACACCATCATCATGCTGCGAGAAGTCATCCGCAAGTGGTGGCGGGCGGAGATGCATCTCGTGGATCGCAACGGGATCGTGCTGGATTGGCAGAAGGGCGCGGATATTCCCCCCACGCCCAACGAGGGCTGCCGCCTCTCGCTCACCTCACGAGAGGGCCTGCGGCGCTGCAACCAGTCGGTGCGCCAGCTCCATGAGCAGTTCAAGGCGAACCGGCGGCTGCGCCGCGCGCTCGTGCACCCCTGCCACCTGCAGTTCAGCCTCATCGGCGCCCCGCTCTATGTGAAGGATGAGTACGAGGGCTTCCTCTTCGTGGAGGGCTTCCTGCGCGAGCCGCCCTCGGGCCGGGAGCAGGAGGTGCTCAAGGCGCGCCTGCGCGAGCTGCAGCCGGGCGCCGCGCTGGACGTGGAGCGCGCGGTGGAGCGCCTGCCGGTGCTGGGAGATGCGGACCTGGGCAAGCTGGTGGACCTGCTCGAATACGGCGCCACCGAGCTCGCCGCCCACGAGGCCGAGCGCGTCCGCAAGGAGGAGCGGGGCCTCCAGCCGCTCTCGCCGGGCCAGGGCGAGGACTACCGCTTCGAGAACATCATCGGCCGCTCCGGGCCCATGCAGGAGATCTTCAAGCTGCTGGAGAAGGTGTCCAACTCGGAAGCCACCGTGCTCATCAACGGCGAGTCGGGCACGGGCAAGGAGCTGGTGGCGCGCGCCATCCACGACAACGGCCCCCGGCGCAACGCGCCCTTCGTGGTGCAGAACTGCTCGGCCTTCAACGACAACCTGCTGGAGAGCGCCCTCTTCGGCCACATGCGCGGCGCCTTCACCGGGGCCATGCGCGACAAGAAGGGCCTCTTCGAGGTGGCGGACCGGGGCACCTTCTTCCTGGACGAGGTGGGAGACATGTCCCCCGCCCTGCAGGTGAAGCTGCTGCGCGTGCTGCAGGAGGGCACCTTCCTGCCCGTGGGTGGCACCGAGCCCAAGGAGGTGGACGTGCGCGTCATCGCCGCCACCCACAAGGACCTGGGCGAGCTGGTCAAGCGGGGCGAGTTCCGCGAGGACCTCTTCTACCGCATCAACGTCATCCGCGTGATGCTGCCGCCGCTGCGCGAGCGCCGGGACGACCTGCCCCTGCTGGTGGACCACTTCCTGCGCAAGCACCACCGCGAGGGCCAGCACGTCCGGGGCCTCGCCCCCGAGGCCATGACGCTGCTCGGCTCGTACGCCTGGCCCGGCAACGTGCGTGAGCTGGAGAACGAAATGGAGCGGCTGCTGGTGCTCGGTGGCGATCTGGAATGGCTGCCCGCCGACCTCATCTCCAGCCGTATCCGCGACGCCATCTCCCCGGGAGTCTCACCCCTGCTCACCTCCGCCCGGGCCACCGGCAAGCTGAACGAGGCCGTGGAGACACTGGAGCGCGAGATGATCCAGCAGGGACTGTCTCGGACCGGCAACAACAAGAGCCGGCTTGCCCGAGAGCTTGGCATCAGCCGTTCCAACCTTATCTTGAAGATCGCGAAGTACGGCCTGGACAAGGGACTCCCACCCGAAGCCGAGGCGGACGCGTGATCCCATGAGCCACTATTTCCGGCAGGACTACCTCACCGTGCCCGACGGGGCATCGCTGTACTACCAGGTGCAGGGCGAGGGCGAGCCGGGCATGGT
>NZ_DASVSO010000454.1:0-4299 GCF_036388035.1 Archangium sp.
CCGTGTCGCCCATGCGCATGTCCAGCGGCCCGTCCTTCTGGAAGGAGAAGCCGCGCTCGGCCACGTCGAGCTGGGGAGAGGACACGCCCAGGTCCACCAGCACGCCGTCCACCGGCAGCACGTCCGAGGCCACGTCGAGCAGGTCCCCGAAGTTGCCCTGGCGCGCGCTGAAGCGCGGGTAGCCGGCGAGCCGGGCCCGGGCGGCCTCGAGGGCCACGGGGTCGCGGTCCACACCGATGACGGTCGCACCTCGGGCGAGGAGCGCCTCCGTGTGGCCACCACCTCCCAGTGTGCCGTCGATGATCACCGTCCCCGCTCCCGGTCGAAGGACTTCCACCGCCTCCTTCAGGAGGACGGTCTGGTGGCTGAAGTCAGCCAAGAGGTGCCCACATCAGACGAAGGGAGCCCGCGCGAGCGCGAAGGCGGCCCGGGCATCGTTCATATGCGGGTAGAACTCGAAGGCGTTGTAGGCGCCCGCGGCCCGGAAGATGGCGGACAGGTAGGGCGAGAGCCCCGCCAGCTTCACGTCCCCGCCCGTCTTGCGGAAGGCCTCGGCGCGCGCCATCAGCGGCTTCACGCCGCGGTAGTCCAGGTGGCTCACTTCGCTGAAGTCGATCACCACGTTGCGCAGGCCCCGCTGCATGCGGCGCACGAGCTCCTCGCACAGCTCGGTGAGATCCTTCTCCAGAAGCTCCCCCTCGAGCATGAGGGTCTCCACGCGTCCACTCGACACCGCGCGAATGCCCTGTGACTCGGCTGTCTGGTTCATGTCGCCACCTTCCCGGCTTTCCTGCTTCGCGTCCAGATTTTGGCTACAGCGAGCTACAGCCCGCTACACCGAGCGCAGCTCCGTGAGCACGCGCATGACGTCCGCGCTGGAGGCCTCCTTGCGCGCCTCCTCCTGGGCCTTCGCCCAGCCCTCGCGGCTCCACAGCTCAATCACCTTCACCATCCCCGCCCACACCACGTCCTTGTCCAACCCCGCGTGGGCGCGCAGCGACGGCGGAATGAGCACGCGCCCGAGCTTGTCGAGCGGGCACTCCTGCGCGCTGGCCACGTAGAGCCGCATGAGCGTCTTCACCCCGGGCTCCATCGGGTTGCGCTTGGCGAGAGCGGCCTCGAGCTGCTCCCACTCGCGCACCGGATAGGCGTGGAGGCAGGGGTCCAACGCCGTGGTGATGATGAGGCGCTCGTCGTAGCCCCCCACGAGCGTCTCGCGCAGCCGGGCCGGGAGGCTGGTGCGCCCCTTCGCGTCGATCTGGTGCTCATAGACGCCACGGAACACGCGGAGAGGTCCACCCTGTCAGCCCGGCCGATCCACATTACGCCACCCCTTCCCACTCCGATCCACTTGGGCGGCGGAAAATACGCGCGGCCCCCTACCCGGTCAAGAAATGCAACAGGCCCGTACAGGCCCGTGTCTCCGAGGGGATAGAGGCCCGGGGAGCCGGAGTGGGAAGAAGTGGAGGAGACCGGACGGATTGACCCCGGCGAAAGGCCCCTGCATTACTGCCGCCGCTGGGTGCCCCCCTTGGGGCCGCCCACTCCTCGCATCCTGGCCGGGGGTGCGAGGGACTCATCCGGACGCGCCCTCGGGGCGTCCTCTCTTGACGATGAGCGTGAACGCCACCTCGACCCGGAGCGGCAGCGTGAAGCTGGTGCTCGACGGCACCATCAAGACCACCGAGGGCAGCTACGTCTACACCAACAAGACCCTCGATATCACTGCCGGTGAACTGCCGGAGGCCTAGTCGCCTCCTCAGCACGGTGGCACCCGAGGCCGGGTCTTCCACGCTGGAAGCCCGGCCTTCTTCATGCCTTATGATCCGCCCATCCATGCACCCAGCCAGGGGACAGCAGCCATGAGCCAGACCGCGACCCAGAAGGCCCCCGCCGAGGTCCGCCTCAAGGTGGCCTACAAGAAACCGGAAGCGCTGCTGAGCGAGTACACGCGCAGCGTCGGCCAGGGAGGCGTGACGCTGCAGGTGCAGAAGAGCCTGCCGCTCGGCACGCGCTTCGTCTTCGAGATGCACAACCCCGGGGTGCCCACGCCGGTGGAGGTGCTGGGCGAGGTGGTGCGGGTGACGCCGCAGCCCAACGGGCGCTACATGATCACCGTGAAGTACGACGCGGGCATGGACCGTGGCGGGCTGGACGCGGTGCTGCAGCGCATCTTCGACCTGCAGGAGTTCGAGAAGCTGCGCCGCTACCCGCGCATTCCGCTGCGCCTGCCGGCGATGGAGGAGGAGACGCCCTTCGCGCCGCCCTACTTCGTGAAGGACCTGTCGCGCGGGGGCGTGGGGCTGGAGGTGGAGGCCCCGACGCTGCCCCAGTCGGTGAAGGTGGGCATGCCCTTCCTGCTGGAGATGGACCTGACGCTGGGGACGCTCATGCTGCACGGCGAGGTGGCGTGGACGTCCGCGGGTGGGCCGGAGGTGCTGCCCACCTTTGGCGTCAACTTCGGCACGTTGAGCCGGGACACCCACGAGCGGCTGGAGAAGCTCCTCTCGCTGGAGTCCCTCCCGCCGCCGCCCTGGCGCGCCCGCGTCTGCTTCGGCATGGACGCGGTGATGAAAATGCCGTGAGCGCTACACCGCCGACAGCGGGTAGCCGCTGGCCTGCTCCACGGACTTGAGCACCGTCTCGCGCAACTCCACCGGGTCGTACGGGGTGAAGAGCTCCAGCCGCGCCACCTTGCCCAGGTGCTCCTTGAGCGCGTCTCCCTTCGCGGTGGCGCACAGCGCGAGCCGGGCCCTGTCGTAGGAGCGCGCGTTGGCCTCGGTGGCGTACTGCCGCGTCATCGCCACCCGCGCCGCGTCGAGCTTCCCGTCCGCCGTCTGCCGCGTGCGCGTCACCATCGAGTCCAGTGCGTACGCGTCCATGACGATGTCCGCCACCGTGGCCAGCACCACCTGGTGCTCCTCGATGGCCGGGCCGAACGCCTCCGCCGCCACCTTCAGCGTGTAGATGGCCAGTCGCTTGAGGTTCTCCGTCGCCTGCTCCTCCGCGGCCAGCTCGTCCTGCACCCGCGCCTTCGGCAGCCGCCCCGCCGACAGCTCCTCGTCCACCGCCTGCGCCACCTCGAAGAGCGGCAGCGTGCCCTTCATCGTGCGCTTGAGCAGCATGCCCGCGATGAGCATGCGGTTGATCTCGTTGGTGCCCTCGAAGATGCGGTTGATGCGCGCATCCCGGTACGCGCGCTCCACCGGGTACTCCTCGATGTAGCCCGCCCCGCCGTGGATCTGCACCGCGTCGTCCACCAGGTACCCGAATGCCTCCGAGCCGTACACCTTCATGATGGAGGACTCGATGGCGTACTCCTCGATGGCGGCGATGAGGCGCGCCTCGTAGTCCGCCGCCGTCTTGTTCGCCCCGGCCATGGACGCGTCCACCAGACCCGCCGTGCGGTACGTCATGCTCTCCACCGCGTAGACGAGCGTGGTCATCCGCGCGAGCTTCTCGCGGATGAGCGGAAAGCTGGCGATGGTCGCCTTGAACTGCTTGCGCTCCTGCGCGAAGAGCAGCGCGTTGCGCAGCTGCAGCTTCATGCCGCCGAGCACGCCCGCGCCCAGCTTGAGCCGGCCGTAGTTGAGGATGTTGAAGGCGATCTTATGCCCCTTGCCCACCTCGCCGAGCAGGTTCTCCCGGGGGATGCGCGCGTCCTCGAAGTAGAGCGGGCACGTGGACGAGCCACGGATGCCCATCTTGTGCTCCTCGGGGCCCACGGTGAACCCGGGCGTGCCGCGCTCCACGATGAAGCCGGTGAACTTGTCGCCGTCCACCTTGGCGAACACCACGAACACGTCCGCGAAGGCCGCGTTGGTGATGTAGAGCTTGGAGCCGTTGAGGATCCACTCCTTGCCGTCCGGAGACAGCACGGCCTTCGTCTTGGCCCCCAGCGCGTCCGAGCCACTGCCCTGCTCGGTGAGGGCGTAGGCCGCGACGAGCTCGCCGGTGGCCAGCTTCGGTAGGTACTTCTGCTTCTGGGCATCGTTGCCAAACCAGACGATGGGCAGCGTGCCGATGCCCGTGTGCGCGCCGAAGGATACGGACCAGGAGCCCTGCATGCTCATGGCCTCGGCGATCAGCAGCGAGGTCGTCTTGTCCAGCCCGAGGCCCCCGTACGCCTCGGGGATGTCGATCATCAGCAGGCCGAGCTCGCCCGCGCGGCGCAGCAGGTCGCGCAGCAGCGCGTTGTCCTTGGCCTCGATCTTGTCGGACAAGGGGAGGACCTGCTCCACGGAGAACTGGAGCGCCGTCTTGAGGTAGAGGCGTTGCTCCTCGGTGAACAGTTCGGGC
>NZ_DASVSO010000455.1:0-4227 GCF_036388035.1 Archangium sp.
TGGCGGCCGCGGCGGGCCTGGCCGTCGCGAACCTCTACTACCACCAGCCCCTGCTCGGAGACATCGGGCGGACGTTCCACGCCACGGATGGCGCGCTGGGGCTCATCCCCACCGCCTCCCAGGTGGGCTACGCCCTGGGGCTGCTGCTCATCGTCCCCCTCGGCGACAGCCTGGAGCGGCGGCGCACCATCGTCCTCACCACGGTGCTGGTGAGCCTCGCGCTGATGGGCGTGGCGCTGGCGCCGAGCCTGCCGTGGATGGTGGCCGCCAGCGGGCTGGTGGGGGTGATGACGGTGGTGCCCCAGCTGCTGGTGCCCTTCGCGGCGCACCTGGCTCCCGCGCCCGAGCGGGGCCGCGTGGTGGGCACGGTGATGAGCGGGCTGCTCATCGGCATCCTCCTGTCGCGCACCGCCGCGGGCTTCCTCGGCGTGCGGCTCGGCTGGCGCGCGATGTTCTGGCTCGCCGCGGGGCTGATGCTCCTGCTGGCCGGGGTGCTGCGGCTCGCGCTGCCGAGCCAGCCGGCCAGCGCCACCCTGCCCTACCCGGCCCTGCTGCGCTCGCTGGGAGGGCTCGTGCGCGAGGAGCCCGTGCTGCGGCTGCACTCGGTGCTGGGCGCGCTCACCTTCGGCGGCTTCAGTGCCTTCTGGGCCACGCTGGCGCTCTACCTCCAGTCCATGCCCCAGCACTACGGGCCCCAGGTGGCGGGACTCTTCGGGGTGGTGGGCGTGGCGGGCGCCGTCGCCGCGCCGCTGGTGGGGCGCTACGCCGACGTGCGCGGGGACCGGCGCATCAACGTCTTCGCCATCGGCATCCTGCTCGCGTCCTTCGTCGTGCTCGGGCTGCTCGGCCAGTGGCTGTGGGGCATCGCGCTCGGCGTCATCCTCCTGGACCTGGGCGCGCAGGCCAACCACATCTCCAACCAGACGCGCGTCTACGCGCTGCGCCCCGAGGCCCGCAACCGCCTCAACACCGTCTACATGGTGACGTACTTCGTGGGCGGCGCCACGGGGGCCTGGCTGGGCAGCCTCGCCTGGAGCCGCTGGGGCTGGAGCGGCGTCTGCGTCGTGGGCGGGGCCCTGTCCCTCACCGGGTTGGTGGTGCTGGGCCTGGCCCGCCCGCGACGTCCGGCGAGCTGAGCGGGCCCGGCCCGAGGCGATTCACCTCCCCGACACTCCCGCGCCCCGGGCCATCGCACAGTGGATGCTCTCCGCCGCAGGTGGAGCCCGGGCCATGAACCTCCACGTCGAGGTGCTGTTCGCTTCCGGCTACGCGCTCTTCCTGCTGGCGGTGGCCCGGGGCCTGGTGGCCATGGGACGGCGGGCGCGTGCGGGAGACGACACCTGGCCGCGCACGGACGTCGCCCGCTTCCACCAGGGACTGTCCACGGTCCTCATCTTGCTAGCGGGCCTGCTCGTCGGCGCCTGTGCGGTGCGTCACCCCGAGGGGCTCGAATTGGGGCTGCTCGGCGTCGTGTCCTTGGCAATCGCCTGGGTGGCCCGGCGCACCTGGTTCGAGTGGTGGGCGGAGTCCTCCGCCAGCGGGGAGGGATAGCCGAGCGGCATGTGCCGACGCCCTCTTGCCGCGGGTGGGAGCCAGTACGACCCTCTGGCTACTCAACCCCAAGGAGGCGGCGATGGCGGACAGGCGGCGGTACGGGGAGTGGCAGGGCCGGGGCGACGATCGAGGACGTGACATGGGGCGGCGGGAGGCGCGCGACATGGGCCGCTCACGTGACGAGGATCGTGACGGCACGGGCCGCGGAGATCTCGACCGCTTCGGCCGGGACATGGCCACCGAGCGCACCGGCCGGGGCATGGGCGGCTACGTCGGTGAGCGAGACGCGGATCGCTACGGCCGGGGCTACGAGTACGGCGGCGACGAGGATCGCGGACGCTTCGACCAGGACAGCCGCGAGGAGTACCACCGCGGCGGGCTGATGCGGGGCAGCCCGGGGTACCGTCCCGCGGGCGGCACGGGAGATGGGTTCGGCGAGGGCTTCTGGGGCGAGATGACGCGCGAGCGGACCCGGGGCGACTTCGATCGCTACGGCGCCCGGAGCTCCCGCGGCGCCCCGCTCACCCAGCCGTATGACACCGACCGCTGGGACCGGGGCCAGTACGGGCTGGGGGCCGGGGACCCGGGCCAGACGGGCGGCGGCGAGGACTACCAGCGCTACGGCTGGGGCCAGGGCTGGAGCCAGGACCAGGGCCGCGACCGGGGCTACGGCACTCGCGGTTTCGGCGACGCGGACTACGAGCCCCCGCGCGTGCAGTCCTCGTACATGGAGCAGCGCCCACGCACCGGCTACTCCACGAGCCCCACGCGCGACCGGGGCGACCGGGACTTCGAGATGGGCCACGGCTTCGGCGCCGACGGCCTACGGGGTGCCTATGGCTCCTCCGAGCGCTCGCCCGAGCTGCCCCGGCGGGGCCGTGGACCGCGCAGCTACCAGCGCTCGGACGAGCGCATCCGCGAGGATCTCTGCGAGCGGCTGATGCAGGCCTGGATGGATGCCGATGACGTGGACGTCCGGGTGGAGAAGGGCGAGGTCACCCTCACCGGCACGGTGAAGAGCCGCGATGAGAAGCGCGCCATCGAGGACCTGGCCGAGGAGGTGCTCGGCGTGACCGAGGTCACCAACGAGATCCGCGTCGCGCGCGAGCAGCCGGGCCAGGAGCGCAGGGACGAGAACCGGGGCTCGCAGCAGGGAGGCCGGACGCTGCACTCGTGAGGCAGCGCCCCACTCACCCGACAGGAGAGGAGTCCACGATGGCACGGCGTGATGACGACAACGTAGGCGAGGGGCCGCGGTATCCGGTGCGTGCGCGGCGGATGGACCGGCCGGTGCGCGACGAGGGTACCCGGACCGGCGACGAGGGCCGCCCGGGCTACAACTTCAGCGGCGGCGCCGCGCGCGGCTACAACCAGGGAGGCCTCGCAGGCCTGGGCAGCTACCAGCGCGGCTACCGGCCCGGCAGCTACGACGCGTTGCTGGAGAGGACCGAGGCCCGGCGCGGCCCGGCCCGGCCGCCGCGGGGCTACCAGCGCGCGGACGACCGCATCCGCGAGGACGTCTGCGAGCAGCTCATGCAGGGCCCCGTCGACGTGGGGGACGTGGAGGTCACCGTCAAGGACGGCGAGGTGACCCTGAGCGGCCGGGTGGAGGAGCGCTGGGAGAAGCGCGCCATCGAGGACCTCGCCGCCAGCGTGCGCGGGGTGCACGACGTCCACAACCGGGTGCGAGTGCGGCCCCCGGAGGCGTCCCAGGAAACCTCGCGAATGGGCGAGGAGCGGCCGCAGGACAAGACGGGTGAGAAGCCGCACATGGGCGCCTGAGCGGCCCACTTCACCGGGGAGAGCGGAGGGGGAGCCCGGCCTCAGTGCCCCCCCGCGCTCTCCTCTTCTCCCTCCATCTCGATGTCCCGGCCCTGGGGCATGTCCACCAGGGCCCCGAGCGGATAGATGATGAGGTGGCGCTGGGGCTCGCTGCCGTGGCTCACCGTCTCCAGGTGGTAGCGCGAGACGAGCCGGTGCTGCAGCTTGCGCAGCCGGGGCGGCCTCGGGGCCAGCGGCACCACCACGCTCTCGCTCAGCACGCGCTGGATGGCGTGCTCGGCCTCCAGCACCGCCTCGCGCACCTGCTCCTCGTCTACGCCCTCGGCGATGAGGAAGGCATCGCGCAGCACCCGGCGCATCTCCGACGAGCTGTTGCGCTTGATGGCCAGCACGCGCGCGCCCGTCTTCTCCGACACCTTGCGCAGCTTCGGATCATTGGCGCGCGAGCGCAGCGTGAGGATGAGGTCCGCGTTCTCCAGGCGGCCCACCACGCGCGCGTCCGCCCCAATGTCTCTCAGCACCCGCTCGAGCAGATCCCGGCTGGCCGCGTGGGCGTAGATGCGCGAGGTGCCCTGACGCAGGCCGGGCTGGCGCTTCGGCCCGAGCCGCGAGGACTCGCGAGCGGGCGCGGCGGCGGCCGGTGCCGGCAGCGGGGCCACCGCCTTGGGCTCGGCCTTCACCTCCACCTGGCCCTCGACGAGCTGGCGCCGCTCGCCGCCCACGTCCTCGCCCGCCAGCAGCCGGTCCACCGACTGGGCGGTGTCGCGGTGCACCAGCACCTCGTCGCGGCTCACCATCTCCACCACCACGTCGAAGGTGGGCGGTGCCCGGCGCTCGTTGATCGTCTTCTGTGTGCGACGGCGCCGCGCCTCCTCGTCGCTGAGCGTGACG
>NZ_DASVSO010000456.1:0-3450 GCF_036388035.1 Archangium sp.
CATCTCCTTGGGGCCGGGCTGATCCGGGCACACGTCCTGGCGATCCACCGTGCCGTCCCCGTCCTTGTCGTCATCCGGGCAGCCGCCGTTCTCCAGCGGGCCGGTCTTCAGCGGGCAGCGGTCGAGGCCATCGGGGATGCCGTCGGCGTCGTTGTCGAGGTCCGGGCAGCCGTCCTCGTCCTGGAAGGCGTCCTTGTCCTCGGGCTCCGTGGGGCACTTGTCCAGCGAGTCCTCGACGTTGTCCCCGTCCTTGTCCGTGCGGGGGCAGCCCAGGTTGGGGATGGGCCCGGAGGCATCGGGGCACTTGTCCGCCGTGTCGATGAGGCCGTCCTGGTCATTGTCGGCCTCGGGGCAGCCGTCGCTGTCCTCGAAGCCGTCCTTGTCCTCGACCTGGTCGCGGCACTTGTCCACGTTGTCGGGGATGCTGTCGCCGTCGCTGTCCGTCGGCGCCTCCTCCGGGCAGCCCTGGTTGGAGAGCGGGCCCTGCGTCAGCGGGCACTTGTCGTTGCCGTCCAGCACGCCGTCCCGGTCGTTGTCGGGCTCGGGGCAGCCGTCCGAGTCCTCGAAGCCGTCGCGGTCCTCGGCGCGGTCCGGGCAGGGGTCATCCTTGTCGAAGATGCCGTCGAAGTCGGAGTCCTTCTCCTCGATCTGCACCACCACCTGCTGAGACGGCTTGGTGGTGACGTCCCCCTGCTGCGGGTTCTGCTGGGACTGGGTGGGAGTCTCCGGCTTCTCCTTGACCGTGACGCGCGGGGGGGCGCAGCTCTTGGAGCGCTCCAGGGCCGTCTTGATGGCGGTCTCGGCGGTGCGGATGTGCTCGGAGGCGCGGTAGCTGGTGCCCTGGCTGATCTCGCCCCGGGCGAAGTCGAGGTTGGCCTCGGCGGTGGCGAGCTCCACCGGGGCGCAGCGCATGGCGCCGCTGCGGCGGGCGCGCTCGATTTCGGCCTGGATGACGTCGGAGTCGGCGCGGACCTTGTTACCGCTCACGCAGGCCGCGGAGAGCAGGAGCAGCGAAGAGGCGATGAGGAGACGTCGCATCGGTAGGGTGCTCTCGCGTCAGGGGTTGGGGCTGGAGGACGCCGCTTCTTCGGCGGCGTTGGCGTTGGCCATGGCCTGCTCACGCGCCTGGGCGGCGAAGCGGGAGGCCTTCTCGGCGAAGTCCACACCGGCCTGGTAGTCGGAGTAGCTGACCTCCTCGCGGGCCTTGTGGATGTAGAGGTTGGCGGCCGTCCACTCGTAGGGGGCGAGCTTCTCGGCGCCGGCGGTGCGGGCGGCTTGAATCTGCACCTCCGCGTCCAGCAGGTGCGAGGTGGACTTCAGGGGGCCGCATCCGGCGAGGACTCCCGCCGCAGCCACCATTGCCAGGAGTCGCTTCATGGGAGGGGCCTCACGGTAAGGGCTGGAAGACACTGGAGTCCGGTCGTATCAATCGACTCGGGGAGGGTCAAGAATCGGTCACTCCCACACACCCGAGGGAGGAAGCGGGCGCGGCCGGGGTTTTGACAGCCTCGCCGGGGCCTTGTCATCGTGCCCGGCCGTGCGCACCCTGCCCGCCTGCCTGGTCCTCCTCTTCGCACTCACCGCTTCGGTCGTCCTGGCCGCCCCGCCCTCCGCCCAGAAGCGCCTGTCGCGCCGCGCGGAGACGGGGCAGCTCGTCGATGAGCTGCTGGAGGGGCGCCTGGCGGTGCCCACCGCCATCTCGCGCCTGCGCATCCTGCGCGAGGACGCCTACGCGGCGAGTCTCCTCATCCGGGCCGCCTCCGACGTGGTGGAGCCGCGGCTGCTGCGGGACGTGACGGCCGTGCTGGCGGGGCTGGAGGTGCGCTCGGCCGAGGCCACCCTGGTGGAGCTGACCGGGCACCAGGACGGAGCGGTGCGCATGTACGCCGTCCAGGGCCTGGGCCGGCTGCGCAGCCGGCGCGTGGACGTGCTGCTGCCGCTGCTGGAGGACAAGTCCCTCGGGGTGCGCCGCGAGGTGGCCCGCGCCCTGGGCGCCACGCACGAGCCCCGGGTGGGCAAGGCCCTCCTCTCCACGGCGCGCACCGAGGCGGATCCTCAGACGCGCGTGCTGCTGCTGGAGGCGGTGGGGGCCGCGGGGGACAAGAAGCAGGCGCCGGGCCTCAAGGCCTTCCTCGACGACAGCTCCGAGAGCACCCGCTTCTCCGCCGCGCGGGGGCTGTGCCTGCTGGGCGCTCCCGAGGGCTTCGCCTTCGCGCGCAAGCTGCTGGGCTCGGAGGACAAGCACGTGCGCCGCCAGGGCCTGGCCCTCTACGAGGGGCTGCCCGTGAAGCTGTCGCAGACCGCGCTCCGCCCGCTGCTCGAGGACAAGGATCGCACGCTCGCGGCCGGCGCGGCCCGCATCCTCCACCAGGGCGGCGACAAGTCGATGCTGGGCTGGCTGGTGCTCGCCTCGTGGAAGGCCAACGGGGAGGAGAAGCTCGCCTACGAGAAGGAGCTGGAGACGCTCCACCTCGCGGACGACGAGCGCAAGGCCCTCCTCCGCAAGGCGGGGATGGTGAAATGAAGGCGCTCGTGCTGCTCTCGGCGCTGCTGGCCCACGCGCCCGCCGCCGCGACGCCTCCCGCCGGGGCCACTCCGGCCGTGCAGACGGGCAGGCCCGCGCCCGTGGTGTGGGCCTCGCTCAGCCCCCAGGAGCGCGCCGCCTTCATCACCCAGGAGGCCGCGCTGCCCCTGCGCGAGCGGCTGCTGCGCGTGAGCGAGCGCTTCCTGGGCACGCCCTACGTCCACTCGCCGCTGGGGGAGGGCAGGGGGGTGGATCCGGATCCCCCCTTCCGGCTGGACGCGGTGGACTGCCTCACCTTCGTGGAGCAGGCGCTGGCGATGAGCCTGGCCAACGCCGAGGCCGAGGTGCCCACGCTGCTCGAGCGCCTGCGCTACGCGAGCACCCCCGCCTACGAGAATCGCAACCACCTGATGGAGGCCCAGTGGCTGCCCAACAACCAGCGCAAGGGCTTCCTGGTGGACGTGACGCGGCGCTACGGCGGTGAGGACACGGTGCGCGTGCAGAAGACGCTCACCCCGCTCACCTGGACGTCGCGCTCCTCGCAGGCGCTGGGGCTGCCCAAGACGCACCAGCCACGGGGCACCTACGGCCTGAACATGATTCCGCTGGAGCGGGTGATGGCGCACGCGCGCCAGGTGCCCTCGGGCACCATCCTCATCGTCCTGCGCGAGGACCTGCCGCTGAAGGCCACGCGGGTGACGCACCTGGGCTTCGTGGTGCAGAAGGGCCGGCGCACCTGGCTGCGGCACGCGCGGCGCGGCGTGGACGGCAACGGCCGGGTGGTGGACGAGGACCTGGAGACGTTCCTCGCGCGCAACGCGAAGTACGACAAGTGGAAGGTCTCCGGCGTGAGCCTCTACGAGCCCCACCTCCCCGAGGCGGGCGGGGGCGAGCTCGTGCGCTCCCCGTGAGGGCCGCGCTCCCAC
>NZ_DASVSO010000457.1:0-9273 GCF_036388035.1 Archangium sp.
CCCGTCGTCGAGCGCATCCTGGGGCTGCCGCCGGAGCGCTTCCCGGGCAGCAGCATGGCGGAGCTCGGCATGCCGCAGGAGCGGATGGCCCAATGGGAGGGCGCCTTCGGCGAGGCCTTCGCGGGCAGGGGCACGTCGCTCGAGTTCGTCTTCCCCACGCCGTCCGGGCCCCGCGCCTTCGAGGCGCACGTGGTGCCCGAGCGGGACGCGCACGGCGAGGTGCGCTCGGTGCTCGCCGTGGCCCGTGACGTGACGGAGGCGCGCAACCGCGAGCAGGCGCTGCGCGAGAGCGAGGGCCGCTTCCGGCTGCTGGCCGAGGCCGGGGAGCTGCTCTCCACCTCGCTCGACCTGGAGAGCACGCTGGCCGCCACCGCGCGCCTGCTGGTGCCCCGACTGGCCGACTGGTGCACCGTGGACCTCGCGGACGACGCCACCTCCTACCGGCAGGTGGTGGCCATCCACAAGGACCCGGCCCAGGTGGAGCGGGTGCGGCGGATGCGCGAGCGCTACCCGTCGGACCCACGCGCCCAGGGGGGCACCGCTCACGTGATGCACACGGGCATCTCCTCGCTCACCTCCGACATCAACGATGAGATGCTGGTGAAGGTCGCTCGGGACGAGGAGCACCTGGGCATGCTGCGCGAGCTGGGCCTGCGCTCCCTCATCGTCGCGCCCCTCAATGCCCGTGGACGGACGCTGGGCACCGTCACGCTGGCCACCGCCGAGTCGGCGCGGCGGTTGGGGCCGGAGGAGCAGCGGCTGGTGGAGGAGCTGGCCCGCCGGGCCGCGCTCGCGGTGGACAACGCCCGTCTCTACGAGGAGGCGAAGCGCGCCCAGGCCCGGCACGAGGTGGCGCTCGAGGCGGGGCGCATGGGCGCCTGGGAGTGGAACATCCCGGCCGGGCGCGTGTCCTGGTCGCCCACGCTGGAGCGCCTCCACCGCATCCCCGTGGGCAGCTTCGGCGGCGACTTCGAGGCCCACCAGCGCGACATGCACCCGGAGGATCGCGAGCGGGTGCTCTCCAGCATCCAGCGCGTGGTGGCCCAGCGCGAGCCGGAGCACCACGTGCAGTACCGCATCGTCTGCCCGGACGGCGAGGTGCGCTGGGTGGAGACCCACGCCCGACTCTCGCTGGACGAGGAGGGCCGGCCCTCGCGGCTCACGGGCGTCTGCACCGACGTCACCGAGCGGCTCGCCCTGGAGGAGAACGCGCGCCAGTTGGTGCGCGAGCAGGCCGCCCGCGCCGAGGCCGCGCGCTCCGAGGCCGAGCTCACCCGGCGGGCCCAGGAGCTGGCGCGCTCCAACGCGGACCTGGAGCAGTTCGCCTATGTGGCCTCGCATGACCTGCAGGAGCCGCTGCGCATGGTGGCCAGCTACGTGCAATTGCTGGCGCGGCGCTACAAGGGCAAGCTGGACCCGGACGCGGACACGTTCATCCGCTACGCGGTGGACGGCGCCATGCGAATGCAGGCGCTCATCAACGACCTGCTGGCCTTCTCGCGCGTGGGCACGCGGGGCAAGGAGCCGGTGCCCGTGCCGCTGGAGAAGTGCGCCGAGCGCGCCCTCGCCCACCTGCGCCTCGCCCTGGAGGAGTCCGGCGCCGAGGTGAAGGTGGAGCCACTGCCCTGGGTGAAGGGGGACGAGTCCCAGCTCGCCCAGCTCCTGCAGAACCTGGTGGGCAACGCGGTGAAGTTCCGCGGCGAGCGGCCCCCGCGCATCCGCATCTCCGCCACGCGCGAGGAGGACACCCTCACCGTCTCGGTGGAGGACAACGGCATCGGCATCGAGCCCCAGTACTACGAGCGCATCTTCGCCATCTTCCAGCGGCTGCACGGCAAGGAGGAGTACCCGGGCACGGGCATCGGCCTGTCCATCTGCAAGAAGATCGTCGAGCGCCACGGCGGGCGCATCTGGGTGGAGTCCACCCCCGGCCAGGGCAGCACCTTCCGCTTCACGCTCCCGGCGGCGGGCCCCTAGGTCCGCCGGCTTGGCGGACAGGCCCGCCCGGGCCGCCTCAGAGCTGCTGCTCGCGGCTGCGCACGTTCCAGGACTCGCCCAGCTCGGCGGGGATGCGGAAGGGGGGGCGCTCGTTGCCGCGGCTCACCCAGACGATGCCCTCCAGCAGCTTGCGGCCAAACAGCTCGGCGAGCTTCGCGCTCACCGCGCTCTGCTCGTCGCTCTCGTCCATCACCCAGCCCAGCAGCTTCAGCGGCTTGACCAGGTGGCGCGTCCAGTCCGAGGGCGGCACGGCGATGAGGTCCGCCGTGGAGTCCCCCACCAGGTGGCGGATGAGCGTGGCGCACATGCCATCGAAGAGGTCGCCGGGGACGATGTGCTCCAGCAGCTCGACGAGGGCGCGCGTCATCGCCTTGCCCTCGTCGCTGGCGCGGAACACGCGTCCGAAGATGCGGTCCGTGAGGCGCTCGCCGTCCTCGAAGTCCTCCGGCAGCAGGCGCTCGTCCACGCCCATGATGTAACCCACCACCCGCCACGCGTGGTAGTAGGCCTGCGCCTCGCGTGCCGAGAGGGTGTAGCCCATCTTCGACAGCGCGCGGATGGTCACCACCGAGAACGTCACCAGCGTGCCGGCCATGTCCTCCTGGTTGATGGGCTGGCCCCACGCGGGGTTCCACCGGCCGCTCTGCCGGATGAGGTGGCGCACGGCGGCGTGCATCAGCCGCACCTTCTGCGCGTCCCGGATGCCCCAGGCGTCCTCCTCGAGTCCGCCCGGGCCCATCACGTCCACCACCATCTGCGCCGTCTCCACGATGCGGCGCCGGGTGTCCGTCTGCAGGCGGGCGGGGAGGTGCAGCACCTGCACGCCCTGGGCCCCCGCGTAGCAGGTGGGCAACGCCGCGCACACCAGCGCCACCACCGACAGCGGGCCGCAGCGGCTGAACACCGCCTGCCCCTCGCGGATGAGCTCCTTGTCCGCCCACGAGGGCAACCGGGCGCTCTGCTGGAAGTAGCCCCGCAGCGGCGCGGGGAGCTGCTCCGCGTGCACCTGCTCGCTGGCCACCAGCTGCTTCATCAGCTCGTTGGCCGAGTTCACCAGTCCCTGCGAGAAGAGGCTCCGCACGGCTTCGTCCGCCGGCGGGTCGCACTGCTCGCGCATGGCATCCAGGAAGTCGTTCGTCCAGCGCTCGTCCGTCATCGAAGTGCTCCGAAGTGGCTGCGCCCTCCGCCGCGGGGCGAAGGACACGGCGCAGTGTGGCACACACGCCGGAGCTGATCGAAAAGGATGCTTGCCCGCCCGCTCAGTGGACGGTGGACTCGGGGCCCCGCTCCCGCTCGGCCGTCAGGGAGGCCCGGGGCAGGGTGAAGGAGAAGGTGCTCCCCTGCCCCGGCTCGGTCTCCACCTCCAGCCAGCCGCCGTGGGCCTCCACGAGGCCCCGGCTGATGGTGAGGCCCAGCCCCGTCCCCTGCCTGGCCGTCCCCTTGGCTTGCCAGAAGGGCTCGAAGAGGTGGGGCAGCGCCTCGGGGGGGATGCCCGGGCCGGTGTCGCGCACGGAGAAGCGCACGAAGTCCCCCTGGGGCTCCACCGTCACCGTCACGCTCCCGTCCTCGGGGGTGAACTTGAGGGCGTTGCCCACCAGGTTCGTCAGCACCTGGAAGAAGCGGTCCCGGTCACAGCGCACCCAGCTGCGCTCGCGAGCCGGGCGCGCCCGCAGCGCAATCCGCTTCTGGATGGCCAGCGGTTCGAGCAGCACCAGGCCCTCGCGCACCAGGTCGTCCGCCGCGTAGCGCCCCAGGTCCAACTTCACCCGGCCGGCCTGGAGGCTCGCCATGTCGAGCAGGTCGCGGATGAGCCGGTCCATCCGCTCCACCGAGCGCTCGATGGTGCGGGTGTGGTTGCGCATCCGCTCGCCCACCTCGCCCTCGGGGAGGAGCCGGCGCAGGAGCTGGACGCTCAGCGAGATGCTGCCCAGCGGATTCTTCAGGTCATGGCTCACCACGGCCAGCACCTCCTCGCGGGTGCGCACCGCGCGCTGGGCCTCGAGGAAGAGCCGGGCGTTCTCCACCGCCACCGCCGCGCGCCGGCCGAACTCCTCGGCCAGGGTGAGGTCCGCCTCGGTGAAGCGGCGCTCGGTGCGCGACGACACGAAGGTGAGGGCGCCGAAGGGCTCGCCGTGCGCCAGGAGGGGGACGACCATGGCCGAGCGCGCCCCCAGCAGGTGCAACGGCGCCCCCTGCCGCACCCCCAGCACGTCCGCGAGCCGCCGGGGGCTCTCCAACTCCGGGAGCAGCAGGGGGTAGCCCGTGCGCAGCACGTGCGCCAGGGTGCCGGACTGCGCCGGGTCCGTCGGGCGCCGGTCCGCGAGCTCCGCCAGGTGCCCGGCCCGGGCCGCGTCCACGTGGGTGGCCGCCACCTGCCGCGGGGCGCCCTCCGGCTCCAGCAGGTCCACCACGCACCAGTCGCCGAGCCGGGGCACCGCGAGCTGGGTGAGGGTGGCCAGCGTCTCCGCCTCGTCGAGCGAGGCCGACATGGAGACGCCCGCCTCCGAGAGGAAGCGCTGGGCCGAGGCGAGCGTGCTGGCCTCCTGCTCGGCGGCCTCGGCCCGGGAGCGCTCGCGCATCTGGGCGGCGGCCTCGGCGCGCGCGGCCTGCTCCCGGGCCACCAGCCGCATCCGCTCCTCCTCGCCCCGCAGGCGCCGGGCCTCTACCCGGTCCAGCGCGAAGGCGGCGCCCCACACCAGCGCGGCGAAGACGATGACGTTGCCCGTGGCGATGAGCGCCACCGCGAAGGGCAGCGCATAGGCCTCCGCCCGGTAGCCCGCGAGCACCCCTCCGCCCAGGAGGATGGGGAGGACGAGCGCCGGCGGCAGCAGCCAGCGCGAGAGCACGCCCCCCACGCCCGAGTGGGTGACGACCTTCATGAAGCCGCGGTCCGGGCGGGCGTTGAAGACGCCGACGGAGAGCAGCAGGAAGCACACCGTGGTGTGGACCGACATCTGCGCGTAGCGGGTGATGCCGGTGAACTCCTGCTGCCCGTAGAGGTAGCCCACGAAGCCCACCAGCGCGATGACTCCGGCCAAGGCCGCGAACCACTGCGAGGGCCAGCCCACCCACCGCGTCTTCACTTCGATGGAGAAGAGCGCCACGCCGAGCAGGACGTAGCAGAGGGCCGTGTTGGGGGCCATCCTCCCCGGGTAGCCGAGCTCCGCGTCGCGGGCGTTGTCCGTCACGAGGAGCTCGTCGAGGCCCAGGTCCAGGTCAAAGGGGTACTGGGTGAGCGTCAACCCGGCGATGAGGACGACGAGTCCCGAGCAGCCCCGAGCGGTGTGCCGCACGAAGGCGCTCTGCCGGGGAAGGCCCGCCAGCAGGAGCGCCAGCCCGGAGAGGATGGCGCACAGGGCCGAGTTGGCCTTCATGGTGGGCAGGCCCGGCCGCAGCCCCTTGAGGGAGGGAATGTCGAGCACCCACGCCACCAGGACCACCAGCCCCACCAGCAGGACGGCGCCGCCCTGGACCCTCGAAGCCCGCCTCAGGTTCCGGCAGAAACGCGCATGGACCGTCACCTCCATGGCGCTCTCCTCACGCCCCTGGCCGGGGCTGGGGTGGCCCGTGCCCCGGCTTGTGCTCCCCGGGCCCCAGGGTGCGCCGCAGCTTGCTCATCGCCCAGGTGCGCCAGTCGTGGAGGATTTCATACACCGTCGGAATCACCAGCAGCGTCAGCAGCGTGGAGGTGATGACGCCGCCGATGACGGCCCGGCCCAGCGGCGCCCGGAAGTCGCCCCCCTCGCCCACCCCCCGCGCCACCGGCACCATGCCGGCGATGAGGGCGAACGTCGTCATCATGATGGGCCGCAGGCGGATGCGCCCCGCCTCGATGAGCGCCTCCCGCATGGGCTTGCCCCGCGTGTGCGCCCACTTGGCGAAGTCGATGAGCAGGATGGCGTTCTTGGCGACAATCCCCATCAGCAGGATGACGCCGATGAGGCTCATGATGTTGAGCGTGTCCCCCGTCACCAGCAGCGCCAGCACCACGCCGATGAGGGACAGCGGCAGCGAGACGAGGATGGCCACCGGGTCCAGGAACGAGCCGAACTGGATGACCAGGATGAGGTACATCAACAGCACCGCCACCCCGAGCGCGAGGAAGACGCGGCTGAACACCTCGGCCTGGTCGCGCGCCTCGCCGCCCTCGCCCAGCTCGTAGCCCGGCGGCAGCCGCACCCGCGCCGTCCGCGCGCGGATGTCCTCCATCACCTCCGACAGCGAGCGCCCCGCCACGTTGGCCTGGATGTTGATGACGCGCTCGCGGTTGAGGTGGTTGATTTGAGCGGGCCCCACCGTCTCGCGGATGCGCGCCACCTGCCCCAGGGGCACCAGCGCCGCCGTGCCGCCCTGCCCCGCGCCCACCACCAGGGGCAGTCGCCCCAGGTCGCTCGGGCGCATGCGGGACTCGGGGACGAGCCGCACCACCACGTCGCGCGTCTCGCCCGAGGGGTCCACCCAGTCTCCCGAGTCCACCCCCGCGAAGGCCGCGCGCAGCGCCTGCCCCACCTGGGCCACCGACACGTTGAGCCGGCCCGCCACGCCGCGGTCCACCTCCACCTCCACCTCCGGCTTCTGCCCGCGCGTGGACAGGCCCACGTCCACCGCGCCCGGCACCTTCTCCACCTCGCCGCGCACCACCTCGGCCAGCCGCGCCAGCTCCCGCGCGTCCGGCCCACGCAGCTCCAGCTGAATGGCCTTGAAGGCCCCGCCGAAGCCGCTGGTGAAGACGGACACCCGCGCGCCGGCCACGCGCGCCATCTCCTGGCGCAGGGTGACGCCGAGCGCATCCTGGCTCACCTCGCGCGTGGCCTTGGGCTTGAGCCGCACGTAGATGAGCGCCTGGTCCACGCCCGGCGAGCGCAGCGGCAGCGGCGTACCGATGGCGGTGAAGGTGTACGCCACCTCCGGGTGGCTGCGCGCGAGGCGGGACACCTCCTGCACCTTGCGCCGCGTGTAGTCGAGGCTGGAGCCCGCGGGCGTCTCCACCAGCATCTCGATCTCCGCGCGGTCACTCGTCGGGACGAAGCCCGCCCCGCCCAGGGTGGCCTGGAGCCCCAGCGCGCCCACCAGCGAGCCCACCGCCAACAGCACCATGGCCAGCCGGTGGTCCAGCGCCCAGGCGATGACGCGCTTGTAGTTGTCCGCCTGCCGGTCGAACCAGTGGTTGAAGCGCGAGAGCACCCGCGAGATGGGGCCCTTGCGCGCCCCCTGCTCCACCGCCGGATCCGGCCAGTACGCCGACAGCATCGGATCCAACGAGAAGCTCACGAAGAGCGACACGAGCACCGAGCACGCGATGGTGAGGGCGAAGGGCTTGAACCACTGCCCGGCCACGCCGTACATGAAGGCCACCGGGACGAACACCGCCACGATGGAGAACGTCGTGGCCGCCACCGCGAGGCCAATCTCGCTCGTGCCCTCGCGCGAGGCCGTGTAGTGGTCCTTCCCCATCTCGATGTGGCGCACGATGTTCTCGCGCACCACGATGGCGTCGTCGATGAGGATGCCGATGGCGAGGTTGAGGCCCAGCAGCGACATGGTGTTGAGCGTGAAGCCGAACGCCCACACGCTGATGAAGGAGGCCAGCACGCTCACCGGCAGCGCCAGGCCGGTAATCACCGTGGAGCGCCACGAGTTGAGGAAGAGGAACACCACCAGCACGGTGAGCAGCGCGCCCTCGAGCAGCGCGCCCTGCACGTTCTCCACGGCCTCGTCCACCCGGACGCCCGAGTCGCGCACGATCTCCATCTTCACGCCCGCGGGCAGCGTCTTTTGGAGCTCGGCGACGCGCTCGCGGATGGCGTCGGACACCTGGGTGGTGCTGTAGCCCTTGGTCTTGAGGATGTCGATGCCCACCGCCTCGCCCGCGTTGTAGAGGGCCAGGGTGCGCGGCTCCTCGGTGCCGTCCACCACGTTGGCCACCTCGCCCAGCCGGATGGGGCGCCCGCCGCGCTCGGCGACGACGACGCGCGCGAAGTCCTCGGGCTTCTCCAGCCGGCCCTTGAGGCGGATGGTGGTCTCCTCCAGCGGCCCGTCCAGCCGGCCCACCGGAGCGGCGAGGTTCTGCGTCTGCAGCGCCTGCACCACCTGCGAAATGCTCAGCCCCGCGGCCTGCAGCGCCGCCGGGCGCACGAACACCGTCATCTCCCGCTCGATGCCGCCCACCACCGAGGCCTGGGCCACTCCGGCGATGGAGCGCAGCTCGCCCACGATGCCCGGGTCCACCAGCCGGGTGAGCGCCGTGGCCGGCAGCTTCTCCGAGGTGATGGCCAGCGAGACGATGGGGATGTCCGCCGGATCGAAGCGCGTGAGGACGGGCTCCTCCATCTCCAGCGGCAAGTCATTGCGCTTGCTGGAGATGGCGTCGCGCACGTCCTGGGACGCCTGCTGCAGGTCCTTCTCGAAGTCGAAGAAGATGGTGAACTGCGCGAGGCCGTCCGTGGCACTGGAGGTGGACTGCGCGGCGTCCACCCCGGTGATGCTGAAGAGGGCGTCCTCGATGGGCTCCACCAGCTCGCGCTCGACCACCTCGGGCGAGGCGCCCGGGTAGGCGATGGTGACGTTGATGATGGGCTGCTGGACGTCCGGGAACTCGTCCGTCTGCAGCGCCACCAGCGCCACCAGACCGAACACCACCAGCGCCACCATGGCGGTGATGGTGACGATGGGCTTCTTGATGGCGAAGTTGGAGATGAACACGGAAGCTCTCCCTCGATGAAGGTAGGCGCGAGGCTCAGCGGGGCTGGGACTGTCGGGGCTGCTCCTCGGCCGGCGGAGTGCCGGCACCACCTACGCCCGGCTCGGGCTCCTCGGGCTGTTCGGGCAGCCGCACCTCCACGCGCGTGCCCTCGGCCAGGTCCCTCGCCGAGCCCCGCAGCACCACGTCCCCGGGCTGGATGCCGGAGCGCAGCTCCACCCACTGGGCGATGTCATCCGTCATGCCCAGCGTCACGTCCACGCGCTCCACCCGGCCGTCCTTCACCCGCAGCACCGCGGGAGGATCCGCGCGCGTGTCCACCGAGGACACGGGCACGGCGGGCACCTCGCGCTGGAGCGCCGCCACCCGACCCTCGGCGAAGAGTCCGGTGAGCAGCGACTGCTCGGTGTTGGGGAGGGTGACGTAGAGGCGCACCTGGCCGGTGGCCGGATCCACCGCGGGGTTGATGCGCTCGATGCGGCCCTGGAAGCCGCGATCTCCATAGCCGCCGACGGAGAAGTCCACCCGCGTCCCGGGCTTCAGCATGTCGAGCTGCGCGGCCGGCACCGAGGCCT
>NZ_DASVSO010000458.1:0-2454 GCF_036388035.1 Archangium sp.
TCCGAAACCGACGCTGCGTATAGGTTCAACGCGGGCCCACGGGAGGCGGCTTGATGCACCTACACCCCTCCTGCTGTCTCGGGATGAACGACGGATGAACGAAGCACCCCCGGACCTTTCCGATGATTGACACCCACTGCCACCTTGACGCGTCGCGCTTCGATCCGGACCGCGACGACGTGATCGCCCGCGCCTGGGCCGCTGGACTGCACGGCATCCTCATTCCCGGCGTGGGCCCGGAGAACTGGGAGCCCCTGCTCGCCATGTCCCGCGCCGAGCCGCGCCTCCAGGTGGGGCTCGGCATCCACCCCCAGCTCCTCCCAGACATCCCCCCCGAGGAGGACGAGCAGCACCTCGAGCGCCTGGACGCGCTGCTCTCGCAAGGGGGTGCCATCGCCGTGGGCGAGTGTGGCCTGGATGGGCCCTCGACCGCGGGAGCGCCCATGGAGCGTCAGGTGGCGGTGCTGCGGCGGCACCTGGAGCTCGCGCGCAAGCACGGCTTGCCGGTGCTGATGCACTGCTTCCGCGCGCACCCCGCCCTCATCGAGCTCTTCAAGGAGGGACCCCTGCCCGAGGCCGGCGTGCTGATGCACAGCTACGGCGGAGGCGTGGACCTGGCGCGCTTCTACATCCAGAAGGGCTGCCACTTCTCCTTCGCGGGCCCCGTCACCTGGGCCGAGGCCCGTAAGCCCCTGGATGCCCTGCGCGTCATCCCCCCCGACCGGCTGATGGCCGAGACGGACGCCCCGGATCAGGCCCCCACGCCCCACCGGGGGCAGCGCTCGGAGCCCGGCTATCTGCCGCGCGTCATCGAGGGCATGGCCCGGGTACTGGGGCAGCCCGTGGAGGAGCTTGCCCAGCGGACGACCGAGAATGCCCGCCGGCTGTTCCGGGAAGCCTTCCCCCCGCCTTCGCTGTAGGGGAGCGGTCGCGCTATAGAGGCCCTCCATGAATCCGCAGCCCACGCCCCCCGAGACCGTCCCCGCTACCCCTGGCACCCCTGCCCCCTCGGAGCCCAAGCCCTTCAAGCTGCACCGGCGCTTCGACCGCACGGGCCGCCTGCTCGGCGACCCGGCGATGGAGCGGCTGGCCAAGGCCCGAGTGATGGTATTCGGCCTGGGAGGCGTGGGCAGCTACGCCGCCGAGGGCCTCGTGCGCAGCGGCATCGGCCACCTGACGCTGGTGGACTTCGACACCGTGTGCGTCACCAACGGGAACCGCCAGCTCCACGCCACCGCGAAGACGGTGGGCAAGCCCAAGGCGGAGCTGATGGCGCAGCGCTGCAAGGAGATCAACCCCGACGCCAACGTGGTGGGCCTGCGCGAGTTCTACCGCGAGGAGCTGGCCGACCAGCTGCTCGCCCCCGGCAGCTACGACTACGTGGTGGACGCCATCGACAACGTGAAGGCGAAGCTGCACCTGCTGCACCGCTGCGTCAGCCTGGGGATTCCCGTGGTGAGCTCCATGGGCGCGGCGGCCCGCCTGGACCCCACCGCCATCCGCGTGGAGGACCTGTGCGAGACGCACATGGACCCCTTCGCCAAGGACATCCGCAAGCTGCTCAAGCGCAAGTACGGCGTGCCCACCGAGCGGCCCACGGGCATCACCGCCGTGTACTCCATCGAGGCGCGGCGCCAGCCCCTGTCCCTGCGCTACGACGCGGACGACGGCTTCTCGTGCGTGTGCCCCAACGACAACGACTTCCACAGCTGCGAGCACCGCAACCAGATTGATGGCAGCGTGGCCTTCGTCACCTCCGTGTTCGGCATGAACGCGGCGGGCGTCGTCGTGCGACGCCTCTCCGCGAGCCGGTAGGCCTCAGGCCACCTTCGTCGCCGCCACCGCTCCCTCGCGACCGCAGGGGCGGCGGAAGGCACAGCGCACGCACGCCGACAGCTCCTCCGTGGGAGGGAAGGCGGACTCGTCCTTGGGCGTGTTGGTGACGGGGTCCGCCAGCAGCTCGCGCATCCGCGCCACGCTCTGCGCGAAGCGCGACTTGAAGCCCTCCATGGCGTCGCGGTCCACCTGCACCGCGTGCTCCACCCCGTCATTCAGGTACACCAGCGAGGCGCGCACCTTCTCCAGCGGCAGCCGGTAGCGCTGCGTCACGTACAGCGCGTAGCCCAGCACCTGCTCGTCGTACCCGTCCCGCGCCTTCCCCGTCTTCCAGTCCACCACCACCGGCGTGCCGTCCGCCTCCAGGTAGGCGAAGTCGGGGATGGCGAACACCTTCACCCCCTCCAGCGTGAAGGTGGAGAACTCGGCTCCCGCGTCCACCTCCAGCCACTGCGTTGGCTTCAGCCCCCGCGCCAGCTCCGGCCAGCGCGAGTTGAAGAACCAGCTCAGCGCCGAGCGCACCGTCTCCGCGTTCTGCTTCCAGGCCTCGTCCGGCACTGGCTCGTCGTACTCGTGCTCCACCAGGCCCGAGAACGTCTTGCGGTACTTCTGCGTCCA
>NZ_DASVSO010000459.1:0-7054 GCF_036388035.1 Archangium sp.
CTGGGCCGCCGAGCCGAAGAACCCCTGGGCCCTCGCCCATGGCATCGCCCTGGAGGGCCGCGCCTTCAAGGCCCGCGATGGGCGCCTCGCCGCGGACGTCATCCTCGCGGACTTCCTCCGTCGCGAGGGCAACGCCCCCCATGTGGACCTGCGCTTCGAGGCCTTCGCCGCCGATGGCACGCCCGTGGAGCCCCACCCCAACCTCCTGGTGAAGACGCTGCTGCTCGCGGGCTACCCGCCCTCGTACTCCTTCCGTGCGAGCTGGGGCCCCGTCACCCTCGGCGCCCTCGTGGAGGACCTGAAGCGCGACTTCCGCCGGGAGTCCGCCCTCTCACCCCATGGTGCCTGGACGCTCGATGCCCTCTCTCATGCGCTGCCCCCCGGTGCCACCTTCACCACGGGCGCCGGAGAGACGATCCGCCTCGACGCGGTGATGGACGAGGCCCTCGCCCTGCTCGAGCGCGAGCAGGCGGAGTTGCTCGCCGGCATGAAGGCCGGACTGCCACAGGTCCCCAAGCGCAAGCAGGGCATCTACACGCACCCCTGTGGCGGACTGCACCTCTTCCAGGCCGTCACCACCCACGCGCGCCACCCCGCCGTGCGCAAGGCGTGGGGCTCGCGCCTGGACACCCAGGTGGACGTCCTCTTCTACCGGCTGGGCTCCGAGTCCCGGCAGTACGACGCCGCCCTCACCTCCGCCCCCCCCGCCTACCGACTCCCCGTACTCATACAGATGGTGAAGTTCTACGGGCACTTCCTCGAGGCGCTCGGGCGCTACCGCGAGGAGACGGGCTGGAAGCCCTCGCCCGAGCAGGCCCGAGCGGTGGAGCTGGCGCGCGGACTGCTCGATGGCGCGGCGCGTCGGCTCGACGCCACGGGCGCCTTCCGAGACATGGAGTCACTGAAGGCGACGCACTACCAGCTCTACCTGGACCTCATCGGCGACTCCTGCCACGCCGCACACGGGCTGAGTTACTGGAGGAACCACCTCGGAGGTTGATACAAGGGTCAACCATGTCCTCCCCCCTTCGCCTCCTGGCCCTGTGCCTCGCACTGGCCGGGCTCACGCTCGCCGGCTGCAAGAAGGAGAGCTGCCTCGGCAATGAAGAAGGCTGCCGTGTCGCCAGCCCCTGCGAGAAGCTGAGCTACTCCTGTGAAGCCGCCTCTGGCTCGAAGCTGGAGCTCCGCATACTCACCCCCGAGGATCGCCGCGCCGGCAGCAACGGCCCCGGCACCGGGGCCTCCACCGTGCCCGGCGGTCTCAACGCCCTCGGCGCCCGCGGTGACATCCTCCTGGGCAACGACCGGGCGGTGGCCGTCATCGCCGGCATCGGCAACAACCACCTGTTGGATCCCAACGGTGGCTCGCTGCTCGACCTGAGCGCCCGCGGCAAGGACAACGACGGCCTCAACCAGGTGCTCCACGTGGTGGGCATCCTCCCCGGGGACGCGGTGCGCTACACCTCGGTCCAGCTCCTCGACGAGCGCCCCACCCGCGTGGCCGTGCAGCTGCGTGGCACGCTCGACGGCAAGCCCGAGTTCCCCGTCCACACCGTCTACGAGATGCGCCCGTGCGAGCCGGGCATCCGCGTGCGCACGGAGGTCCTCAACACCTCCGTGGATCCGCAGCTCTGGGCGCTGTCGGACGGCTTCTACTGGAGCGGCCGCGAGGCCCTGCCCTTCACGCCCTCGGCGGGCACGGGCTACCAGCACCCGTCCTTCAGCCTGCTCACCATCGGTGATGCCTTCGGCAAGTTCCCCTACCTGACGGCCGCGATGGCCTCCGACCCGGCCGCCAGCTATGCCGAGGTGGCGTGCGGCGAGGCCAACCTGCTCGAGGGCTTCCAGAGCGATCAGATCTCCTCCTCGGGCCTGCCGCGCACGGTGGTGCAGCCGCGCGACTACCTCGTCTACGAGCGCTTCCTCGCCGTGTCCGAGCGCGGGGACTTGGGCGCCGCCGCGGACCTGGCCCTGGAGGCCCGGCAGCAGCTCCATGGCGAGCAGTACGTGACGCTGCGCGGGACGGTGCAGCGGGTGAACGCGCCGCTCGGCGCGGGCCGCGAGGTCAGTGTCTTCATCAGCGAGGGCGAGCTCGCCGCCGACCCGAAGACCCGCATCCCGTGGACGCAGGTGACGCCGGACAAGGAGGGCCGCTTCCAGGCCCGCGTGCCCGCCGGCCGCGACTACGTGGTGGAGCTGCATGCCTTCGGCCGCAAGGTGGCCGATCGGCAGCTCGACGACGTGCGGACGGACACGGACGTGGGGACGCTCGCCGTGTCCTCCCTCTCCCGGCTCACCGTGAGGGTGGTGGATTGGATCACCGGCGAGCCCCTCGATGCCGAGGTCTTCGTCGTCCCCGTGGACGACACCACCCAGAAGGACACCGAGGGCAGCCTGCACGGTCGCTTCGGCACCTGCGCGCCGTGGCTCGGTTCGCCCGCGGGCCCCTCACCCGCGTGCAATCGCTTCCTCGTCCACAACGGCACCGCCACCGTGGACGCCCCCATGGGCCGCTTCTACGTCTACGCCTTCAAGGGCCCCTTCTGGACGATCGACCGGGAGACCGTGCTGCTCGGCGCCAAGGACACCACCGTGGACCTCGTCCTGCACAGGCTGGCGCTCCAGCCCCTCGGGACCGTGGGCGCGGACCTGCACGTGCACGGCGCCGCCAGCTTCGACAGCTCCCTGCCCGACATGGATCGCGTGCTGTCCTTCGCCGCCACGGACCTGGAGGTCGTCGTCTCCACCGACCACGACGTCATCTACGACTACGGGCAGATCGTCCGGAGCCTGGGCCTGCAGGAGAAGATGAGCACCGTGGTGGGCCTGGAGACGACCGGCCACATCCTCTGGATGAAGCGCCCCGGCTCCACCCTGCCCCTCGTGGTGGGCCACTACAACTTCTGGCCGCTCCAGTACGACCCGACGAAGCCGCGCAACGGCGCTCCGTCGGACGAGCTCGTCGAGCCCGGCGAGCTGTTCGACCGCGTGAAGGCCAGCGCCCCGGAGTCCCTGCGCGACCAGTTCCTCGCGCAGCTCAACCACCCGTGGTCGGACGCCGAGTTCGGCCGGGACCTGGGCTACCCGCGCGCGCTCGCGCTCAACACGCTCAAGAACCTGCCCGCCAGGGACGACGGCACCAACGCCGGCATGTACGTGCGCGCGCCCAAGGGCGGCTTCGCCAACAACGGCCAGCACGCCCAGGAAGTGATGAACGGCACGCAGAACGACATGCTGCTGCCCTACCGCGCCTTCTGGTTCTACGGGCTCGGCCAGGGCCAGCTCGTGACGGGCACCGCCAACAGCGACTCGCACAGCCTCACCGACAACACCGTGGGCCTGCCGCGCAACATCGTCTACACGGAGACCCGGCCGGGCCCCGGGTTCGACACCGCCCGCTTCAACGCCGCCCTGAAGTCCGGCGCCTCCTTCGGCACCAACGGCCCCGTCATCGAGGCCACCGTGGACACCGCCACCGGGCCCCGGCGCTACGGGCTCACTCCGCTGGTGCCCTCGGCGGACGCGAAGCTGCGCCTCAAGGTCTCCGCCGCCCCCTGGGTGCCCGTGGAGGAGGTGCGCATCATCGTCAACGGCTCCGTCGTGAAGACGCTGGACGCCTCGGCGCTCTCGCACCCGACGGACCCGTTCGGCGCCGAGGGCCTCGTGCGCTACGAGGGCACGCTCGCCCTGTCCGAGCTGGTCACCCGCGCCGGCGACGCCTGGCTCGTGGTGGAGGCCGGCCGCCGCCTGCCGCCCGCCGCGGACTTCGGTGGCCCCGGTGGCGAGGGGCCGGACGGCATCCCCGACACCGGCGACAACAACGGAGATGGCGTGGCGGACCGCAACGACATCGCCAAGGGCGCCTCCTACGGCCCGCTGAAGACGCCCACGCCGCCCTCCAGCGAGGCGGACCCCGTGTTCCACTTCGCCCAGGTCGTCACCGGCGGCTACCCGATGGCCTTCACCAACCCCTTCCTCCTCGACCGGAATGGCAACGGCCGCTTCGATGCCCCCGGCGTGGCCGCTCCGTGAATCGAGGGAACACCGTGAACATGTCCCGACTGTTCGTCGCGCTCGCCGCCCTGCTGCTCGTGCCCGCCTCCGCCCGCGCGGAAGGCGCGTGTGAGCAGTGGATCGCCCCCGCGCTCGCCGAGGGCCCCGTGCCCTTCGGCTTCCTGTCCGCCGATGTCGCCACCGGCCGCCGGGCCTGCCCTCGCACGGAGGTGGGCCTGGGCGTCCAAGGGGGCGCCATCGTGGAGACGGCCAACTTCTATGGCGCCGTCACCGCCGCGGGCCTGGTGTCCGGCAGCTATGCCCTGCGCCCGGACCTGGAGGTCTTCGCCACCCTGGAGGTCCCCCGCTTCCAGTTCGTCCAGAACGCCACCCTCACGGGCACCCGGCTGACGCTCGGGCAGCTCACCGCCGGGGCCACGTACGTGGCGCTGACGCGGGGGGCGCTCGTGGTGTCCCCGAGCGTGCGGCTGCAGCTCCCCACGTCCTTCGCGAGCCCGCGCACGCGGACGCTGGGCGGGGAACTCGGGGCCGCGGTGCTGTACCGCCCCACCCCCCGCTTCGAGGTGCACGGGTATGCGGGCGCGGACGTGTCCGCGGGCCTGGGTGCCGCGGCCGCGATGCCGCGCGCTGGCTTCCTGGTGAACGTCGGCTCCGAGTACGCCCTCTGCAGCGGCTTTGCCGCCGTACTCGATGCCAACGTCCACTTCGGGCACCGGGACGTGCTCGACTACGTGGCCCCGGCCATCGGGCTGCGGTTCCGCGCGGGCGAGCACTTCGGCGCGGAGCTGGGCGCGAGCCTCCCCCTGCTCGGCGCCGAGCGCGCGCTCGCCATCGGTGGGCTGAAGCTCTCGTATCGACTGTGAGGGTGGGCGAGGGACGGAGTGCTCGCTGGAGCACTCCCGTCCCCTGCCTGGCAACGCCTGCCTGCTGGCTCAGGAGGCGCAGTGCCTTCCCCACCATGGTTGTACTTCTCCTCCAAACCCTATACAAAGGTTTGACATTGGAGGGAGCCCTCTTCTGAAAAGGGTTTGACGGGGCAGACAGCCCTCACCCCAGGGAGAGGCTCAACCCTCTGCTCTCCAGCAGCGCCTAGTGGCGGCCTTGCGAGCAATTCCTTGCATGCTCATGCGAGGAATTCCCAGGACTCAGTTTGTGTCCAAGGGGTCACAGTCGACCTTCCGTTGAACGTGCTCCGGCACGGGCGGGCGAGCAACCGGGTGGGCGTGTGCCCGCGCGCGGTGAACTCAGGTCGGCAGGCCACCATGCGACCTTCCTCCAGCCCACGAGCCCCGTTGGCCCGCTCGACGCTCCTCAAGATGGGCGTGCGCATCGGAGTCATCATCGCACTGACCACGCTCGTCAGCTATTTCCACATCCGCCACTCCCTGCGCACCGAGGCCCTGGCGCAGTTGGAGCAGCACGTCTCCGAGCGTGGCCAGCGTGAAGAGGCCATCTTCCTGCTGGCGGAAGACAACCATGCCGTCCTCAAGAAGGCCCTGGAAGAGCGGATCCGGGCCCTCCCCGAGCAGGAGGTCGACGCCCGCTTCGACCGCCTGTTCGTGCACCTGCCAGACGGCACGGTCCGCAGCCGCCCCGAGGGCTTCGACGGCACCCGGATGGTGGGCCTCTTCGTTCCCAGGGGCGTGACCGTGAATGCGGACCTGCGCCGCAGGATCCTGGCCTCGCATGACGTGCTCACCCAGTACGGGCCCGCATTCCATACCCGCTTCACGGACACCTTCATCACGCTGCCGGAAGGGCCGCTCATCGTCTACTGGCCCGAGCGCCCCACCCTGACGCTGGACACCGCGCCCACGGATTCGCTCATCGCCCAGGAGTACTTCCCCATCAGCCTCCCCGAGAACAACCCGGAGAGGAAGACGGCCTGGTCCGGCGTCTACATGGATGAGGTCGTCAAGAGCGCGCTGGTCACGGTCTCCACGCCGCTGGACCTGGACGGCCGCCATGTCGCGACGCTCAGCCATGACGTCCTTCTCGAGGAGTTGATGGCGCGCACCGTCAACGACCACCTGCCCGGTGCCTACAACGTGCTCCTTCGCGAAAGCGGCGAGCTCATCGCTTCCCCCGGGATGAAGCTGAAGGACGACAACACCCAGGAGCAGCAGGCCCACCTGCGCGACATCCTCGAGCGGGTGAAGCACCGTTCGCCCGAGCAGAAGGTGTTGGAAGTGCTGGAGCACGACGAGTTCCTCGCCGTGGCGCGGCTGCGAGGCCCTGGTTGGAACCTCGTCACCGTGCTGCCCGAGGGCGTGGTGTCCCAGCCCGCCGTCCAGGCCGCCCACTATGTGCTGCTGCTCGGCCTGCTCTCGCTGCTGCTGGAGCTCGTCATCATGTACTGGGTGCTCCAGCAACAGATCACCCGCCCGCTGCTTGCCTTCACCCGAGCCACCGCCCGGGTGGCCACGGGCGACTTCAACGTCGAGCTCGACACCTCCCGCCGGGACGAGCTGGGACAACTCGCCCAGGCCTTCCGGCTCATGGCCGACAAGGTCCAGCGCCGCGAGGAGGAGCTGCGTCACGCCAACGAAGGACTGGAGCAGCGCGTCGAGGAGCGCACCCGCGAGCTCAAGGACGTCCATGCGCAGCTCGTGAAGACAGCCCGACAGGCCGGTATGGCGGAGATCGCCACCAACGTGCTGCACAACGTGGGCAATGTGCTCAACAGCGTCTACACGTCCGCCCAGGTTGCCAAGGAGCGGGTGACGGACATGCGTCTGGAGAACGTGGGCCGCGTGGCCAACATGCTCCAGGAGCGCCAGGGCGACCTGCCCACCTTCCTCTCCCAGGACGAGCGCGGTCGCCACCTCATGCCCTTCCTCAACAAGCTCGGGCAGAAGCTCATCAACGACCAGCAGGAGATCGTCACGCTGCTCAATGACGTAGGCCGCTACACCGAGCACATCGGCGACATCGTCAAGGTGCAACAGAACTACGCCCGGACGCCCCGAGTCCACGAGTCGGTCAACCTGGCGGACCTGGTGGAGGACTCCCTGCGCATCAACGCGGCCGGGCTCACCCG
>NZ_DASVSO010000460.1:0-7000 GCF_036388035.1 Archangium sp.
TCCTCGGCAGCATCCCCGCGGGCCTCAATCGCACCTTCCTCGCCCAGGCCTTCGACTCCTCCGGCACCCTGCTCTTCCAGGGCTCCGCCCCGGGCGTCACCATCTCCGCGGACCTGACCGCCCTCGTCGCCATCACCCTGCAGCAGGTCAACGCTCCGCCTCCCTTCCAGAACGCGGCCCCGCTCATTGACTCCCTGGTCGCCTCCTCCACCTCCACCTCCGTGCTCGTGGGCAGCACCCTCTCCCTGACGGCCACGGCCCATGACTCCAACCCGGGCGACACCCTCACCTACGCCTGGTCCTCCACCGCGGGCTCCTTCGCCTCGGCCTCCTCGGCGGCCACTTCCTGGACGGCGCCTGGCACTCCTGGAATCCAGACCCTCACCTTCACCGTCACGGACTCCGGGGGCCTCTCCTCCCGCATGTCCCTGACCGTCAACGTCGTCCCGAACCCGGCGCCGGGCAGTGCGCAGCTCTCCATCTCCTTCAACACCGCTCCTCAGGTGGCCGCTCTCAGCGCCTCGCCCACCCGGCTGGCCGTGGGGCAGACCACCTCGGTCTCCGCGTCGGCCTCGGACCCGGAGGGCGACAGCCTCTCCTACGCCTGGAGCGCCTCCTGCGCCGGCTCCTGGGCCCAGGCCTCCTCCCGCTCCGCCGAGTTCACCCCCTCGGCGCTGCCCGAGGGACGCTGCAACAACTGCCGTCTGACGGTCTCCGTCTCCGACGGGCGCGGCGGGCAGACCACCGGCAGCGTGGGCTTGTGCGTCAGCGGTCCCGCCAGCGCCAACCACTTCCATCCCTTCATCCTCTCCGCCTCGGGCTCCTCGGGCCTGGCCTCCCCCTCCCAGGTGCTCACCTACGAGGTGGTCGCCAGCGACCCCGAGGGCTCCGCGCTCTCCTTCTCCTGGGCCGCCAACACGGGCGTGCTGGGCACTCCGGCCCACAGCGCCACCTCCAGTCGCATCACCTGGACGGCCCCCTCGTGTGGCTCGGCGAGCACTCCTCTCGAGCTCTTCGCCACCGTCACCAATGCCTTCCACCTGACGGCCACCCAGCGCTTCTCGGTCATGGGGCTGCCGACCTGTGCGAGGTCGGACGCAACGGGCTTCATGGGCTCGCCGCGCACCCAACACACGGCGACGCTGCTGCCCGATGGCAAGGTGCTCGTCGTGGGAGGAGGCAATGGCGCCATCCTGGCGACGGCGGAGGTGTACGATCCGGCCCTGGGCACCTGGAGCGCGGTTGCTCCCCTGTCCTCGCCTCGCCAACGCCACACGGCGACGCTGCTGCCCGATGGCAAGGTGCTCGTCGCGGGGGGAGACGGCCAGCAAGGCATCTTCGCGACGGCGGAGGTGTACGACCCGGGCTCGAACACCTGGAGCATGACGGGCCCCATGGTCTCCGCTCGCCTCTTGCATGCGGCGACGCCGCTGCTCAATGGCAAGGTGCTCGTCACGGGGGGCCTCTACAACCGAGACGGGGAGGTGTACGACCCGGCCTCGAGCACCTGGAGCGCGACCGGTGCCATGACCTCGCCTCGCTTCTACCATACGGCGACGCGGCTCCCCTCCGGCGAGGTGCTCGTCGCGGGGGGCATCAACGAGACCGGTGGCCCATCCGCCACGGCGGAGCTGTACGAGCCGGCCTCGGGCAGCTGGAGGGCTACCGGTGCCATGGCCTCCCTTCACGTCTTGCAGACGGCGACGTTGCTGTCCGACGGCAGGGTGCTCATCGCGGGGGAGGCTTACGGGCCGCCCCCCCTGGTGTCGGCGGAGGTGTATGACCCGGCCCTGGGCACCTGGAGCGCCGCTGCCCCCATGGTTCCGCCGCGCACCTCCCACACGGCGACGCTGCTGCCCAATGGCAGGGTGCTCGTCTCGGGAGGCTACGGAAGCGACAGCTCGCTCGCGGCGGAGTACGACCCGGCCGCGGACGCCTGGAGCGAGGCCATCTCCCTGGCCGCGCCTCGCTCCTCGCACACGGCGACGCTGCTGCCCAACGGCAAGGTGCTCGTCTCGGGAGGATCCGGAGGCAGTGGCGCCGTGGCGGCCGCGGAGCTGTACACGCCCCTCATCCCGTGAGTCCTTGGAATCCCCCATCATGAGAAGACTCTTCCCTCATCTGCTGTGGGCGCTCTGTCTGACGTGGCTCACGAGCTGCGCGCCCGCTTCCAGCACGGGCGCGGTTCGCTTCGCCGTCTCCGGGCCCCAGCCCCTCTCCTCGTCCATCTCCCGCGTCACCGTCACCGCCAGCGCCGACGATCTCCCCTCCGTCTCCGTGGACCTCGTGTCCTCCGGCGGCGTCTGGGGCGGCACCCTCGGCAACCTCCCCGCGGGCGCCAATCGCACCTTCCTCGCCCAGGCCTTCGAGGCCTCCGGCACCCTGCTCTTCGAGGGCTCCGCCTCGGGCGTCACCCTCTCCGCGGGCCTGACGTCGCTCGTCGCCATCACCCTGCAGCACGTCAACGCCCCGCCTCCCTTCCAGAACGAGGCCCCGCTCATTGACTCCCTGGTGGCCGTGCCCACCTCCGTGGCCACGGGCAGCACCCTCTCCCTGACGGCCACGGCCCATGACTCCAACCCGGGCGACACCCTCACCTACGCCTGGTCCTCCACCGCGGGCTCCTTCGCCTCGGCCTCCTCGGCGGCCACCTCCTGGACGGCGCCTGGCACCGCCGGCCTCCAGACCCTCACCGTCACGGTGACGGACTCCCAGGGCCTCTCCTCCTCCATGTTCCTGGGCGTCAGCGTCACCCCGAGCCCGGTCAAGGGCAGTGCGCAGCTCTCCATCTCCTTCAACACCCCTCCCCAGGTGAACGCGCTCGGCGCCTCGCTCACCCAGCTGGACGTGGGGCAGACCACGGCGGTCTCCGCGTCGGCCTCGGACCCGGAGGGCGACAGCCTCTCCTACGCCTGGAGCGCCTCCTGCGCTGGCTCCTGGGCCCAGGCCTCCTCCCGCTCCGCCCACTTCACCCCCTCGGCGTTGCCCGCGGGACGCTGCAACAACTGCAACCTCACCGTGTCTGTCTCCGACGGGCGCGGCGGGCAGACCACCGGCACCATGAGCCTGTGCGTCAGCAGCGTCCCCGCTCCCCCCCACTTCAATCCCTACATCACCTCCTACTCGCGCTCCTCGGACACCGCCACCGCGGCCCAGGTGCTCAGCTTCGCGGTGGTGGCCAATGACCTCGAGGGCTCGGCGCTCTCCTTCTCCTGGGCCGCCAACACGGGCGTGCTGGGCTCCGCGACCCACGGCGCCTCCACCAGCCGCATCACCTGGACGGCCCCCTCCTGTGCCACGGCAAGCACCCCCACCACCGTCACCGCCACCGTCACCAATGCCTTCCACCTGACGGCCACCCAGAGCTTCACGGTGACGGGATTGCCCGTGTGTGCCTCGGGTTGGTCCTCGGCGGGCTACATGCCCTCCTTTCACTCCCAACACACGGCGACGCTGCTGCAAAACGGCAAGGTCCTCATCGTGGGGGGATACGCGGGCATCAACCTCGCGACGGCGGAGGTGTACGACCCGGCCACGGGCACCTGGAGCACCACCGGCCCCATGGCCTCGGCGCGCATCTTCCACACGGCGACGCTGCTGCCCGATGGCAAGGTCCTCGTCGCGGGAGGCTCCCCCAATGGGCTCGGGTACCTCAAGACAGCGGAGGTGTACGACCCGGCCACGGGCACCTGGAGCGCCACCGGCTCCATGAACTGGGTTCGCACCCGCCACACGGCGACACTGCTGCGCAACGGCAAGGTGCTCGTCGCGGGGGGCGTCACCAGCGGGAGCCTCGTCGCGACGGCGGAGGTGTACGACCCGGCCACGGGCACCTGGAGCGCCATCGGCTCCATGAGCTCGATTCACTCCGATCACACGGCGACGCTGCTGCAAAACGGCAAGGTGCTCGTCGCGGGGGGCCTGCCCTCCTCGACGGCGGATGTGTACGACCCGGTCTTGAACAGCTGGAGCGCCACCGGCTCCCTGGCCTCGAATCGCGGATACCACACGGCGGCGCTGCTGCCCGACGGCAAGGTGCTCGTCGCGGGGGGATACACCGGGGGCGAGGCCCTGGCGACGGCGGAGGTGTACGACCCGGCCACGGGCACCTGGAGCGCCACCGGCACCCTGGCCTCGATGCGCATGTTCCACGCGGCGGCGCTGCTGCCCAACGGCAAGATGCTCGTCGCGGGGGGATACATCAACCGCGATAATGGCATCATGCTCGCGGGGGCGGAGGTGTACGACCCGGCCTCGGGCAGTTGGAGCGAGATCGGCCCCATGGCCTCGGCTCGTTTCGATCACACGGCGACGCTGCTCAACACCGGGCAGGTCCTCATCTCGGGGGGCCGCACGACCCACTTTAGCGGTCTCGTAACGGCGGAGCTGTACACGCCGTGAGCCTCGCGGCATCGGGGCACGCAGCCTTGCCCAGGCCCAGGCCGGGCTCCATGAGCTGCATGGAGCCCGCGGCCTCCTCTGGCGCTTGCCTTCCCGAGACAGGACGGCGACCGTGCGGTGGCTCAGCACCTCGCGCCCAGGAGCCACTCCTTGCCCTCCCCTTCCCGGCGACTCTTCACGGCTGTCATTGGCACCGTCCTGCTGTGGAGCCTTCCCCTGCCGTCATGGGCCCAGGCTCCCACCTCCCCGGAGCCCACGCGCATCGCCCTGCGCGCCGCGCGGCTCTTCGATGGGAAGAGTGACAGGGTCCTGGCGGATGCGGTCATGCTCATCGAAGGCTCGAGCATCCAGGCCGTGGGCACCGGCCTCTCCATTCCCTCGGGGGCACGGGTCATCGACCTGGGCGACGTCACCCTGCTGCCTGGGCTGATCGACGTGCACTCGCACCTGCTGCTGGAGGTCGACCCGGAGAGCGGCGGCGACAGCCTGATCTCCACCGTCGCCCAGAGGAGTACCGCCGAGCGCGCGCTCCTGGGAGCGAAGCTGGGCCGCGAAATGCTCGAGGCTGGCGTCACCACGGTGCGCGACCTCGGCAACTCCGGGCTCAACGGGGACGTGGCGCTGCGCGACGCCATCCAGCGTGGCTGGGTGCGGGGCCCGCGCATCTCCGCCTGCACCCGCGCACTCGCTCCACATGGCGGGCAGTTCCCCACGCTCCAACCGCCAGCTCAGGCCCTCATCGAGCAGGAGTACCTCACCATCTCCGGCGTGGAGGAGGCCCGGCGCGCCGTACGGCAGGCCATCTCCGACGGCGCGGACTGCATCAAGGTCATCGTCGACAACGGGCACAACCTCCTCTCGCTGGAGGAGCTGAAGGTCATCGCCGAGGAGGCCCACCGCAAGAAGCGCCCGGTGGCGGCGCACACCACCACCGACGAGAGCATTCGCATCGCGGTCCAGGCGGGCGTCGACTCCGTCGAGCACGCGTACTCCCTGCCCGATGACGTGCTGGCGACCATGGCCCGCAGGCGCATCTTCATGGTGCCTACCGAGGGCCCGATGGACGCGTGCGACTCGTTCGATGCCAAGACGGGCAACGCGGAGCGCCAGCGCGAGCTGAAGGAGCGCTGCAGGAAGCTCATCGCCAAGGCCCATGACCGCCTCCGTCGCGCGGTGACGGCGGGCGTTCGGCTTGCCGCGGGCTCGGACATGTACAGCGTGATGCCAGGGCTGACGCGAGGACAGGCCAGCGTGAAGTCGTTCAGCGCCTATGCCGAGGCCGGCCTCAAGCCCGTGGACGTCCTGCGCGCGGCGACAGTGAACGCGGCGGAGCTGCTCCGCATGCAGGACCAGATTGGCTCGCTCGAGCCGAACAAGCTCGCGGACCTGCTCGCGGTGGAGGGCGACCCGCTGAAGGACCTCGGGGCGCTGAAGCAAGTGCGGTTCGTGATGAAGGACGGACAGGTGGTCCTGGACACCCGGAGTCAGAAAGAGCGAGTGGATGAATCGACACGCTGAGCGGAGCCGCAACTCGTCGGAAAGACATGGAGGCCGGTGGTTCAACCGTCCACGCCGAGTCTCACACGGCTCATGTTGATGGGGTTGACCCCCAGCACCTGGGTGAGCATCCGGATGCCGGGCAGCAGGTTCGCCTTGTCCGCGAAGGCGTTGAGCACGTCACTCCCGACTGAAATCGGCGCGGAAGCACGACTCCATGAATGCCCGAACGCTCGTCGGTAGGGGGCAGCCCGCCCCAGGAGCAGGCGAACACGTCCGAGGCCTCAGGGGAGCAGGACGGGTCCGGGGATGGGATTGGCGGCCGCGGTCCCATCGCCGAGCTGGCCTGCCGAGTTGCTGCCCCAGGCCAGGACGGTGCCGCTACCGAGCAGGGCCAGGGAGTGAGAGGCGCCCGCGGCGGCAGCGGTGGGGCCGGGCAGCGCGGACACCTGGACGGCGGTGCGGCGGGTGGCGGTGGTCCCATCGCCGAGCTGGCCGTTGGCGTTCTGACCCCAGGCCCAGAGGCCGCCGTCCTCGCGGATGGCGAGGCTGTGGGTGAGGTTGGCGGAGAGGGTGGTGACACCGCTGAGTCCAGGCACCTGGAAGGGGAAGGGGCGCGCGGTGGTGGTCCCATCGCCGAGCTGGCCATGGGAGTTGCTCCCCCAGGCCCAGACGGTGCCGTCCTGGCGCAGGGCCAGGCAGTGGCCTCCGCCGACGGCGAGGGCGGTGACCCCCGTCAGCTCGGGCACCTGGGCGGGGGTGTTGCGCGCGGTGGGGAACACATCGCCGAGCTGGCCGTTGGTGTTCCTACCCCAGGTCCAGACGGTGCCATCCTGGCGCAGGGCCACGGAGTGCTCGACGCCCGCGAAGACGGCCGTGACACCCGTCAGCCCGGACACCTGGACGGGGGTGGAACGCCGGAGGTTGGTCCCGTCACCGAGCTGGCCGTAGAAGTTGTGGCCCCAGGCCCAGACGGTGCCATCCTGGCGCAGGGCCAGGGAGTGGGCCACGCTGGCGGCGAGGGCGGTGATACCCGTCAGTCCGGACACCTGGACAGGGGAGGAACGCCGGGTGGTGGTCCCATCGCCGAGCTGGCCGTAGA
>NZ_DASVSO010000461.1:0-3218 GCF_036388035.1 Archangium sp.
AGGTTAAGGCCATCCGGGGGGCACTCGGTCCGCACGCCGAGACCGTCGCCGTGAGCTCCATCAAGGGCGCGGTGGGGCACCTGATGGCCGCGTCGGGCGCGGTGGAGATCGCCGCGAGCCTGCTCGCCTTCGAGCGCGATCTGCTCCCGGGCACGGCGCACCTCCAGGAGCGGGATCCGGAGTGCGACCTGGACATCATCGGCCCCATGCCCCGATCGGCACGGGTGGACGTCATTCTCTCCAACTCCTTCGGCTTTGGTGGGCAGAACGTCACCGTGGCGCTCGGGAGGGTGTCATGAAGGCGGCGGTGACGGGCTGGGCCTGGCGGACGCCGCTGGGCGTGACGGTGGAGCAGGGTGTAACTCGACTGCTGGCGGGCGAGCGCGCGGCCCGGCCTCCGGAAGGCTTGCCGGCTGATGCGTATGCATGCCGCCTGGTGGCGCCGCTCGGGGTGCAGCCGGCGCGGTCTCGGGAGGGGCGCTTCCTGCGCCGGATGGGGCGCTTCGCCCTGGAGGTGGCGCGCGAGGCGGCGGAGCAGGCGGGCGTCCAGGGAGGGGAGCGTGTGGGCCTCTTCGCGGGCTTCGGCGGGCTGCGGGCGCACTGGGAGGAGATGATGCCCGCGCTCGAAAGGCAGACGCCGGAGGGCCGCGAGTCCTGGGAGCGCGGGCTCAAGGGACTGCACCCGTTCTGGATGCTCCAGCACCTGTCGAACAACGCACACGCCCTGGTCTCCATCGCGCTGAATGCGCGCGGGGAGGGGATGACGTTCGGAGGCGCGAACGCGGGGGCGCAAGCACTGGCTTCGGCACAGCGAGCGCTCGCGGCGGGGGCGGTGGACGTGGCCATCGTGCTCGCGGAGGAGACGCTGCTGGAGCCGGAGGTGCTGGTGGAGCTGGGCGCGAGCGGCGCGGCGAATCGCGCGGGCCTGGAGGCGCTGGAGCCCCCCTACAGCGCACGCGCGGCGGGTTTCGTCCCTGGCGAGGCGGCGGCGGCGGTGGTGCTGGAGCCGGTGGAGCGCGCCGGGAAGCGGGCACTCGCCTGGGCCGAGGCCGCGGACGGAGCGGACGGCAGCAAGGGGTCTCCACGTCCGGAGACCCTCGCCCGGGTGGCCTCACGTCTGGTGACGCCCGGAATACGGGTCATCGACGGAGCGGCTCGCGCGGACGTGGCGTTCGACGCGGCGGAGCGCGAGGCCCTCGCGGCGCTCGTGGACGAAGGTGCCTGTCTGACGGCAATGGCCTCCGCGATGGGGCAGCTCGGCGCGGCGGCCCCCGTGGTCCAGCTCATCGCGCTGGCGAGCTGTCTGCGCCGGGGCCTGCTGCCTCCCGTGGCCGGATTACGCGAACCAGCACCGGGCGCACTGCGGCTCCTCATGAAGGCCGAGGAGACGGAGGCGAACGCCGCGCTGGCTGTTTCCGTCGGGGCACCAGGACTTGCGGGGGCGGTTCTTGTCGAGGTCCCATGAGGGTGACAGGCCCTTCAGGCCAGACATGAGCGAGGCTCCTTCGATGCAGACCGAGCGCTCGATGCATCTGTTCTCCTGGCGAGGCTTTCTCGGGCTGGGATGATGCAGGGGAAGCGCTTCTTCACGCAGGGCGGCCGGCGCGGCCTCACGCAGGTAGCACTTGGGTCCCACTCCGCACAGTTTCGCCGTCTCGATAAGGGCCTGGAAATGAAAAACCGGGCTGGGGACCTCGGGGACTCCAGCCCGGTTTTCATTTCAGGACTCCGCCAGGAGGGAACTCAACAGCTGGAGTCGCATGTGCGGCTACACACCGTACCGCAGGACTGGTCGCAGGCCTCCCAGGTATCAAGGGTGCAGGCCTCCATGCATTCGTCATAATTAGGGGAACACTTCGAGCAGCATGTCCGAGCGGCCGTCTCCTCGCTGCCCACCGTCGCGGTTCCGACAGCCACGGCAGCTCCGAGCAGCAAGCCAATGAGTCCAATCTTCAGGGACTTCATGTTATTGCCTCCTGTTGCGTGGTTTGCTCTTCATGGGATGTCCCGGTCCGAAGGGACGTCCCGTCTTTCAGTCTACACAGTTGACCACTGAGCTTGATGAGAAAAACCAACGCAATGGCTCATGCCGGGGAAACTGGAAACCTTCAGAAACGCCACCTCTGGAAGGCGGGGCTCGCGGGAGCATTGCTGGTATGGGCGCTGGTGCTGCGAGGCTTTGTCGTCCAGCCACAGCTCATCGTGTCCGACTCGATGGCACCGACGCTGGCCGTGGGAGATCGGCTCGTGGTGGACAAGCTGTCCTACCGGCTCCACCTCCCCAGGGTCGGGGACATCGTCGTGTTCGAGCCGCCTCCAGCGCTCGCGCGCTCGGGCTCCCTCCAGGAGTCCATCGCCATCAAGCGAGTCATTGCCCTGCCCGGTCAGGAGGTGCAGGTGCGGGACGGGCAGGTGCTTGTCGATGGGACGCCGCTCCGGGAGCCCTACGTCGCGGCGCCTCCGGCCTATGCCTGGGGACCCGCGAGCATTCCCGAGGGCATGCTCTTCGTCCTGGGCGACAACCGGAATGTCAGCAGTGACTCCCACATCTGGGGCCTCCTGCCAACACAACACGTCAAAGGACGGGCCTGGCTGCGATTCTGGCCTCTGGCTCGCGCCGGCCTCATCCCTTGAACCACTGAGTCTCCGAGGGTTCCTTCTGGTGGGACAACAGGAGTTCTCTGGTTCTGCTACACTCCGCGACTTCGGAGGTAGCACTCGTGGGACTTGTCTTCAGGCACCCAGAACCGGGGGAAATGGTCGGCGACTACCGCATTTTGGAGAAGATCGGCTCTGGTGGCTTCGGCACCGTCTTCAAGGCGGAGCGCTCGGGTCTGTTCTTCGCCGTGAAGATGCTTCGGTCGAGTGAGCTTGGCGCACGCGAGCGGCGGGAGATCGGCATCCTTCTTCTCCTGGAGAACCCCTGTGTCGTTCGCTTTCGCGCGTGCGATAGGTGGCTCGATCCGAAGATCGGGACTCCCTACATCGTGACGGACTTTGTGTCCGGCATGACCTTGGAGGAGTTCGCCGAAGTGGAGAACCCATCGGCGCGCAAGTCTGCTCGCATCACGCTGGAGACCGCTCTCACCCTCGGAGAAGTCCACCTCCAGGGTGTCTTTCATCGAGACCTGAAGCCCGAGAACATCATCATCAAGGGCAAGAACGAGCGGCCCGTGCTGATCGACTTCGGAGTTGGCTCGTACGTCGGCGCTCCCATC
>NZ_DASVSO010000462.1:0-7248 GCF_036388035.1 Archangium sp.
CCAGAGTGTGAGGAGGTGGTGCCATGACTCGACCCATTGCGCTGGTGACCGGAGCCTCGCGAGGAATTGGACGTGCCATCGCCCTGGAGCTGGCGAAACGCGGCCATGCGGTGGGCGTCAACTTCCGCCAGAACGAGGCCCAGGCCGGCGAGACGGTGGAATCTCTCCGCGCACTCGGAGTGGAGGCCTGTGCCCTGCGCGCGGACGTGTCCTCCGCCTCCGAGGTGGCCGAGATGTTCCGGCGGCTCGAGGAGACGCTCGGGGAGCCCTCCGTGCTGGTGTGCAACGCGGGCATCACCCGGGACACCCTGTTGGGCGCGAGCGAGCCCGCGGACTTCGAGGCCGTCCTCCGGGTCAACCTGGATGGCGTGGTGAACTGCTGTCGCGAGGCGAGCCGCCGGATGATGGCGCGGCGGCGGGGGTCCATCGTCACGCTCTCCTCGGTGTCGGCGCAGCGCCCCGGCCGAGGGCAGAGCAACTACGCCGCCTCGAAAGGGGCGGTGGAGTCCTTCACCCGGGCCCTGGCGGTGGAGCTGGCCCCGCGTGGCATCCGGGTCAACGCTGTGGCCCCCGGTCTCATCGAGACGGACATGACCTCCGACCTCCAGGCGCTGGCACCCGACGAGCTGAAGCGCCGCGTCCTCCTGCGTCGCCTGGGGCGCCCCGAGGAGGTGGCCCGGGTCGTCGCCTTCCTCTGCGGTGACGATGCGAGCTATGTCACCGGCCAGGTGTGGAACGTGGACGGAGGGTTCAAGCTCGAATGAAGACCGGAGAGGACATGCTGACCTGGCTGCGCACGCGCCGCAGCGTGCGGGCCTTCCGAGCCGACCCCGTCGGGCGCGAGGTGCTGGAGCGGGTGATGCAGGCCGCGACGACGGCGCCCTCGAACACCAACCGCCAGCCGTGGCGTTTCGCGGTCGTCACCCACGCGAGCCAGCGCCGGGCGATCGCCACCGCCGTGCGCGAGCGCGCCGAGGAGATGAAGGCCATCATCCGCCGGGGCCACCACGCGGAGGACTTCGGCAACTACGGTGACTTCTTCCACGAGCCGCTGGAGAGCGCGGCGGCCATCGTGGTGCCGCAGTACCGCGAGTACCCGGACCTCATCGCGAACCTGCTGGAGTCCGGGGGCGCGAACCCCCGGGACTTCCACACCGCGAGCGCGATGCAGGCCGAGCTGTGCTCCACGAGCGCCGCCTGCATGGCACTGCTGCTCCAGGCGCACGCCGAGGGCCTGGGCGCGTGCTGGATGGCGGGGCCGATGGTGGCGAAGGACCGCATCGGTGCGCTGCTGGACATCCGCGAGCCCTGGAGGATGGTGGGAGCCATCGCCCTGGGGTGGCCAGCGGAGGCGCCGCGGGTGCAGCCGCGCAAGGGGCTGGACCGGGTGGTGACGTGGTTCGAAGATGGGCCCGGAGGAGGGGATACGCCATGACGCAGCCCGCGCAGCAGGTGGAGAAGGACGTGGCCCAGGTCGTCCGCGAGGTCATCGCCGAGGCGCTCGCCCGGGAGGTCTCCGAGGTCCAGGTCGAGCACAACCTGATGGAGGACCTGGGCGCCGAGTCGCTCGACTTCCTCGACATCGTCTTCAAGCTGGAGCGCGCCTTTGGCATCCAGATCACCCGCGGTGAGATGGAGCGCGCGGCGCGCGGGGACATGACGGACGAGGAGTTTGCCCCGGCCGGAGTCATCTCCGATGCGGGGCTCGCGCGGCTGCGCGAGCTGATGCCCGAGGCCGCCGAGCGCATCAAGCCGGGCCTACGCCCGGTGCAGATCCTCGCGCTGTTCTCGGTGAAGACGTTCGTGAACCTCGCGGAGGCCAAGCGTCAGGGCCGCACCGCCTGACGCCTGCCGTTCCGGCGCCCTCGTTCAGGGCGTGGGGGTGTTGGGACAGGCGGGCTGCCCACCCCCCAAGAAGTAGTCGTTCGTCCGCAGCAGCAGGTGCCCGTTGTCGGTGGAGGGGTTCGTCTGGAGCTGCTCCCCCGCGCCGAAGATCACCCCGATTCCATGGGCGGCGGCGACCTCCTGGGGATGGTCCAGGAAGTAGTCCAGGCGGTTGTCCTTCCAGTGCTGGTCGTAGCCGGGCATCGCCATGTTGCCCACCGGGACCTGCCACCACAGGTTGGGCAGGTTCATCCGCTCCGAGAGCGCCTTGGCGAACCGGAAGGCCTGTCGGAAGTTCGGGAGCGTGGCGTTGGTCGGATCCCACCAGCTGTTGCGCCCCAGACGCACCTGGTAGTACTGCGCGTCGCGGTCGCTCGTCTCCACCACGATGAAGTCCCCGGCGCCCGCGCCACACTGGAGGAGGAAGTCCGCGGTCTTGCGCGCCTCGGCCTCCACGTCGAGCAAGGGATCCTTGTTCATCATGGCGTCGATCTTCGTGCCCCACGCCGAGGCGTGCAGGCCGATGCGGGCGTTGGGGGCGTACTTACGGGCCATGGCGATCATGCAGCGGCCCATGCCGGCGATGCTGTTCTCCACCGTGCCGCAGTCCGTGGGATTGGCCGAGGCGACCGCCGCCGGAATCAGGCGGGGATTCGTGTTCACCTGCTGGGCATAGGCCCAGAAGTCTGGCTCGACGTGAAGGAAGACAGTCTTGCTGCCAATCTGCTGCAACACGAAACGCCAGTCATTGTAGTAACGCTGCATCAGTGCAACGTCCTGCGCCTTGGCGACCTCCTGCGGGCCCTCGGCCACACGGCTGGTGTGGAGGATCTCGTAGTAGGTGATCATCGGGATCTGTCCCAAGGTGGTGGTCTTCAGGAGGAAGTCGCGCAGGAACTGCCCCGGCGCGAGCTGATCCCACTGCCAGCAGCCATGCCAGCCGCAGCCATTGGGGTTCAAGTTGGAGCAGGACTGCCCCGCGGAGGTGCAGCTCAGGCACGAGGTGCATGCCTGTGCCGAATCGAACAGGCCACCCGCGAGATAGATGTAGCGGAGATCGAACGGGGCCAGCCCGGCCACGTCGTCGTTCGTCTTCCCGCCGAGGAGCACGTGGTCCTTCCCGAGGGACTGGAGCAGCGGCTGGCCGAGGCAGCTCGTGGGCGGAGGCGTCCCGGCGTCGGAGCCGGTGCCCGCGTCCGGCGTGCCCGCATCGGAGCCTGTCCCCGCGTCCGGCGTCCCGCCATCCGTGCCCGTGCCACCGTCGGAACCGGTGCCACCATCCGAGCCGGTGCCACCATCGGTCCCGGCGTCCGGTGGACACTTCCTGCACACACCGCTGGCTTTCGGAGCCGCCGAGGCTTCGGGCGTCGCTCCGCTCAAGGTGTGGATGAACAACAGACTCGGGACCAACAGCGACAACCAAGGGGAGCTGGATGGCATGTGGCACCTCGGGGGTCGTGCGGATGGCTTTGACATAAAGCCAGACTCACGAATCACCGAAATGGCCACGATCCACGGAAATGGCCACGTGCAATTCAGTCTTTATACACCACGCGATGTCTGTGATTGCGGTGCGGGTGAAGTTTTCCTGGGAAACCCGGGAATCTCCGGTGGCACCGAACGTTTCACGGAGCATCCCCCCTCGGAAGGGGTACAGGGGATGTGCCCTGCCTACTTCCGCCCCGGCCCGAGCGTGTGCAGCGGTGGACGGGGCGCCTTCATGAAGCGCGAGTCCCGTTCACGGTAGAGCACGTTGTAGGCGCAGGAGGGCACGTTGGTGCCATCCGGCTCGCGCACGCCGACAGGACAGGCTCGGATGCGATCGGTATCGAACGTCTCCTCGTCCATGTGGGCGTGGACGTAGAGCGCCTTGGTGTTGGCCTCGGCGATGCGCAGCCGCTCCTCTTCCGAGAGTCCCGGCGCGAAGAGCTCCTGGGTGAGCCGCTTGAGCGCGGCGAGCACCTCGTCGCGCTCCTCACACTCCAGCTCGCCCGCCCACAGCCGGTTGATGAGGTCCTGCAGCTTGCCCTCCAGCTCCGGCCCGGGCTCCAGGTAGAGCGCGCCGCCGAAGAGGGCTCGCAGGTCCCTCCAGTCCATGAAGCGCGTGAAGGGCAGCCAGCGCTCCGGCCCGAGCCTCAGCACGTACGTGACGAGGTAACAGAGTGGGTGGGCCGCCGGGGAGGGCACGAAGTCCCGCACACGCAGCTTCCCACCCGTCTGCCGCTCGATGTCCCGGAGGACGTCGACCGTGGTGTACCGCGCACTTCGAGCGAAGGACGCACCGCTCTGTCCGGTGAAGGTGAGGGTGTGCAGCTCCAGGCTGCGGATGAAGTCCTTGGACAGCGCGAGCTCGATGAACCGCGCCACCTCGTGGTCATTCACCCCGCGCGCCAGCACGGGCAGCAGCGTGGTGTTGACGCCGTGCTTCTCCAGCAGCGCCAGCACGCGCTGCTTGGGCGCCGCGAAGTCCCCGCCCAGCATGTCCCGGTTGGCCTGCTTCTCGAAGGAGTCGAACGAGAGGATGACGCGCGCGTCCAACCGCGCGAGCTTCTCCAGCAGCCACTCGTCCTTGAGGAAGCGCATGCCGTGGGTGGAGATGGTGATGCGGCGGATGCCCTCCTCGTGGCACAGCTCCACCAGCCGCTCGAAGGCCGGGTGCTGCGTGGGCTCGCCACCGGTGAGGTTGATGATGCGCCGCTCGGGCGCGGCCTGGCGCAGGTGCCGGAGGAGGGCGCGCAGCTCCTCTTCACTCATGTGCCACGCGCCCCCGTTCTTGTTGTGCGTGTAGCAGATGGGGCAGTCGAGGTTGCACGCCGAGGTGATGGGCACGATGGGCAGTTGGAGCCGCTGCTCGTGCTTCGTGCAGGGGCCACAGTCGTACGGGCAGCCCTGGGACACCTCCTTGCGCGCGGTCGGTGCCGCCAGCTCCGGCGGGTACGCCGACACCTGCTCGTACCAGTCGGCGTCCGAGGAGATGACCACCTCCGCCATGCCGTGCTCGGGGCAGGCCTTGGCCATCACCACCTGCTCCCCGCGCCGCCACAGCTCCGCGGGGACGGTGCGCTTGCACTTCGCGCAGAGGCTCGTCGTCGTGTGCAGCCGCGTGTCAGCCATGGGCCTGCTCCGTTTCACGGATGGGGTGCATCGTCCCTCCTCCGCGTGGCGTGACGTTACCAAGCGGTTGCAGAGCCTCGGAACTATTGTCGAGGGACGAGCGCCTCGGTACCTTGCCGGCCATGCAACGGTCGCTCTCGGCCGGCACCGACGCGGCCGGGTTGTGCCTCTTCGATCCCATCGCCCTGCCCGCGAACTTCGACGGCCGGCTCCGCGAGGACGCGGCCGAGGCCCTCGAGGAGCTGGCGGCCGTCGGTCGGTTGTACTGGTGGGACACAGGCGCGGATGGTTCCTACACGCTCGGGCTGTGGGTCGACGAGGCGATGCCGCCCGACCTCCGCCAGTACGCACGGCCCCTCGCGCAGCTCCCGACGTTCCAGGTCCCCGGAGGCCGTCTCTACTTCACCGGCATCGAGTACGTGTTCCGGGAGGATGACGCGTTCCTGAAGAAGCACCCGCACATGGGTCATGCGGCCGACGTGCCCTCGGGTGTGTACGGGTTCGAGCTGTACGAGCTCGAGTACCCCAAGGGCCACGACGAGGAGATGCTGAACCGCCGACTCACCCCCGAGGAGCGGCGGGTCGATGCGGCGATGGAGATAATCCAGCCTGTCGGCGTCATGCTCCTCATCGTCGCCACGGTGTTGCTGTTCGTCCTGGGCCCGGGCTCCTGGGCGACGAGGGTGCTGCCGGTCGCGGCCGTCGTGTTGCTCGTCATGCGCGTATCGACGCGACTGCCGGCCTACCGCCGGGTGGCCCAGGTACGACGGAGCATGGCGCTCGAGCAGCCGGGTTATGCGCTCGTCCTTCGCCGGATTCCTTGACTCGTCGCTTGCCCGCAGCACAGTGCGCCGCGTGTCACGGCGAGGGTTGAGGGTTGGAGTCAGTGCCGCGGCTGCCTTGTTGCTGGCGGCCTGCGTCTCCGTACAAACGCGGCCCGAGCAGGGGCCGCTCGATGCGGCCCAGGTCTACCTGCGGGCGTGGGCCGAGGGTGACTTCGCCACCCTGCGAGGCGCGGTGGTCGAGGCGCCAGCCGGCCTCGAGGCGCAGCACCAGCGCTTCCGCGACGACCTGCGCATCGTCTCCTCCCGCTTCGAGCCCGGCCGCGTCGAACTCGAGGCGGAGAGCGCCAGGGTGGCCTTCCGCGCCATCCATGTGCTGCGCGGGCTGGGCGAGTGGGAGGTGGACGGCACGCTGCGCCTCGTGCGCCGCGAGGGGCGCTGGTGGGTGCGCTGGACTCCGGCGGTGCTGCACCCGGAGGCGCGCGAGGGGGACCGCTTCTCCCGCACGCGGACGCGCCCGGTGCGGGCCGACCTGCTCGACGGACGCGGCCAGCCCCTCACCCACGAGGGCGAGGTCATCACCATTGGTGTCGAGCCGCGGCGCATCCAGAGTCGTGCCGCCGTTGCCTCGGCGCTCCAGGCGCAGCTCGGTGTTGATCCGGCGCGGCTGGAGAAGGTGCTGAACGCACCGGGAGTGACACCCGAGCGCTTCCTGCCCATCATCGACGTGCGGCCCGAGCGCTACCAGTTGGTGCGTCCGGCGTTGGCGCCCGTGCCCGGCATCTTCTTCCGCCGCAAGGGTGCCCGGCTCTCCCCGGCGGAGGGCTTCGCCGCGCACACCCTGGGCCGGGTAGGGGAAGTGACGGCCGATCTGCTCGCGCAACTGGGCCCCACCTACCAGCGGGGAGATGTCGTGGGTCTGTCCGGGCTGGAGCTGGCCTATGAGCGGCAGCTCGGGGGGAGCCCCTCCGGCGAGGTGCGCCTCACCCGCCCGTCCGGAGAGGTGCGCGTCCTCCGCCTCTTCGAAGGGACGCCGGGGGTGCCCGTGCCCACCACGCTGCTCCCGGAGGTGCAGTCGGCCGCGGAGGCCGCACTGGAGGGCGTGGTCCAGCCGGCGGCGCTCGTCGCGGTGGACACCGCCACGGGTGCCATCCTGGCCGTCGCCAGCCGACCGCTCGATCAGCCGATGAACCGGGCCCTCACCGGCCGCTATCCGCCCGGCTCGACGTTCAAGGTCGTCACGGCGGAAGCGCTGCTCGCTGGGGGCATGGGCGCGGACGGCCCGGTGTCATGCCCGCCCGCGGCGACAGTGGGCGGCAAGTCGTTTCGCAACTTCGAGGGCGAGGCGTTCGGAGACACCCGCCTGCGCCTGGCCTTTGCCTGGTCGTGCAACACCACCTTCGTGATGCTCGCCCCCAGGCTTGGCGCGGACGCGCTCGGGGCCGCGGCCCGCCGCTTTGGCTTCGAC
>NZ_DASVSO010000463.1:0-11488 GCF_036388035.1 Archangium sp.
CTGGCGCGGCCTCGGCGGGCTTCGCCTCGGGAGCGGCCTTGGCCTCGGCGGGCTTGGGCTCGGCGGGCTTCTTCTCGGCCTTGTCGCCCTTGCCCTTCTTCTCCTCCTTGGCCGGCTCGGTGGCGGCGGGAGGCGAGCCGAGGATGGCGTTGACGCGCTCCTCCTCCAGACGGGGCAGGAGCGGCTCGGGGGTGCCCACGGGCCGGCTGCGGTCGAGCAGCGGGTAGCGCGCGGTGGCGAGCGCCTCGAAGGTGAGCGCCGGCGCGTTGAGCTGCGCGAAGAGCTTCTCCGTCACGCGCGGAATCACCGGCGTGAGAAGCGCCCCCAGGATGTAGGCCACCTCGGCGGCGTCGCTCAGGTCGGCGCGAGCGGCCTCGGGGTCGGTCTTCACCTTGGCCCAGGGCGCCGCGTTCTGGAGGAAGCCGTTCGCGGACTGGGAGATGTCCGTGATGATGCGGATGGCGTTGCGGAACTCGAGCTTCTCGAAGGCCTCGCGCACCTCGGGGACGCGGGCGAGCGCGGCCTCCACCAGCGCCTTGCCGGGGCCCTCCTTCGTCGCGGGAGCGAGCCGCTTCTCCAGCGCGGCTCCCGCCAGCATGGACAGGCTGCGGTTGGCCAGGTTGCCGATGTTGTTGACGAGCTCGCCATTCACCCGGAGGCGGAAGTCCTTGAGGCTCAGGTCGAGATCCTCGATGCCCGAGCCCAGCGTGGCCGCGTAGAAGTAGCGCAGGTAGCTCGGATCCAGGTGCTCCAGGTAGGCGCGCACCGCGATGAGCGTGCCGCGGCTCTTGGACATCTTCTCGCCATTCACGGTGAGGTGGCCGTGCACCTTCACCGAGTCGGGCCGCTTGAGGCCGGCCACCTTGAGCACGGCGGGCCAGAAGAGCGCGTGGAAGTAGACGATGTCCTTGCCAATGAAGTGGATGATGCGGGCGTCACTGCCCTCGGCCCAGTAGTCCAGGGCGCTCTTGGCCTTGCCCGTCACCTGGGCCCACTTCTCCGTGGTGGCGATGTACCCGATGGGCGCGTCCAGCCAGACGTAGAAGTACTTGTCCGTCTCGCCCGGGATGGAGAAGCCGAAGTACGGCCCGTCGCGGCTGATGTCCCAGTCCGCCAGGCCCTTCTCGAAGAAGCCCTGGAGCTGGGTGGCGAGGCCGGGGTTGACGAAGTCGGGCGTGCGCAGCGTCTCCTGCAGGAAGTCCGCGTGGCGCGACAGCTTGAAGAAGAGGTGCGAGGACTTGCGGCGCACCGGCGGCGTGCCGCACAGGGCACACCGGGGCTCGATCAGGTCCGTGGGGCTGTAGGCCTTGCCGCACTTCTCGCAGGCGTCACCGTACTGCTCGGGCGCCTTGCAGTTGGGGCAGGTGCCCTTGATGAAGCGGTCCGGCAGGAAGCGCTTGTCCGTCTCGCAGTAGGCCTGCTCGATGTCGCGCTTCTCGATGTCGCCGTGCTCCTTCAGCTTGCCGTAGATGTACTCGGCGTAGTGCTTGTTCTCCGGCGAGTTGGTCGAGTGGAAGTAGTCGACGCTGACGCCGAGATCGCGGAAGTCGGCCTGGTGCGACTCGTACCACCGGGCGACGAACTCCTCGGGCTTGATGCCCTGCTTGGCCGCGTTGATTTCAATGGGCGTGCCGTGGGTGTCGTCGGCGCAGAAGTAGACGACGTCCTTGCCGCAGGAGCGCAGGAAGCGCACGTAGATGTCGGTCTGCACGTACTCGACGGCATGGCCGATGTGGATGGGGCCATTGGCATACGGCAGCGCGCTGGTGACGAGGATTCTCTCCGCCATGGGTTCTCCTGAGGGGGGGCGGACATTAGCCGCTCGGGGCTCTGGTCATCGATAAGAAACGCAAGGAGGTGACAGGTGCATGGGGGCCCCGGAGCTGTTATCGACCCCACACGATGTGCACCATCGTCATCCTTCGCCACATCCACCCCGAGTACCCGCTCGTGCTGGCCGCCAACCGCGACGAGCTGTACGCCCGCCCGGCCGTCGGTCCCCAGGTTCTGTCCCCCTCCCCCCGGGTCGTCGGAGGACGCGACCTGGAGCGTCAGGGGACGTGGATGGGTGTCACGGACGGCGGTTTCTTCGTGGGGCTGACGAACCAGCGGGGTTCCGCGAACCTGACGCGGGCGCCTCGCTCCCGGGGCGAGGTGGTCATGCGCGCCCTGCACTCCAGCAGCGTGGAGGGAGTCGAGCGCTACCTCGCGAGTCTGGACCCTCGGGAGTACAACCCCTTCAATCTCCTCTACGGAGACGCCGGGGCGCTGCGGGTGGCCTATGCCCGCCCGGACTCCGAGCGAATGACCGTGGCGGACGTCCCACCGGGCGTCCACGTGCTGCCCAACGACGTGCTCGACGCCCCCGAGCTGCCCAAGGTGCGGCGGGCCCGGAAGCTCGCGGAGGTGGCGGCGAGCAAGCCCTGGCCCGAATCCGTCCAGGCGCTCCAGGCGTTGCTGGCGGATCACCTGCTGCCGGAGCGCGCGCCGCCGCTTCGCCCCGACGAGGAGGGCCTTCCGGACATCCACGAGCGCATGCGCCAGTACCAGGCGCTGTGCATCCACACGCCGGGGTACGGGACGCGCTCGTCGGCCATCGTCGCGCTGGCTCCTGGACGGGTGGCCCACTACCTCGCGGCCGATGTGGCCCCGTGCCAGGGCCCGTACCAGGACGTCACGCCACTGCTCTACCCGCGGTGAAGGACGGCGCTTGGGGAGCGCGCGAACCCGGGTGAGAGTCGTCTCGACATCCTACGGGAAAAGTAGCATCCTCGCCTCGACCTGAGAGGTGGTGGATGCAATGGACTTGAAGGTGAGGGAGGAGTTGGAGCGCGCGGGACTCGAGCTGGACTGGCCCGAGCTGCTCCAGGTGGCCATGGAGTTCGGACCTCGGGGGCAGCCGCTGCGGCTGCGTGAAGCGCTCTCGGTGGTGGACGGGAAGCGGACGATGGCGGAGGTGAAGCTCAAGCCCATCTCGCAGCTCTGGGCGGAAACGGAGGGGACTCCGTCCCCGCTGGGGACGCCCCCTCGACATGAGTCCTTCCTGCGCCTGCTGGAATCGACGGCTTGCAGGTATTGCTCGGCGATAAGACGGCCCGAGACGGATGCCGAGTTCGAGCGACTCTACCGCCAGCTCCGCCGGGAGCCGGATGCGGAGGACCCCTACCCGCTCTTCTCTTACCTGCAAGGGGCGGCGCGCTTGTACCTGTCGCTGCGCAACGTGAGCCGGGCCGAGTACGAGGAGCTGACTCACGGACTCAGCAAGCAGGCCCGGCGCTTCCGCTCGCACATGGGCAGCATCAACTACCACCGCAGGGTGCTGAACTCCGTGCTCAAACCCCGAGGCTGAACCATGCGAGCGCTCCTTCCCCTCCGGGCTGTCCTGTTCCTTCTCCTGCTGGCACCCGCCTCCCTGGCTCGGGACCGTGACAAGGTCGCCGTCCGGACCATTCTGAGATCAGAGCACCCCGGCCAGTGGACGCACACCCTGCACGTCACCGGGCAGGTCGCGTGCGTCCTCCGGTTCGATCAGCCCGTCAACCCGGCCAAGACGAGGATGCTGGATTGGGAGGGGCGCTTCGAGCCTCTGCTCGCGGGCGGCAACAAGGTGGTCGTGGAGCCGCTACACGACCTCGGCGGCGACGAGCGGATTCCCCTGGTCGTGACGCTCGCGGATGGCTCGGAGGTGTCGTTCCTGCTGGCGCCGCCGTCCCCGGAAGAGCAGTTCACGGACCAGCAGGTAAACGTGTTCGAGGATCGGGAGAGCTACAACGCGGTGCTCTCGTCCTTGTACGACGCACTGGGGCGAGAACGGGTCCTCAAGGAGGAAAACGAGCGCCTCCGCAAGGAGGAGACCTCGGAGGACCACGCTCTTGCGGCCCTCTTGGCCACGGGTGCCAGCACACAGACCCCCTTCATTGAGAAGCTCCGCTGGTCCTTCCAGGAGGCGGATGCTGATGTCGAGGTCGTTGCGTTCTCGGGCAAGACGAAGGCAGCGGTCGTCTTCCACATCAAGAACCATGACCCCGGGCAGCCCTGGCGACTGACGAAGGTCCACGCCTTCAGTGCATCAAGCGGAGAGCCGCGCACGGTCGCCGTGAAAGCAAATCGTGCCTCGATTGTTCCTGGTGGGTCCGGCTCTGTCGCCATCGTTGCGGACAAGAGCGCATTCATGGACAAGGGTGGACCGGGGCAGTTGGTCCTGGAAATCTTCCGTCACGACGGGCTCAGGCAAGCCTACGTCATGCTGGATCATCGCTTGGTCCGCAAGTAAGGGCGGGAACATGCACTCCAACAAAATCGCACTCGTGTGCTGCGCCGTCTTGCTCGTGGTGTCCTCCGGCTGCCCTGGCACTGCCACAGGCGGGGTGGCCCTTCGTCCTGATGGGAGCCCAGGACCCGAGAAGTGCCCCCAGAAGGCGCTGGAGGCGATGAGCTACCTGCGGTTGCTCGTCGGAGACGCCGCGCGAGTCGAACTCGACGTGAATCAGGCCGACGCCCGTCCCATCACCCTGTACGATGGGCCCATCGAGAGCATGGTGGATGATGAACTTGGGCTTCTTGAATCGCCTACCCGGCTCTACGGCCGGGTGTGGACGAGTGGACCGCAAGTCGTGATTCGGTACTACAAGGCGCACCCGCCCCGAGGACCCGAGGTGCCCATCTGCGCGGTGGCCCGACTCGCGAAGGGACAGCTCAGGAAGCGGCCCGAGTCCAAGCCTGGGACCGCGATCCTCGAGTTCTCCAGCGCCGGGGTCTACATCGTGAACGAATTCAGATAGTGCGCCGCGGGTGTCAGGATTTTTCGGGCCCGTGCGTCCCTGATTCAGCTGCCCGGCAGGAGAGGCCGAACACGCACCTGGTCATCGCCTCATAAGCGATCGCGGTTCAACTCCGCCCACGCCCTGGATTGGGCGCCCAACCAAAAACGGCTTCTCCACTCGGGCAGCACTTTTTTCTTCCTCCCCCGTCCGTCGCTCCATCACTGGTGCAACGGCAGGAGCAGCGTGAAGCGGGTGCCTTGCCCCGGCTCCGACTCGACCGAGATGGAGCCGTTGTGGTTCTCCGCCACCTTGCGGCTGATGGCCAGACCGACTCCAGGCCCCGGGGTGTTCGGATCCAACTTCCTCAGCGCCTCGAACACGTAATCGCTGAAGCGGCTGTCGAAGCCGCTCCCGTTGTCCGAGAAGACGATCCTCGCGAAGTCCGTGTAGCGGTACTTGTCCTTCATCGTCCGGAAGCTGTTGTACTGGACCTCGCGGTACTCGATGTCGATCCGCAGGCCCACATCGAGTCTGCGGAACTTCACCGCGTTGTCGAGCAGGTGGAAGAACAGCAGCGTCAACTGCCGGCGCCGGCCCTGGATCAAAGGGAGCGGCTCGACCCGCAGCTTCGCCTCTCCGAGCCCGGCCCTCTCGGACACGAGCTGCCGGGCGTTGTCCACCACCTCGTTCAGGTTCACCTCTTCGATCGGCTCGTCGGCCACGTCCAGCGCCACGAACTGCTGGAGCGCCGTGACGAGCTGATCCATCCGCGCGCTCACGGTCTTGATGCGCTCCAGCGAGCGCTGGCCCGTCAACGACATCGTCGACCGGTCTTCCTGGGTGAAGAGACACGAGAAGACGGAGAGCTTCCGGAGCGGCTCGCGCAAGTCATGAGCCAGGATGCCGCTGATGCGGGTGAGCTCCTGGTTCTTCTGCTCCAGGCTGCTGAGCTTGCGATCCAGCTCCTGGGCCCGCTGCTCCAGCTCGTTCCTGGCCCGGATCAGCTCCTCGTTGCTCCGCAGCGCATCTTCCGCCGCCCGCTTCGCCTTCAGCAGCTCGTCCTCGTACTTGCTGCGTGCACGGACCGGCATGAGCGCGCAGTGATTGACGAACGTGCCCCCGCGCTCCGCGCGGATGGCGTTGACGAGCACGGGGATGTCTTCGCCACTCCTGGAGCGCAGCGCGAGGTGGATCTCCTTCGCCTGGCCCTGCATCCGGAGCAGCGGGTAGAAATGGGTCTGGTAGAAGATGCGGCTCGCCAGCGTCAGGAGCGTCTCCACATGGCGGCCCGACAGCTCGCCCTGGGTGTAGCCCAGCATTCCCAGCAGCGTGTCGTTGACGACGTCGATGCAGCCGTCGTCGGTGAACGACAACAGGCCGCACGGCGCGGAGTTCCACAGCTCGGCCGCGTAGCGCGTGGCCGCCTCTTCCTCGTGACGCGACGTCAAACGGGTAATGGCTGACACAGGTAGTCCTTGATGATCCCGATGGTCTCCTCGGGAGCACTCATGTGGGGGCAGTGACCCGTGGCCTTCGCGATCCGCAGCGTGCTGTGGGGGAGGTGGCGGTGGAGGTACTCGCCCACCTGCCTCGGCGCAATCAAATCCTCCGAGCACTGGAGGATGAGCGAGGGCACCGTCAGCTTGGGCAGATCCCTCCGGTTGTCCGAGAAGAAGGTCACCTCCGCGAACCGCCGGGCGATGATCGGGTCCGTGGAGCAGAAGCTCGTGGTGAGCTCCTCGGCCAGCTCCGGCCGCTCCGGGTTCTTCATGACCATGGGGGCCAGGAAGTTCGCCCACCCGATGTAGTTCTTGTCCATCGTCTCCAGCAGCTCCTCGATGTCCCTTCGCTCGAATCCGCCCACGTAGTCGGGAGCCTCGTTGATGTAACGGGGCGAAGGGCTCACGAAGACGAGGCGCTGGAAGAGCTCGGGCTCGTGGAGGGCGGCCAGCAGTCCGATCATGCCGCTCACCGAGTGGCCGACGAAGATGACGTCCTTCAACTCCAACACCCGGCAGATGTCGAGGATGTCCTCCGCGTAGCCGTTCAGGCTGGAGTACCGCTCGGGATTGTACGCGCGGAGATCCGACCTGCCCGATCCGACGTAGTCGAACAGGATGACCCGATAGTCACCCTCGAAGGCGTGGGTCACGAAGCGCCACATGTTCTGATCACAGCCAAAACCATGCGCGAACAAGATCGGCTGGGTCCCCTTCCCCAGGATCTTCACGTTGTTCCGCGACAGGATGTCCTGCTTCATGCTCATGGGGCTGGAACCGGGTCCACTCCGCTCGAGGCGTTTCGTTCTTCGGGTGGGTCTACATGAACACCGAGGACCGGCCCATTGCTCCTTGGGTCCGCTGTCGAACCTTTGTTCGATGGAATCAGGTTTCAGCGCGGCGCGGTCGGGATTCCGACACTGGGCAACCCAGCCCACTCGGGGTCCATGCGAGCATGCTCAACGGTGGAAACTTCACAGCTCATGCCCCTGTGCTAGTTACATCCATGGATCCTTCTCTCTTGCGGGATTCCGGGTGACTCCGAGAACGTCATGCGGGGGGGAACGATTCGCCGATAGAAACGCGAGGCCAGCGATGGGCGTTCCTCCGAGTAGCGACATCCCCGAAGCCCCTCCCGCCAAGGAAACGACGGTCGAGGAATTGCTCACGTTGATCTCCCGGATGGCGGCGAACGATCCGCACGCGCAGTGTCGCGTCGTCGAGGGACCCCTCGCACCGGTGGCCGCGGCGCTCAACAACCTGGCGTCCCAGCTCACGACGGGCCACACGAAGGTGAGCGAGGCCTTCGGCGTCCAGGCGCTGGTCGAGCAGGCGCCGAGCATGATGATGGCGTGCGAACCCGACGGGAGGATCCGGTTCATGAACTTCACCATCCCCGGCTTCGTGCTGGGTGACGTGATGGGCTTGAACGTCTATTCCTTCATCGCACCGCACGAGCACGAGCGGGTCCGCCCCATCATCCAGGGCGTCCTCGAGACCGGCGAGCCCGCGGGCTATGAGATCCGCTCGGTGGTCCAGCCCGGCCCGGAGTGGTTCTCCGTGAGGGTGGGAGCGATCAAGGCGGAGCAACGGATCGTCGGCTTCACGATGATCCTCACGGACATCTCGGAGCTCAAGCGCGCCCAGACCCGGCTGGAGCACTCCAACCGGGAGCTGGAGAGCTTCGCGTACATCGCCTCGCACGACCTGCAGGAGCCGCTGCGCAAGATCCAGACCTTCGGGGAGCGCCTGAAGGCGACGTCCGCCGCCGCGTTGGGTCCCCAGGGGCTCGACTACCTCGAGCGGATGAACAGCGCCTCGGTCCGCATGCGCCGGTTGATCGAGGACCTGCTCACCTTCGCCCGGGTGTCGTCGAAGGCCCAGCCCTTCACCCGCGTGGACCTGGGCGCGCTCACACGCGAGGTGGTGGGAGACCTCGAGGTGGCCATCGAGAAGGCGGGGGCGAGCGTCACCCTCGGCGAGCTGCCCGTGCTCGAGGCCGACCCGGTGCAGCTGCGCCAGCTCATCCAGAACCTGGTGAGCAACGCCCTCAAGTTCCGCCGGGAAGACGTGGCCCCCTCCGTCTCCGTGCGTGCCACGGTGGAGGCGGACGCCCAGCGGTGCGAGCTGGTGGTCCAGGACAATGGCATCGGCTTCGATGAGAAGTATCTCGACCGGATCTTCAACGTGTTCCAGCGTCTACATGGGCGCAGCAGCAAGTACGAAGGCACGGGAATCGGTCTGGCGATCTGCCGCAAGATCGTCGAGCGGCACAACGGGAGCATCCGGGCGCGCAGCGTGCCTGGCGAGGGAGCGACGTTCATCATCACGCTGCCGCTCAAGCAATCCACGAACAGGTGAGGCCCATGGAGCAGAGAAAGCCCGTTACGATCCTGATGGCTGATGACGACGCGGATGACCGGGACTTCGCCCGTACCGCGATGGAGGAGAGCCGGCTCGCCAATGACCTCCGGTTCGTCGAGGATGGTGAGGAGCTGCTCGACTACCTCTACCGTCGAGGCCGCTTCGCCGACCCGAAGGACTCGCCGCGCCCCGGGTTGATCCTCCTGGACCTGAACATGCCCCGCAAGGACGGCCGTGAGGCCCTGCGGGAGATCAAGGGCGACCCGTCGCTCCGGCTCATCCCCGTCGTCGTGCTGACCACCTCCAAGACCGAGGAGGACATCCTGCGCAGCTACGACCTCGGAGCCAACTGCTTCATCACCAAGCCGGTGACCTTCGAGGGCCTCATCGATGTCGTGAAGGTGCTCGACAAGCACTGGTTCCAGCTCGTCGAGCTGCCGCGCTCATTCTGACGCACTCCCCTACTCGCTCGCCCAACAGCCAGGGCCGGACCGCCGACGCCTGTTCACCTTGGGTCGAGCGGCTGCGTCTCACGTACAGGGTTTGTACGGGGGCCGTCAGGCGCTCCCGCAGACGGTCCACAGGAGCCGCTCGATGACGAGCTTGCTGCTCGCCGAGGACTTGAGCGACAGGTCCGCGTCGGCGCACGCCACCAGCGCGTCGAGCAGCTCCCGGCGCTTGTAGCGCCCCGCGCCCTGCATCCCGAGGAAGGCCGCGTAGGGGTGAGGGGCCTTGCCCTTGGCCGCCTTGGCCTCCTCCTCCACCCGGGGGAACACGCGCGACTTGAAGTCCTGGAACGAGCGCGGCACCGAGCCCCCGGCGTACTTCTCCAGCCGCTCGTGGTTCTCCAGCATGCCCCGCACGATGGAGGCCACCGCGCCCAGCAGCTGCAGCCCGTGCACGCCCTGCCCCATCGCGTCCATCGTGTAGTCCAGGGCCGCCTTCAGGTTGCGGCCCTGCAGGGCCTCGGACAGCTCGAAGAACTCCTCCTCGCGCGTGTGCGACACCAGCAGCGCCACGTCCGAGGACTCGATGGTGGAGCCCTCCGCGTACGTCGCCAGCTTCTCCAGCTCCGACTGCAAGAGCCGCACGTTGCCGCCGATGCGCTCCTTGAGCTGCTCGGCCGCGCCCTTGCCCAGCTTCTTCTTGAAGGGCCGGAGGAACTCCTCGGCGAGCGGCTCGATCTCCAGGTCCTTGTGGCGCGCCGCCACCTTGCGCTCGACCACCCGCCCCTTGTCCGCGGCGAGCTTCACCAGCGGGCTCTTCGCGTCCACCTCCGAGGCCGCCAGCACCAGCGCGTGCCCCTGCGGGACGCCCTTCTGGAAGAGCTCCAGCAGCGCGCTCGCGTCGCCCTCGGGCGCGGTGATGCGCTCCTCGCGGCAGAACGTGGCCACCTCCTTGAGGAAGGTCAGGTCCGCCTCGGCGAGGTCGACGTTCAGCTCCTCCTTCCACTGATCCACGGACGGAGCCCCCCGCGCGCTCGGATCGAGCTGGTCCGCGCCCCACCCCGCCCGCGCCGCCAGCGCCAGCAGCCGCCGCGCGCCCTCCTTGCGCTTGCCCGCCTTCCACGCCTCGCGCGCCTTGCCCAGCGCGTCCCCACGGCCCTTCTTCGGCGCGAGGAACTCCGGGTCGCGTACCAGCACCACCTTGCGCCCGGGGAAGAGCGGCAGCGTGGCCAGCTCCTGCGCCACCTCGCGCGGCGAGCCCGCGTCCAGCACCGCGAAGTTCAGCCCCGCCGAGGCGTCCGGCAGCAGCACCTTCACCAGCTCGTCCGCGCCCCGGCGCACCAGGTACTCCTCGCCCCACAGCAGGTAGAGCGGCAGCACCTTGCCCGTCTTCGCCTCGTCCAGCACGTCGTCGATGTCCGCGCTCATCGCCCCTCCAGCAGCTCGATGAGCATCCGCTCCAGCTGCAGCCTCGCCGCCGCGTTGCGCTCCACGATGGTCGTCTTCGTCTTCTCCAGCAGCGCGTGCCGGCGGTGCAGGTGGGACTCGTGGGTGCGCGCCGCCACCTCGCGCGCCAGCTCCGCCAGGTCCTGGTTGGCCAGGCGCTCCACGCCCGCCTTCGCCAGCGACACGTCGCGCGTCCACATGGAGAGGATGGTGAGCGCCTGCTCCGCCAGCTCGCGCGTGGCGCCGAACGTCTCCGCCCAGCGCAGCAGCGCCCCCACGCTCCCGGGCTCGAGCGCCTCGAAGCCGGTGATGACCTCCTTGCGCGCCGCGAGCGCGTCGAGGTCCAGCGCCAGGGCCCGCCCCAGGCTCCCGCCCGCCATCACCGCCGCCAGCTCCGCCGTCTGGGCGTCCAGCTTGCGCTCCTTCCGCAGGCGCTCGGAGATGAGCTCCAGCGGGAGCGGGCCGAAGTGCACCTTGCTGCACCGGCTGCGGATGGTGGGCAGCAGCTTGTCCGGCGCCGAGGCCAGGAGGATGAGCGTGGTGTCCGAGGGTGGCTCCTCGAGCGTCTTGAGGAACGCGTTCTGCGCCTGGGGGTTGAGCAGGTGCGCGTCCACTACGAGGGCCACCTTGCGCTTGGACTCGAGCCCATGCAGGGTGATGCGCTCCAGCAGCCCTCGGATCTGCTCCACCTTGATCTCCCGGCTGGGCGTGCCGGAGATGTCCGAGCGCCCCGCGAGCCCGCGCTCCACGCGCTCGGCGTCCGGCATGAGCCAGGTGACGTCCGGGTGGGAGCCCTTGGCGATGCGGGTACACCCGTCGCAGGTGCCACAGCCCTCGTTGGGCTTCACCTTGCAGGTGAGCGCCTGGGCGAGCCCCACGGCGGCGAGCTCCTTGCCCACGCCCTCGGGCCCGGCGAAGAGGTAGGCGTGATGCACCGAGTCGCCGCGCAACGCCGCCCGCAGTGCGTCCA
>NZ_DASVSO010000464.1:0-15126 GCF_036388035.1 Archangium sp.
ACGGATATCTCTACAACTCCCGTGGCCAGAAGTTCGACACAACAGCCGCCGACCCATCCGCCGTTGGCGGCGGCGGCGCGGCGATATTCGTCATGGACACGGCTGGGAATATCTATGCGAGCAATGCTCATCCAACGACAATCCTCCGCCAATCAAGCTTCTTGGCGGGTCGGCCTGTCGCGGCGGCAGGTGAACTGAAGGCGGTACAAGGAGTCATTACTGTCATCAAGAATTGCTCGGGACCTTATCAGACCGCCCCCTATGTGACGCGGCAGGTGCTGCTCTCCTTGAATAACCAGGGGTATAAAGGCACCCCGACGTACACGATGGACTGCGGGCCGGAGTGAAGTCCCTGTCGTTAGAGAGCGGCGCACTATCTGCGGTGCATCGGCGGGACGAAGTCGCCGACACCTTCGGAAGTGCGTTAGCGTCCCGGGCCATGGCCAACTTCTCTGGAAAGCCCAGGTCGGACCTCTCTATTGCTCCCGCGACGGAGCTCGCACTGTCGGGCCGCAAGGCCGTGGTCGTCGGCGGCACGGATGGCCTCGGGCGCGAGCTCGCACGCTACCTGGCCGCGCGCGGCGCGTCCGTCACCGTCGTCGGGCGGACCTTCCGTGACGAGGGCACGCCGGGCATCGACTTCCTCAAGGCGGACCTGAGCCTCATGGCCGAGGGTCGCCGCGTCGGACGCACGCTCCCGGCCGAGGAGCTCGACTTCGTCTTCCTCACCACCGGCATCATCGCGGCCCCCAAGCGCGAGGTGACTGCCGAGGGCCTGGAGCGTGACATGGCGGTGAGCTTCCTGAGCCGCCTCGCCATCCTGCGCGAGCTGGCGCCGCGAATGGCGGCCGCTCCTCGCGCGGGGCGCACCCGGCCTCGCCTCTATGTCATGGGCTTCCCGGGCACCAATGAGAAGGGGGACCTCGAGGACCTGAATGCGGAGCGCTCCTACGAGCCCATGCGCGTGCACATGAGCACCGTCGCCGGCAACGAGGCCCTCGTGCTCGAGTTCGCCCGGCGCTACCCCACCCTGGACTTCTACGGGCTCAACCCGGGGCTCATCCAGACAAAGATCCGCAGCAACTATCTCGGCGAGGGCTCCCTCAAGCACCGCGTCGTCGAGTGGCTCATCGGTCTGACCATGATGAGCGCCGAGCAGTACGCCCGACGCATGGTGCCCGTGCTCCTGTCCCCCAGCATCGAAGGGCGCTCGCCCGTCATGTTCAACCAGAAGGGGCGCGCCATCGAGTCCAGCGCGGCCCTCGGCGATGGGTACGCGGACCGCTTCATCACCGCGTCGGAGCAGCTCATCGACCGGGCCCTCCAGTCGGCGTTGACCCCGAAGTGACGCCGGGTACAGTTGCGGACGGTGAGCGCGCGCCTTCTCGAGACCCGTTGGATCCTCATTGATGCACCAGCGGACGTCGTCTGGAGCACGTTGACGGACTTCGCGTCACATCGGACGTGGGACTCCTACGTCGTGACATGGGAGGGCGAGGCGAAGGTCGGCGGTCGCATGAAGCTCGTGGCCATGGCGGACCGGCGCCGCGAGTTCACGCCCGTGGTGACAGAGGTCGTCCCGGCACGGCGGCTCCGGCTTCGAGCGCATGAACAGGGACCTCAAGACCGAGGCGGAGAAGCGCTTCCGAAAGCCCTGAGCCGCTCCCCCACGCTCCCCCCTCGTCCAGCCGGCTGTGTGCCGTCTTGGGGGAGCCCAACGCCGGTCTGGTCATCCTGACGTACAACGCTGTCACCTGCCTGCTCTGAAAGGCTTTCAGCTCGCCTTTCACGCAAACGGCGACGCCCCGTGCTCCGCTCCTCTGGGCGCACGGGGCTCGTCAACCTCCGCCAGCAGCTCTCGTACGCCGTCAAAGCATAGGAAAACGTCAGACCGCCTTGACCCGCAGGGGACGTCCCGCACGGTGCGGCCCCCGCTCGCCGTCACGCAGCGCGAGCGCCCCATTGACGAGTACCGCGCGGACACCCGTGGCATACGCGAAGGGCTGGCGATAGGTGGCCGGGTCCGAGACGCTGGCCGGGTCGAACACCACGACGTCCGCCGCCATCCCGGGTGCGAGCAGTCCCCGATCCTTCAGGCGCGCGCGCGCGGCGGGGAATCCCGACAGCTTGTGGATGGCCTGCTCGAGCGTCAGCACCTTCTTCTCGCGCACGTACACGCCGAGCACCCGGGAGAAGGTCCCCAACGAGCGTGGATGCGGGTGGCCGCGGCGTGCAGCCCCCTCCAGCGCCACGGCGGAGCCATCGCTCGCCGCCATCCAGAGCGGATGCGAGATGATGCGCACGAGGTTGTCCTCGCTCATGGAGAAGCCCACCATGCCCACGTTGGCGCGGCTGCGCTGGAGCAGACCGACGGCCGTCTCATAGGGCGAGGCGCCGAGTGCCGCGGCATAGCTGCCCAGCCGCTGCCCTTCGGCGGCCCGGTCCGCAGCATGGGCCACCGCGGACACCATCACGTTATCCCAGCCGCCGATGCTCTCCACCTTCGCCATCGCTGCTTCCCGCAGGCGCTCTCCCATCACCGGCTCCGAGAGACGCGCGAGAAAGGCGTCCGCGCCACCATCCCGGCTCCAGGCGGGGAAGAGGTTGGTCAGGTTGGTCTGGTACGCCGTGTAGGGGTAGCGGTCGAAGGAGAGGTCGACACCCTCCACTGTGCGCGCCCGCTCCAGTCGCGCGAAGACCTGATCCAGCTTGCTCCAGTTCTTGGGTCCCGAGGTCTTCAGGTGCGAGATGTGGAGCGGGCAGCCCGCGCCTCGCGCGACGGCAATCGCCTCGTCGATGGCTTCGAGGAGCCGCTCGTCCTCGTTGCGCATGTGCGTCGCGTAGACGAGCCCCCGAGCGCCGAGAGGGCGGCAGAGGGCGATGAGCTCCTCGAGGGAGGCGAACGCCCCGGGCGTGTACTCGAGCCCGGAGGAGGCGCCGCACGCCCCCTCGACGAGCGCGGCCTCGACGAGGGCGACCATCCTGGCCAGCTCCTCGGGCGTGGCGGGACGATTCTCCTCGCCGATGACCGACTCTCGCACCGTTCCGAGCCCGACCATGCTCGCGATGTTGACGGCGGGTGAGATGCGCTCAACGGCCTCGAAGAACGCGCCCATGCTCCCGAAGGAGCGGTCCGAGCCACCTCCCGCTACGGAGGGAGCTGGCGCGCGCAGGTGGGGCGCTCGCGAGAACCCATCCTGCCCGGCGACCACGGTCGTCACGCCCTGGCGGAGGACGGACTCGGCATTCGGGTCGTCGAACAGGGTGCCATCCGCATGGGAGTGGAGATCGATGAAGCCCGGTGCAACGGCGAGCCCGCGCGCATCGAGGAGGGTGCGCGCCCCGGCTCCCGCCAGCGCTCCGATGGCAACGATGCGCCCTCCCGCGATGCCAACGTCCGCGGCCACCCCCTGCGCGCCCGTGCCGTCATAAACGGTGCCGCCCTGGATCAGGACGTCGTAGGTCTGACCCGCCCCGGGCCGCTGTCCGCGTCCCACGCAGCCGAGTGCGCTCGCACCGGCCAGTGCGAGCGCCGAGCCGAGCACGGTGCGGCGTGGCAGGGAAGCGGATGCGGCGGAGGTGGCCGGGCGGCGAATCGTGGGGGTGGAGGGAGCCATGGGCCCTCTATAGCCCGGAGCCTCTTCTCACGGAGGCCGCAGCTCACCGGATGTCCACGGAATCGGGGCAGGCTCAATCCCCACCTGGCGCCGGTCTGGGCCGAGCGGCTCACCTCGGTGCGCTAGGTACCGGGCTGTACGGTGATCTGCACGCGTCCATAGTTGTCACCGACGGGCTTGTCGATGGTGCGCACCTGCAGCGCGTTGCCCGCCCCCGTCAGCTCGTAGGTGTACTTGTGCTCGGGGTTGAAGGCATCCTTGGTGGTGGGGTGCTTCCAGGTCTTCCCCCCGTCCACGCTCACCTCGATGAGGGCACTCCTCCGGGGAACCGGCTCCGTGCTCACATTGAACGCGGTGCCACTGGGCCATGCGAAGAGGAACTCGGGGTCGAGGCCCACCAGCCCATTCGCACCCTTCGCGCTCGGGAACATGGGCGTGGGCTCCGGCTTGCCCGACCTGCTGCCGGGGGTGGTGAAGAGCTGCCACATGCTGTAGGTCCCCTGCATCGTGAGGCGGTACGGCTTGCCTTGCTCCAGCACCGTCTTGCTGGTGATGGGGGTGTTGCTCTGGTTCTCCAGCCACAGCTGCTCCCCGGCGGTGGTGGTGAAGGAGATGTTGTCGAAGCCGATGTTCGGATCAGCCCCGGCAACGACATGAAGCCTGACTTTCTTGATGCCCTGACCTTGAACCCGGAACGTGTAGTTTCCGGGCTGTCCTGGCTTGGCCAGGCATGCGTCACCCGCCTCCGCGTATTCAGGCGGGTTTGCCACTTCCGCGCTCTTATATGAAAGCACATGCCGAGTGACCTCGGCACCCTTGGCGTCGTAGGCGACCATCTGCACTTCGTGGTTGGCTGCTTTGTCGGGGTTGAAGTCGCCGAAGTCGAGCATGTTGACCGAGAACATGGTCGCGACGGTGTTCTCCGCGAAGGTGAAGGTGAAGTCGTTCGTCTTTTGGGCATCTCCGAAGCCCTGTCCGTAGACCGACTTCCCATCCCTCACGAAGCCTCCTGGATTTCCGAGGCAACCACCGGGAGTGTTCTGGGGGCTTGGCGCTCCGTACATGAGCGGCGTGCTGCCGTTCTTCTCACCAAAGACAACCGCTTGCCCGGGCGAATCGATCGTGAGCAGCGGGTGGATGGCTCCGGGACCTTCCACGGACTTGCCCGGCGTCCCGGACTCGAAATCGATGTTGACCGTTTGTGCCTGCGCGTTCTGGGCTCCCAGGCCCAAGGCGATGAGTGCGACAGCCGAGGTCAGTGACCGCTTCATAAGTTATTCTCCTGTAGCTTGTGGTTGGGGATGGAGTGCCTGGTCGCTGCGGGGAAGACTCCTCAGCACCCCTGCCCACCACTCAAGCAAGGCTCATGCCGGGCTCGGTCTGGAGCGTCTCAGCGGCTGACGAGACGTCTGACACCTCATGGAGCCTCATTGACGCGTCAGTGGACGCGTCAGCGGAATGGGGGCCCTGTTTGTGAGGGGGCGGGCTGGTGCAAAGGGGTTGAAAAGGGCCGCTGGAGGGGGGGACCGCGCGGGCTGTGCGCCGGGCTGGAGCAGAGGCCGTGTCGGCGTTCGCTCCTTCGTCGACTCCACCGCCGCAGCCAGCGCTGGGCGCTCCTCCGCCAGACAGCCAAGACACCAGGGCCCCTGCCGCGCACCTCTTGGGACGGCGGCCTGGGCTGGCGTGCACCCAAGGAGGCTGCGCGGCCTCTCCAGACCCGGTCCGCCCGAAGCATGTTATCGTCCCCGCACGCCCGCGCGAGCCAACCTCGCGGAAGCCCGCCTAGTTGTTCGGGCTGTCCGGGCCCTCGATGCCCAGTGCGTTGGCGATCCCCTGCTGGCCCTACCACAGCGGTCACATGCTGGTTGCACCCTCTTTCATGTCCGACATGCTCTTCCCGGTACGGTGAGCAGCGTTCACCTGGCGCCCGTGAGCGCCCCCAACACCATCACGTGACCGATGACGGGCTGGCCCCGCTCGGTGCGCAGCGCGGCCTCGTGCTCCACCACCGGGGCCCAGCCCACCGCCCGCGCGCACGCGTGCAGGTAGTCGAGGTGGTGCACGTAGCGTCCGGTGGGCTGGAGCCGAAAGCCCGGCTCGCTGCCCTTCTCCACCGTGAAGGCGAACAGCCCTCCGGGCGCGAGCCTCCGGGCCACGCGCTCGAAGAGGGACTCCAGCGCGCCGAAGTAGACCAGCACGTCCACGGCCACCACGAGCTCATGGAGCGCCGTGGAGGCGGCGAGCGCCTCGGTAATCTCCGCCGTGTGCAGCGCGTCGTACACGCCGCGCTGGCGCGCCTGGGCCAGCATGCCCGCGGACAGGTCGATGCCCGTGAGCTGGCGCGCCAGGGGCCGCAGGAGCACGCCGGCCAGCCCGGTGCCACAGCCCAGATCGAGCACGTCCAGCCCTCCCCTCCCCCCGAGCGCGGTCCGCACCGCCTCGCAGACGTGCTCGGGCGCGCGGTAGCTCAGCACACCGCGCAGCTTCTCGTCGAAGTGCGAGGCGTACTGGTCGAAGAGCGCGGCCACGTAGCCACCCTCCGCGCGCGCGGGCCCAGAGGCACCAACCTCGGCGGCCTCCAGGAAGTCGATGGCCGCCTCCAGCGAGGCCTCGGGGATGCCCAGCTCGCGGCAGCGCCGGGCATGGAGGCGGCGGCGCAGCGGCACGACCTCCTCGCCCCGGCCCGCCTCGTCCAGCAGCTTCATCAGCGCCCGCAGCGCTCCCTCGTCCTCCGGGAAGCGCCCCAGCAGCTCGCGCAGCGCGGCCTCGGCGGCCTGAAGCTCGCCCCAGGAGCGCAGCACCGCCGCTCCGTGCATGAAGGACACCTGCCTCGCTCCGGGAAAGCCGCGCTCCGCCAGCCGCGCGCGCCAGTCGATGGAACTCATGGAGTGCTCACCCCGCTCGTGCGGAGAAACGCCGCCACGCGCTCGGCCGCGTTGTGGCGGATGTTCATGTAGAAGAGCTGGAACTCCACGGCATGGTGGTTGCCCTCGCCGAGCGCATGGTCGAGGAGCCGGCTCATGAGGTCGCGCGGCAGCTCCCCGCCGAGGAGGACCTCCAGCCTTCCGTCCTTGCATTGCGCACCGGTGAGACCCGGCCGCACCTGGGGTGGAGTCGCTTCGAGGAACACGGCCCCTTCGTTCCGCTCCCGTGGGACCGGTACCGTGTCGTGCCGCCAGCTCAGGGGATTCACGCAGAGGGCGGGGCCCGACGCGGACGCCGTGTCCGTGGGCTCGCGCACCCGGATCCGCTCGGTGTAGCCAGCGCTACGTGCGTTCCAGCTGATGAGGCAGCCGGTCTGCTCCGGCGACGTGCAGAAGGGAATGTCGGGGAGTGTCCGCCGGAGCGCCTCCTCCGGCAGCGGAATCCCGATGAGATACGCGGCGACGAGCTGGTGCCGGAGCGGAGTCCCGCTCACGGCTTCGCGCAGCAGGCGTCTGGCATGCACGGTCCCCTGGCTGTGGGCCGCGAGGATGAAGGGCCGTCCGCGATTGTAGTTCTCCCGCCAGTAGCGGAACGCCGCGGCGACGTCCTGATAGGCGAGGTCCACCGCGGCCAGTCCCTCTTCCTCCTGCCCGGTGAGGGCGGTCATGTTCGCCTGCCGGTAGCGAGGCGCGGAGATCGCGCAACAGGCGTTGAAGGCACTGGCTTGAATGAGCGTCGCCACCCGGTCGGTCGCCGCATTGAGGGTGGCGTCATCGACGGGCCCATTCCACTCGCCGCCGACATACGTGGTGGGGTGGATGTAGAAGACGTCCACGGGCGCCTGGGATTGATTGATGCCCGGGCTCGACGGCGGCACCGTGTCCGCGAGGTCCTGAAGCTCGGGAAGCGCGCTCCAGGCGGCGGGCTGGGTGTAGTCGGGCGGAGCGGGCGCGCTCGCCTGGCTGAACGGAGTCCTGGGGGTGACCGACCACAGGAAGATGGACGCGAAGTTCATCGCCAGGAGCACCAGCAACAGGGTGCACGCCAGGAGCGTGGCGGCGATGATGCGCCAGAGCTTGTTCCGCATCCTCGAACGATAGGGAGGCCGAGCGGAACCTGTCAAAGCTCCCTCGAGGACGGTGGGACCCCACCCGCCCTCTACGGACGGGCGTGGCCCGGCAGCTCACTGAATCAGGCGACCCGCGTGCTGCGCTGGGCGCGCTCGCGGGCGATGAACTCGCGAGCCTCCTGCTCCGTGGCGACGAAGTGCATGTCGAAGGTGAGCTTGCCCGTCAGGGCGTGCACGAAGGCCAAGCTCTTGGCCACGGCCTTCTGCACGAAGCCCGCTCCAATGTAGATGGAGCCGAGGAACCAGCTGGGATTGATGCTCTTGGAGACGTGCTCCCGGGCCTCGCTCTCCACGGAGGCGGCCTCCGTGAGGTCCGTCACCACGAAGAAGGGGCTCTTGCTCCCCACCTCTCCGTAGAGCTCCGTCAAGGAGATGGCATCCTGCAGGGTGGTCTCCCCCTGGATACTCACCCACAGGATGTCCGGCTGCTCGAAATGGGCCTTGTGCGTTCCGAACTTCCACTCGTGACGGATGGGCATATGTCCCCCGATGAGGTTGTGCGGCGCGCAGCCTACCCGTCAGGGTGGAGCGTGGAACGCGGTGCCGCGAGACGACGCGCCTCATCTGTCCAGCAGGGAGCGATCCTCCGCGAGGATCGCTCCCATTTCGTTCTCTGTCGAAAGGAAGCGCTGGGGGTGGGGAGCTCCCGCGCCGCTAGTTGCTCGTGGGCAGGAGGCTGTGAGTCGTCACCCAGGTGGCGATCTGGCGTCCCGACTCCGCGCCCACCACGCCCGAGTTGCGGAAGTGCATGCCCCCGACGACGCGGCCGAGGACCACGTCATCGACCATCTGCTGGAAGCTGCCGAAGCTGCGCTCCCGGCCCTGGGGATTGCGCACGACGAGGGGCACGGTGAAAGGCTCGGAGCCAAAGAGCTGCGCGTACGTGTTCACCACGGCGCTCGACTGCTGCGGGTGCCCGGCCGGGTACTCCTGGTTCGGGGGCGTGTCGATCATCGGCGCCCAGGTGGGGTCCGCCGCCACGCCAGGGCTGCCCTCGCGAATGGCGGTGATGGGACGCCAGAAGTTGAAGGCCTGCTTGCTGTGGATGTTGATGATCACCGCATCCGCCGCCGCCATGCTGCCCAGGGCGAGGACCCGGGCCGTGTCCTCGAGGCCGAGGCCCCGGCGGGTCGCCATCTGCTGGCCGACGTCGATCGCGAGCAGGGGCGCCGTGATGGGCGCCCAGAACAGGCCCGCCTCGGCCTGGTCGGACGTGCGCACCGCGCTCGTGCGAGCACCCAGGCGCTTCACTTCCTCGAGGTCGCGCACGAAGACCTCGCTCGTGAGGGCGGGCGGCGGGGGGCAACGGAACTCCGCGGCGCTCGGGACGGACCACGTCCGCACGGCGCTCCACTGGGCCAGGAAGGTGTTCGGGTAGAGGCCCTGATCCGACCAGGGCGGCACCTGCCGCCACACGCCCTGCTCCGGCGTGGGCGCGACATAGGTGGGCGCGTCGTTGGCCCGGTCGTTGGCGCGCAGCTCCCACAGCTGGGTGGCCGCGGCCTCTCCAACCCGGATGCCCTCGGTCTTGCGGGCGCCGTCCGGGAGGGTCGCCAGCGAGGTGGCGTAGCGCTCATCGAGCTCGGCCTGACGCTCGGGGTGGAGCTTCACGAGCATGAAATGGGCGGCGGCGATCGCGGCGGCCTCGGGCGAGGCGTCGGCGGAGGCGGCAACCGGAGCGCCATAGGTCGCATGGCGATGGCGGATCGAGTTGATCGCGTCATGCATGGCGACGTGGGTGAACGCCACCTGACGCGAGTGGGGAACGAAACCGCCGACGATGGCGGGGACGAGCTCGCGCGAGGTGTTGCTCCACTCCAGGACGGCCCGGTTGGTCTCCACCCAGGTCTCCTCGGGCTCCTCGCGACACGCGGCCAGCGCCAGCACCGCCATCAGTCCCAAGCTCCGCTTCCAAGCACCACGCATGTTGCAACCCTCTTGTTGAGAGAAAGGCCGCGACTATACGCAATCCAACAGAAAAGCCCGACCCGGGGAGCAGCTCGGGAGCTTCTTCACACTTCCGCCTGAAAAAACCTCCGGGTGCCAGGAGCCCCCGCCGGCTAAGTCCTGAAATGACAGGAGATCGGGTTGGCGCGATTCGTGCTGTCTCCCAGCCCACGATGAGTCGCTCCGAGAATGCCCCCGGCTACACCGTCGAAGTTGCTTCCGCGGCCTGGAAGCAGCTGTCCCACCTGCCGCTGGACACCTACCAGCGCATCCGCGGCGAGCTGGATACGGTGGCGGCCAGGCTGTCGGGCATGGGGCCGCACACCCTGTCCCTCTTGAGGAGCGCGTGCCTGGTCACCGCGCTCTCGGTCGTGGTCGAGGAGTACGTCGTGCTCTACGACATGCAGCCCGAGAGCAAGCGCGTCACCCTGCGCGAGGTCGCCCGCCGCCTCCCCCACGACGAGTAGAAGCGTTGGCTTGCGCCGAGCAGGGCCTCCCCCTCATGATGGAGAGCCGTTTTCCACTAAATCCTGGAATATCCGGGCTCACCGACCGCTGGGAAGGCCATGTTCATCGATGCGACGGCGCTGACGAAGGTCAGTCACCAGAAAAGCAACGGACTGCAGAGCATCATCGAGATGAGCTCGAGCTTCCAGGACTTCGTGGGCATGAACAAGACCTGCAAGTTCCTCGTCAACAACACCACCAACCCCGCGAGCATCTACGACCCCGAGAAACAAGACGGGCACCTCTTCATCGAGATCTCCGAGTGGTTCTTGAAAGGGTATTCGGTGGGCTACATCACCGGAATGCTCTGCCATGAGGTGGGGGCCCATTACATGGCGGACAAGGGCATCAGCGCCCGGGACTCCACGAGGTTCGGCAGGCGCGTCATCGCCAACGTCGAGAAGGCCTGGTATGGCGAGAAGAACGTCGTCGCCCAGAAGTCAAAGGTGAGGGACTCGGCGACCAACTGGTGGCTCGTTCCCGCGAAGGCGAAACAGCCCGACCACATCTTCGCGAGCTGCTACGGGTTCGCCCGGTACGAGTTCTACCGGACCCTGATGATCGAGTTCGCGAGCATCATCGCCGCGGATCTGGAACAGGGCCCACAGTACACCGTGTTCACCGACGAGGATTTGAAGGACCTGGTGGATTGCTGGCTCATGGACATCTCCTCCATTCTGGCGACCAGCGATTCCCGGCCCTGGGGCGTCCCCTACGCGAAATACGTGGCCGAGGCCTACGCGAAGCACCTGGCCCTCTTGAAGCAAGACGCCGCCACGCTGACCGGCAATGCCACCATCCAACAGACCATCGCGGGGATGGGCGACAAGACGACCGTGCAGGTCCTCGGCGATTACGGGAGCATGTCCAAGAAGCTCTTCGGGTACTGAGGGCGAAGGTCCGCAAGGGGCCCCGGTACCGAGGCCCCTCCCCCACGGCGGGGCTCAGTGATCGTCGTGCGGGCTATGCGCGTGGCCGTGCTCGAGCTCCTCGGCGGTCGCCGCGCGCACCTCGCGCACGGTCACCTCGAAGTGGAGCGTCTTGCCGGCCAGCGGGTGGTTGAAGTCCACCACCACCGTCTTGGGGCGCAGCTCCTTGACGAGGAAGTCCACCTCATCCCCGTCATCGTCGGTGGCGCTCACGATGCCACCCTCCTCCAGCTCCATGTCCGGCGGGAAGTCCTCGCGCGGAACCTCCTCCACGCCGTCCGGGTCGTATTCCCCGTAGCCCTCCTCGGGAGAGACCTGCACCTTCAGGGTCTCGCCCGCCTTCTTGCCCTCGAGCGCCTTCTCCAGCCCGGGGACGATCTCTTCGTAGCCGTGCAGGTAGACGAGCGGATCGCCCGGGTCACTCTCGTCGACGAGCTTCCCGTCTCCCAGGTGCAGCCGGTAGTCGATGGAGACAACACTGTCCTTCGCGATTTGCATGGAAGCCCTCCTCGGGGCGTGGCGGCGAGAACGCACTCGGAGTCGGACCCCCCACGGTTGCCCGGGGGGAGGGGCTCCTACGGCGCCTGCCTGATGATGGGGTTGCGCACGTGCTCTTGCTGCCGTCTACCACACGACGGGTCCGCTGCCTGCCTCCCTCTTTCGAGTCCGGGCCATGCGTTTCCGGGAGATCCTCCAGGCGCGGAGAGCGGGACAGGCGGGCTGAGAGGACATGAGCACGAGCCGAGGAAGCACCCTTCAGACGGATTGGGTACGGACGCTGGAGCAGGTGATGGGGCTGGCGACCTCCCTGGATACCGCGCGCGGGCTGTTCCTCAACCGTGCGCTGGAAGTGGTCCGGACGCTCGAGGGCGAAGCCGCCGTGGCGCGATGCCAGGCGGAGCTCGGCCAGCAGCGGATCATGGACTTCGTCAACTACCCCGTCACCCACCTCGTCCGGTTGATGATCGCCGTGGTGAAGGAGCTGAGCACCCGGCATGGAGGCGCGGAGCAGGTGCTGCGGATGCTCGGACAGAAGGCGGCGGTGGGCCTCATGTCCTCCTCGGTGGGCAACGCGATGCACACGAAGACCGGCACGGGCGCCGAGCACATCGCCGCCAGCATGCAGGCCATCTACAAGGTGACGGCCAATTACGGGGAGCGCTCGGTGGAGTGGCTCGGCCCGAGGCACGGCCGCCTCACCATGCGGCGCAGCTTCCTGCCCATGCCGTACCACGAGGGCGCCATGGTGGAGGTCCTCACGCAGCTGGGCGCGCAGAAAGCGCGGGTCCAGGGTCACGTGCTGGGGCTGCTCGACAGCGAATACGACTTCTCCTGGGAGACGCCTTAAAGGTGGGGAGAGCGCGGTGAGGTCTCCGCCACCACGGCGAAGGCCGCGCCCCGCTCCTCCGCGGGCAGCAGCTCCAGGCTCGCCCCGAAGGCCCGCAGCATCGACTGGGCGATCGTCAGCCCGAGCCCCGTCCCTCCCCGCTCCCGTGCGGTGGTGAAGAAGGCATCGAAGATGCGCGCCCGGTTGGACGTGGAGATGCCCGCCCCGTCGTCCCGCACCACCACCCGTCCCTTCCCCGCGCCCACCACGTCCGCCTCCAGTCGCACGCGCACGCCCTCGCCCCCGTGCTGCGAGGCGTTGGTGATGAGCTGCCAGACGATGTCCTCCAGCACCTCGGCGGGCAGGCCCAGCCAGAGCCCCGCGGGCACCGGGCCCACCTCCACCGTGAGCCCCTCGGCCCGAGCGCGCTCCGCGAGCGACGTCAGCAGCGGGGACAGCTCGGTGCGGGAGGGGCGGGCCACCAGCGAGTCCGCGCGGGCCAGCTCCAGCAGCCGCTGCACCAGCCGGGTGAGGCGCCGGGCGTCCGCGTCGATGTTGGAGAGGAAGCGCTCGCGCTGCTCGGGCGTCATCTGCTCGGCGCTGTCCCGCAGCAGCTCCACCGCGCCCTGGATGGAGGCCAGCGGCGTCTTGAACTCGTGCGACACGTTGGCCGCGAACGAGCGGATGTACTGGTTGCGATCCCTCAATGCCGAGGCCATGCCGGCCAGGGACTCGGAGAGCTCGGCGAGCTCCTGCACCACCGGGCGCGCCACCGGCTCGAAGCCCTCGGGCGCGCTGGCGGCGATGGCCCGCGTCTGCCGCACCAGGGCCCTCACCGGGCGGACCACCAGCGTGGCCGCGGCCAGCGACATCAGCGCCACCACGCTCAGCAGCACCAGCCCGGTGGCCGTGAGGTTCCACCGGTCCGCGTAGACGGCCTTGGCGAACGTCATGGGCGTGCGCGAGAGCACCACCGCACCCCAGACCCGCTCGCCCTCGAGGATGGGCAGCACCACCGTCACCCGCACGCCGGTGTCCCGGCTCAGGGAGGCGAGCGGCGCGTCATCGGGAGCCGCGAGCCGCTGGCGCAGCACGCCACGGGGCTCGCCCCGCAGGGCCCGCAGCACCTCCTCGCGCGCCGCCAGGGTGGTGCCCAGACCGGAGACACCGCTGGCGGCCACCACCACCCCCTGGGTGTCCACCACGCGGATGCCGGCCAGGGTGGAGCGCGACACCTCGAAGAGCAGCGGGGAGAGCCGCTCGCCGGCCCGCAGCGCACGGGGCTCGGGCGGAATGGCCGAGCGCGGGGGTGGCTCCTCGGCGGGAGGGAGCACCTCGTCCGAGGCCCGGAGGGACGGGAGGATGGGCCGCAGGTGCGCGCCCGGGGGCACCGGGGGCCACTGCACCAGGCGGGACGTGCCATAGAGCTCGGGGCCCACGTGCTCACGCAGCAGGGCGCGGTACACCTCGGACACGACGACGCCCTGGGTGATGAGCTCGGTCTCCGTCTGGCGGATGAGCTGGTTGTCGTAGACGCGCACGAGCGACAGGCCGAGCAGCGCGAGCACGAGCGCCCCGAGCCCCACGGCCGAGAAGACCATCCACAGGCGCGGGCGGGCGCGCCTGGCCTCAGGGGAGCGCGAGCCGGTAGCCAAGGCCATGCACCGTCTGGATGACTTCACCGCCCACGGCGGCGAACTTCTGCCGGATGTGGCGCACGTGGCTGTCGATGGTGCGGTCGCTCACCACGACGTCCTCGTAGACGCGCGTCATCAGCTCGTCCCGGGTGAAGGCCTTGCCGGGGGCGCGCAGGAGCGCGGCGAGCAGGTGGAACTCGGTGACCGTGAGCACCACCTCGTGCCCGCTCCAGTACGCGCGCCACAGCTCCAGGTCCAACCGCAGGGGGCCGCGCTGGAGCACCTGGGCGGGCGTGGACGCGGGCACCGCCGGGACGGCTCGCGCCCGGGTGCGCCGCAGCACGGCCTTGATGCGCGCCACCAGCTCGCGCGGGCTGAAGGGCTTGGTGAGGTAGTCGTCCCCGCCCAGCTCCAGCCCGAGGATGCGGTCCACCTCGTCGTCCCGCGAGGAGAGGAACACGATGGGCACCTCGTGGGAGCGGCGCACCTCGCGGCACAGCTCCAGCCCGTCCATCTCGGGCATCATGATGTCCAGGACGATGAGCGCGGGCACGGAGCGCCGCACCTGCTCCAGGCCGGCGCGCCCGTTGGAGGCCTGCTCCACGTGGAAGCCCGCCTGAGTGAGGGCGAAGTGAACGACCTCGCGCAGGTGCGGATCATCATCGACGACCAGGATGGAGGGGCGTTCGGTCAAAGCCCCCGGACTCTGGAGTGACAGGCGGTGCGGATTCAAGCCACCCCCGGTGAAAGGGCGGAAGGGCGTGCTCGAACTGGAAGAGGTAGAACCCACCCATGCACAAGCGACTCCTCCTCCTGGCCGCGCTCTCCCTCGCCTCCTCCGCCCTGGCCGACGTTCCTCCTCCAAATATGGAGGGCTGCTACAACCAGGAGGCAGGCGCGAAGTGCAAGACCGACAATGGGGCGGACGGCACCTGCCAGAAGAAGACGTGCTCGCGCCTCGACTACAGCAACGGCGTGCCGCCGGGCTCCATCGACTACGACTGCCTCCTGTGCGCCGCCTCGGGCCCTGGCCCCTCCACCCCGCCGGCCTCTACCCCCGTGGAGTCCAACGCCTCCGCCCCCAGCACGCCGGCCGCCACCGCGAAGG
>NZ_DASVSO010000465.1:0-4087 GCF_036388035.1 Archangium sp.
AAGATGCGAAGGACATGACGCAGGGCTTCTTCACCCGGTTGCTGGAGAAGAACGAGGTCTCGGTCGCCAATCCCACCCGGGGCCGGTTCCGCGCGTGGCTGCTCGCGTCGCTCAAGCACTACATGGCCAATGAGTGGGATCGCGAGCGGGCGAAGAAGCGTGGTGGGGCTCTGGTCCGGATCGATTTCGAGGACGCGGAAGGCTACTTGAGCCAGGATTGGATTCAACATCCTGCTGAAGACCACCGCCGTGGCTCCGGGCGCCACCTGCGCGACGGGTGGCACCAAGTTGGAGATGGGTTTGGACCTCAGCCGCAATTATGTGCTCGAGGCCGCGGAGGTGAACGGTGCGCTCACGCGCCACCTTTGCAATGGCACCCAGGGACCTGCGGGACCGGCGGGAGGTGCCCACGCTGGCGAAGACGACCCCCGAGGCAGCGGGAACCCACTGTGCCACTGGCGGTGCGAAGGTCGAGCTGGGCGCCGACGTCAACCGCAACAGCGTGCTCGACGCCCCGGAGGTGAACGCCGCGCTCACGCATTACGTATGCAATGGTGCTCAGGGGCCACAGGGGCCGGTAGGGCCCCCTGGAGCGAAGGGCGACACGGGGCCCGTGGGTCCTGTCGGGCTGCCCGGGCCGCGAGGAGAGGCCGGTCCCCAAGGGCCCATGGGGCTCCAGGGGCCAAAGGGTGACGCGGGACCGGCTGGGCCGCAGGGAGCGACCGGGCCCGCGGGCCCTGTTGGGGCAACCGGGCCGCAGGGGGCTACGGGGTTGCAGGGTCCAGTGGGACCGGTTGGGCCACAGGGACCCGCTGGTACAATGGGTGGAGGCGCCAGTTGCCCCGCCAAGTATTTCAACGTACCGAGCTGCCCCGTCTCCACCCCAGCCCTGGCTGGCGGTCAGGTGTACGCCGTTCAATCGAGTTACGGGCCAAACTTGATAGTCCTCGCCCAGTGCTGGAAGGGTGTGACACAGCTCTTTTATTACGTCTGTGATTATTTCTCCGGCGGCTGAGTCCGGGGATGGTGTCCCGGGAAGGTGTCAAAGGACTCGTTCCGACACCGCGTCTCCTACGAATCGTCGGACACTCTTCCTGGGTCTATTCCTGCACGATTGCCGTCGCGAAGCCGCCCCAGGCCCGCTTCTCGTCCAGCTCTTGCCCGAACGTGTGTTGCTCGCCGGGTGAGAGTCCACAAGACCGGAGCAGCTCGGCCAGGCGCTCGCTCGACGGCGGCGTGCTGTCGATGCCGAACTTCAGTGGTTCCCCACCCGCCCGAAGCGAAGCCCTCACGGTACGCAGATACAGCGACCGCGACTCGAGCACCTCGGTCGTGAGGTAGTCGAAGGCGAGGATGCTGCCCTGGGCGGTGCCGGCGATCTTGCGCAGCGTGTCCTCGACGGCGGCCCGGTCCAGGTAGGGAGTCACGCCTTCCCAGAGGAAGAGGGTCGGCTTGTCGACGTCGAACCCCGCCTCCACGAGCCGGCTGAGCCAGTCCTTCTTCTCGAAATCCGCGGCGACGAACGTCACCTCGGCCGGGTTGACCCCGGCTTTCTTCAATACCTCTTGCTTGAGCGTCAGCGTCTTCAGGGTGTCCACCTCGAAGGAGCGGACCCGTGTCTCCTTGGGCAATCGGAATGCGCGGGTGTCGAAGCCCGCGCCCAGAATGACGACCTGTGCGACGTCGGCCAGGTACCGATCAACGACGGAATCGTAGAACGTCTGGCGGGCAGAAGCCTGGTTCTGAAGAGAAACGTCACCTTCAAAGGGATACCGGAAGGCCCGCGGCACGTAGCCGCTCAGGCGATGAGCGAGCAGCATCGGGCCAAACACGAGACGCACGGCCAGCGGCGAGACGCCGGGTAGCACCATGAGGAGCCGATGCGCTGGCTCATCGCGCCGGGTGCCGAGTCGGTGTTGGAACCAACGCGCCGACAGCGGCCCTTGCGCTGTCCCCGACACGCCCGAGGTGCGTCCGGCGTAGGTCTTGCTGATCCAGAGCACGTAGCCAACAAGGATCGCTGGAAAGAGAAGGAGGCAAACGAAGTAGAAGGTGATCGCCGTGAGGGGACCACGCCGCGAGACCGCCTGTTGATCAGACTCCGTCATGATCGACCTCCAATAGCCCTTCCTGGCCCGGGGTCCAATCGTTCCACGCGTCGAGCTCCGGCCGCGAAGCGCCCGCTCCTCGCGACCCGTTGTCCCATGCCGAGCCCCAGCGGTCACCCAGTTGGGTCCACGAAGAGGTCCCAGAACAGCTGTCCTCCCTTGCTGAGATCCTTGTCGGTGAGTTCCTTCGTGTACGTGTCCTGCTTCCAGCTGTAGTGGCCCTTCATCTCGTCGAAGTACCGGACCTTGGCGCCAGGGGGCGGGCTCTTCCAGAACTGGTGGGCCTGGAGTGGATCCTCGAGCACTCCCCGACTCCGCTCGTCGAGACCGAGGAGCTCGGCCCAGAGTCTCACGCGGAACTCGCGCGCGAAGGCGCTCGCACCATCGGCGACCGCACCATCAATGATGTGGAGGTCCGCTTCGGTATCGCACATGTAGCTGCGGCGATTGCAGTTGGCGGAGCCAATCTTCACGTAGACGTCATCCACGATGAGGACCTTGCTGTGGACATAGATGGCCCGCTCTTGGGTGGCTCCCGCCGCCGTGGCCCTCACTCCCGCCGCGTGTGCTCCCTGGGCCTGATCGGCCTGGAGTGCTGCCACCACCTGGGCTTGGAGTTGCTCGAGCTGAGCGACGGAGCCTGCTCCCGGTCCATGACCGCGACGAAGCTCGGAGAGAAGTTGCGCGGGCCCGCTGGCGACCTCCGGAGAGAGGGGCTGGGGGCGCGCGAGCTCCTCTCCTGCCGCACGGAGCATGTCCTGCTTGGCCGCGGCTTCTGGATCCATGGCCCTCACGCTCAAGCGGGCTGCCTGCGAAGGGGAGGAAGTGGCCATGTAGAAGACGTGCACCTTCTCTGGAAAGGCCTTGCGCAAGGTCCGGATGATTCGGGCACGTCTGAAATGGGTTTCCGCCGCGGCATGATCGGCCCTCTTCGCGATGACGATGACCAGGTAGTCAATACGCTTCAACGCCCCGAGTAGATCGCCGAGGATCCCCGTACTGTCCTCCTTGGCATCATAGGGGTAGGGCCCCCCGTAGGGTGTCAGGTATTGATCCTCGATGTAGATGTAGCGCTGGGCGCGCTGGAGGGCACGCCGGATGGCATTGAGCGTCCCGCGCTCTCTCTCGGTGGTAGCGAATGGGAATGGCTTGGGTCTGGCGGAGTCCTGGCCAAGGGAGAGCATGACGGGGTACGTCCGGGTCACCTGAACGTATTGGCTGCCATGTCCCACGATGGTCGGCGGGGTGCTGTCGAGCACTGGGCCCCGGGAAGAGAGCTGATTGAAACGCTGGGTGAAGGTGTAGTGGAGATCACGGATCGCCGGGCCCTCGAGCCTGGCATGGACATCGTGCCAGAGGTCGGGATTCTCGTGGTCCGGGCCGGTGACGCGATTATCGGACAGGTCGATGCCACCACAAAATGCCACGACCCCCTCCTCCCCATGGATGATCATGAACTTCTGGTGGGACTGCTGCCACGCCACGTAGTTCACATAATCAATCCCTACCATGATGTTCTTCTTCGGGCCGAAGCGGCCCAAGATGCCGTTGGTGTTCAGTGCCGCCAGCAGGATGGCGGTCTTGACCCCGGCTCCATCGAGCCGCTCCAGGATCTCCCAGAAGTGGGTGCCACTCCGCTCCGGGATGAGCGGGAAGTCGGGGTGCACCAAGAAGGCAGCCAGGTAGAGGAAGTGCTGGGGCCCCGTGAGCGTGTCGAGTGCCTCCACCATCGCGGAGTAGGTCTCTTTCCCATCCACCAACGCCCGGACGGTGTTGCGCTCCGTGAATCGCGGCAGGGGCTTGGTATTGGCCACGAACCAGTTGCGCCCATCCTCCACATCCGCCATGAACATCACCCGCGCGGACCAGTGCTGGGCTCCCGAGCCTCCGACCTTGAAGTTGGGCCAGGCCTCCTTCCCGTGAGGCAGTTGGGTCAGCACGTGGTGGTCGCACCACACGCGGAATTCCCTCGTCTCTTG
>NZ_DASVSO010000466.1:0-7575 GCF_036388035.1 Archangium sp.
CGGGGCAGGGTGTCGCCGCGGCCCAGCAGCAGCCGCTGGCGGAGCACCTGGAGCACCTCGTCCACGGTGGAGCCGGCGAGCTGCCCCAGGCGGGAGGGCACCTTCTGGAGGACGTGGCGCTCGAAGGCGAGCAGGGCCTGGGAGTCTCCCGCCGCACAGGCACACGCGAGGTACAGGTCGGCGCCGTGGAGCTGGTGCAGCGCGTCCGAGAGGGTGTCCTCCGGCGGAAGGTGCCGGGCCAGGTGCCGCATGAAGGCCTCCGGCTCCAGCGGGACGGAGGGCCACGCCGCTCGGCCCGCCTCGAGGTGCTTGCCCAGGAGCGCCTCCAGTCCTTCCAGCCGAAGGAGCGCCTCGCACCGCTCCGCGGGTGCCCGCGCTCGCAGCAGCGCCCCGAGGGGGCCGGACTCCTCCGCTCCACTCATGGCTGCTCTCCGTGCCGCGCTCGCGCGTATCGGTCCAACCACGCCGTCACCTGCTTCAGCTCGGGGAGGCCCCGGGGCTTCTGCGCCTCCAGCAGCGTCCGGGCCTCTCGTGCCAGCGAGAGGGCCCGCGCACGCTCCGAGGGCTCGCGCCGCGTCCACAGCGCTCGGGCCAGGAGGAAGGCGGCCCGGGCCTCGTCCACGGAGTCCAACGGCGAGCGCTGGTGCACCCGCAGCGCGCGCTCCAGCAGCGGCACGGCTTGCGCTGGAGCGTCGAGCGCCAGGTGCGTCTCCGCCACGCAGGCGAGCCCCAGCGCCACGTCCGGGTTCTCCGCTCCCTGCGCCTGCTCGTCGAGCTTCAGGGCGCGCTGGCAGCGCTCGAGCGCCACCCGGGGCGCACCGGTGGCCAGCTCCAGCCGGGCCAGGGCGCGGAGTGTGGAGGCCGTCAGGGCGCTGTCCGCGCCGTGCTCCTTCTCCAACAGGTGCAGCGCGCGCGTCAGGTGCTTGCGCGACGCGTCGTACCGGCCCGCCTGGAGGTGGATGCGCCCGAGGATCTCCAGGGGCGTGGCGGCGCGCGGGGTCTCCGGTCCCAAGGCGCGCTGGAGTCGCTCCAGTGCCTGCTGGCCGTGGGCGAGCGCCCCGTCGAGGTCCTGCGAGTCGTAGGCCACCATGCCCAGCCCGCAGAGGGCGACGGTGGTGTTGGGGTGGTCGCGTCCCTTGCTGCGCTCGAAGATGGCGAGCGCCCGCTCGAAGTTGCCGCGGGCCTCCGCCAACTGGCCCCGGCGCCGCAGGAGCGCGGCGAGGTTGTTGAGGGGCGCGGCGAGGCTCGGGTGCTCCGGGGAGCGGGCCGCCTCCAGCAGGGCCAGGGAGCGCCGGAAGGCGGCGAGTGCCTCCTCGGGCCGTCCGAGCGACAGCAGCTCGCTGGCCATGTTGCTGAGGTTGAGGGCGAGGGCGGGGTGGTCGGGGCCCCACTGGCGCTCGCGCAGATCCTGCGCCTGGCGGTAGAGCACCAGGGCCTCCGCGCTGCGCGTCTGGCGGGCGCGCACCCGGCCCAGGCCGGAGATGAAATAGGAGGTGCGCAGGCTCTCGGGGCCGTACACCTCGCGCGAGAGCTCCAGGCCCTGGGAGAACTCCGCGTCCGCCTCCTGCAGCTTGCCCTCCACCAGCAGCAGCCCGCCCAGCCGCAGGTGCAGGTCCGCGGTGATGGCCGGGAAGCGCTCGCGCCCCAGCCGCTCCACGGCGGCGCGCGCGTGCTGGACGAGCCGGTCCGCCTCCTCCACCCGGGCCATCTGGTCTCCCACCACCGAGATGAGGAGGATCCACACCCGCGCCACCGTCTCGTCGTGGTGGCTGGCCTCGGCGGCCCAGAGGGCGCGATAGAGGATCTCCTCGGCCTCCTTGGGCTTGCCGACGAAGGCGTGGAGGTGGCCATGGAGGGTGAGCACCTCGGCCTCCAGCGGGCGGTAGTCCAGCGGCTGAATCTCCGCGAGCAGCGCCGACGTCAGCTCGATGGCCTGCGCGTGGTTGCCCGCGTCCAGGCGGGCCCGGGCCTCGGCGAGCCGACGCCGCGCCGCGTCCACCTGGGGGCGGAGGGCCTCCGGAGGCCGGGGCCGGGTGGCGAAGGCCGAGGCGTCCTCGCACCCGGCGAGTCCCTCCAGCGAGGCGAGCATCTGCGGCGCGTTCTGCACCGTCTGCGTGTCCGCCTTCTCCAGCACCTCGGTGATGGCGGCGAGCTGCCACAGCCGGGTGTCGAGGCAGGTGGTCGTCTGCCACGCGGTGCTGGAGGGATCTCCCGCGGCGGCGAGGCAGGCCTCGGTGCGCCGCGTGCTCCACTGGGAGGCGTGGGCGTCCAGCGTGGCGGAGACCTTCTCCCAGGAGGACACGGCGAAGGGCTTGCCGGTGGCGAGGAAGGCGGCGTGTACCCGCTCCCGTCGCTCGGGGCTCCAGGCGGCGGCGAGCTTGTCGGCCTCCTCGGCGCAGCGCACCTCGCGCCGGTGCGCGCCCCCATAGCCCAGGGCCACGCCCAGGAGGCTGGCCACGGCGGCGGAGGCGGCCACCCCCGTGAGCACCCGGCGGGGGCGGGGGTCGAGCACCGCCAGCAGGGCCTCCATCGAGGGAAAGCGCTCCTCGGGACGGGCTCGCAGGCCGCGCCGCACCGCGCGCCGCACCCACGCGGGCACCTTCGCCTCGCGCGTGGGGGCACGCACCCGTCCCTCCCACGCCGCGCGGATGAGCGCCTCGGAGCTGTCGCCCTGGAAGGGGCGCTCCCCGTGGAGGGCCTCGTGGAGCGCCACGCAGAAGCTGAACTGGTCCGAGAGCGCGTCCGCGCGGCCCTGGAGCTGCTCCGGCGCCATGTAGGCTGGCGTCCCCAGCACCGCGCCCGTGCGGGTGAGTCCGGGCGAGCGGGTGGCGAGCGGGTCCAGGGGCTCCCGTTGCAGCTCGGCGAGGGGCAGGGGCTCGTCCGGTTTCCCGGAGGTGCTGGCGAGCCCGAAGTCCGTCACCCGCACCTGGCCGTGGTGGCCCACCAGCACGTTGGCGGGCTTGAAGTCCCGGTGGACCAGCCCCGCCGCGTGTGCCGCCGCCAGTCCCCGTCCCGCCTCCACGAAGACGCGCAGCACCTCGCGCCAGGGCCGCGGCGTGTGCAGCCACTCCGCCAGCGTGGTGCCCTCCACCAGGTCCATGGCGAGGAAGAGGCCATCCCCGCACGTGCCCACGTCGTGGACGGAGACGACGTTGGGGTGGGAGAGCCGGGCCAGGGCCTGGGCCTCGCGCAGCAGCCGCCGCCGCAGGTGCTCCAGGTGGCGGCCCTCGGGGCGCAGCAGCTTGAGGGCCACCCGGCGGTCCAGCTCCGGGTCATACGCCGCGTACACCACCCCCATGGCGCCCTGGCCGATGCGCTCAATCACCACATAGCGCGCGAGGGTGGCGCCCGGGGCCAGCGGGGCGACGGCTGCCCCCGGCTCCTGCGGCGCTTCGCTCCCGGGGGCCGAGTCCCCTCCCGCCGCGACGGCCCGCTGACAGCTCGCGCAGTCCTCCACGTGCGCCAGCACCTCGGCACGGCGTGGCTCCGAGAGCAGCCCCACCAGGAAGTCGCTCAGCGTCGTTTCGTCCGGGCACCCCATCGGAGATGCCCCAGTTTATCAGAGACCGGAAATCCTGGGGCAAACGGAACTCACGGAAGGTGGACATGCAGGTGGGTGTCCAACGTGGCTCGCGCGGGGCGGAGCCGCATCGCCCGGCCGGGCGGGAGCGGGGGAGGAGTGGCTCGGCTGCCCGCTCGGTCCCTTCTCCTTCCCGGTGGTCCCCTGCCGGGCACGTCCCTAGCTTGCACGAGGAGCGTGGGAGGGTCGGACCATGATGTGTGAGAACTGCCGGGCTCGACCCGCGGTGGTCTTCCTCAAGCGGGGCATGGAGGACGGGGAGGAGAGCACCCTGGGCCTGTGCAACCACTGCGCGAGCGCCATGAGCCTGGAGGGCGGCACGGGGCCCTTCGGCGCGCTGGAGGGCCTGTTCGCGCAGATGATGGGTGCTCGCTCGAAGCGGGAGAACATCCTCTCGCAGCTCTCGGAGCTGGCGCAGCAGGTGCTGGAGCACGCGGGGCGGCTCACGCTGGACTGGGGCTATGACCGCATCCGCATCGAGCACCTGCTCCTGGCGCTCAGCCAGAAGGTTCCGGAGATCCGCGCGGCGCTCGAGGCCGAGGGCACGGACGTGACCGAGTACGAGGTCCGTCTGGAGCAGGTGATGGGACGGCGGCAGCCGCGCCGCGCCATCGGGGTAGGGCTGTCCTCGGGCATGAAGCGCGTGTTGCAACTCGCGCGGCTCCAGGCGGCGCAGATGGGGCAGACCTTCATCGGCCCCGAGCACCTGCTGCTCGCCATCATGGCCGAGGGTGAGAGCTTCGCCGCCCAGTTCCTCTCCGACATCGATCCGGACGAGCTGCGCGAGCATCTGCCCGGAAGTGGCGCCGCCGGGACGAGCACCGCTCCCGCCGAGCAGCTCCCGCCGAACCTCACCCGCTTCACGAGGGATCTCACCACGCTGGCGAAGGCGGGCGAGCTGGACCCCATCATCGGTCGTGAGAAGGAGATTGAACGGGTCATCCGCATCCTCAGCCGCAAGACGAAGAGCAACCCGGTGCTCATCGGCGAGCCGGGCGTGGGCAAGACGGCCATCGCCGAGGGACTCGCCCAGCGCATCGTCTCGTGCGAGGTGCCGGACGTGCTCAAGGACAAGCGGGTGCTCGCCCTGGACCTGGGCGCCGTCCTCAGTGGCTCGAAGTTCCGCGGCGAGTTCGAGGAGCGCTTCAAGGGGCTGATGGATGAGATCCGCGCCCTCAAGGGGAGGATCATCCTCTTCATCGACGAGGTGCACACCATCGTGGGCGCCGGCGCGGGCGAGGGCGCGGTGGATGCCGCCAACCTGCTCAAGCCGGCCCTGTCGCGCGGCGAGCTCCAGTGCCTCGGGGCCACCACGCTCGAGGAGCACCGCAAGCATATTGAAAAGGACGCGGCCCTGGCGCGCCGCTTCCAGCCGGTGATGGTGGCCGAGCCCACCCCCGAGCAGGCCATCGAAATCCTGCGCGGCCTGCGCGACGCGTATGAGGCGCACCACCGGGTGAAGATCACGGACACCGCGCTCACCGCCTCGGTGGAGCTGGCGGACAAGTACATCAGCGACCGCTTCCTGCCGGACAAGGCGATCGACCTGCTCGACGAGGCGGCGGCGATGGTGCGGCTGGGGGCGCACACCGAGCCCGGCCGGATGAAGGACACGGAGGAGCGGCTGGCGCAGAAGGAGAAGGACAAGGAGGCGGCGGTCTCCGGCGAGCGCTATGAGGAGGCCTCGCGGCTCAAGGTGGAGATCGAAGCGCTGCGCGCGGAGCTGGAGGGGTTGCGCACGCAGTGGCAGCACGCCAAGGGCGTCACCGAGCCCACCGTCACCCCCGAGTCCATCGCCATCGTGGTGAGCGAGTGGACGGGCATTCCGGCGAAGAAGCTGCAGCAGGAGGAGCGGCAGCGGTTGCTGGAGATGGAGCAGTCGCTGCGCCAGCGCGTGGTGGGGCAGGAGGAGGCCCTGCGCGCCATCTCCGAGGCGGTGCGCCGGGCCCGCGCGGGGCTGAAGGATCCGGGCCGGCCCATCGGCTCGTTCATCTTCCTGGGGCCCACGGGCGTGGGGAAGACGGAGACGGCGCGGGCGCTCGCCGACTACCTCTTCAACGACGAGAACGCGATGCTGCGCTTCGACATGTCCGAGTACCTGGAGCGGCACACGGTGAGCCGGCTCATCGGCGCGCCCCCGGGCTACGTGGGCTTCGACGAGGCCGGCCGCCTCACCGAGTCCGTGCGGCGCCGGCCCTACTCGGTGCTCCTCTTCGACGAGATAGAGAAGGCGCACCCGGACGTCTTCAACCTGCTGCTGCAGATATTGGATGACGGGCGGCTGACGGACGCGCGCGGGCGCACGGTGGACTTCAAGAACACCGTCATCATCATGACGTCCAACCTGGGCGCCGAGCAGCTCGGCTTCCAGAAGGGCTCCCTGGGCTTCCGCTCCGAGGCGCCATCGCAGGTAGAGAGCGAGCGCATGGTCTCCAGGGTGATGGAGGCGCTGCGCGGCCACTTCCGGCCGGAGTTCCTCAACCGCATCGACGAGATCATCGTCTTCCACCCCCTGGACCGCGAGCAGCTCAACCTCATCGTGGACTCGATGCTCGGCTCCACCCGGCGCAAGCTGCACGGGCAGAACGTCACGCTGGAGGTCAGCGAGGCGGCCAAGGGCGCACTGGCGCAGCGTGGGTTCGATCCGAAGTTCGGGGCCCGCCCGCTGCGCCGGGTCATCCAGCGCGAGCTGGAGACGGAGCTCAGCCGGCTGCTGCTCCGGGGCGAGCTGCGCGAGGGCCAGCACGTCCGCGTGGACTTCGAGGACGGGCGCTTCACCTTCCGGGCCGAGGGCCAGGCCGTCGAGCAGCCAGCCCCGGTCCACTGAGCGCACGTCTCCGCCGCACGTAGCTCTTGGCCAAGCGAGGGTCGTTGCAGCAGCGGGAAAGGCCAGCGTCATGGCGAAGGCGTACCGGAGTCCTGGGGCGGGGCAAGGCGGCGGTACGCAGCTCGAGGCTCAGGGGCGTTCACGGGGCCCGCCACGGTGGGCGCCGGCAGGCGCCCTCTCACTCATTGTCCTCTTCCTCCACGCGGCATGTGTGACGCAGGTGCCGACGGTGGGCCAGGGGGCAGGGGAAGGCCATTCGCGGCGGCCGGCAGCGGAGAGCGAGGCACGTTCGGCGCCGAGGGACATGCAGCCCGTAGTGATCGTCTACGCGGACCTGCTCGAGGCGCGGGAGAGGACCCGGGTGGTGGCGCTCACCCAGGAGGAGTACCAGCGCGCGGTGGCGCAGCTCGGCCACCGCTTCCACGTGATGGGGACGCCCCAGGAGGTCGCCCAGGAGCTGCTCCAGGCCATGCCTGAGGAGGAACTGCTCGCTGAGGTGTACCGCGACAGGGTGCTCTCCCTGGTGCCGCTCAACGACAGGGGGCCGCTCGTTCCCGAGGCGGAGGCGGCGCTGAAAGAGAAGTACCTGCGGTGGTGCCAGCCACGGGGCGGTGGTGACTGCCTGGGCCTCTTCGCGGACGGGCCGTACCTGCGCACGGACGACAGGCGCACCCTGGCTCTGGCCCTGGCCTTCGGTGGGGTGCTGGACGAGACGCGGGCGGCCCTGGGGCGAGAGCTGAGCCCGCAGGTGCTGCTCTCATCGCTGGTGTGGGCCGCGGGCCTGTACCTGGCGCTCTGGCTACTCCCAGAGCCGAGCACGAAGGCGGTGGCCGGTGCGCTCTCGGTGGTGCTGCTGGCCTGGCTGGGCGTGGACGCCATGTGGGGCCTCATGGACGGGTGGGCCAGCATGGCGCATCGGGCCCATGAGGCCACCACCTTCGAGGAGCTACGCGAGGCGGGGGAGGCCTTCGGCCGGCGCATCGGGACGGACGCGGCCCGGGCCCTCATTCTCGCGGTGGCCACCCTCAGCGGACGGACGCTCGGCGAAGTGGCCACGCACCTGCGCGCGTTGCCGAGGTTCAACCACGTGCAGGCACAGTGGGCGGCGCAGGGCCTCGAGGGCTCGGTGGCGGTGGAGGAGGCGGCCGCGGTGGAGGTGGTGGTGGAG
>NZ_DASVSO010000467.1:0-37760 GCF_036388035.1 Archangium sp.
CTCGTAGCGCTCCGGCGTGAGGTCCGCGTTGCCCAGGTCATCCACGGCGCGCACCAGCAGCGTGTGCTTCCCATCAACCAGGCCCGTGTACGTCCGCGGGTTCGGGCACGGGGTGAAGTCCGTATCGGTGTCCCGCTTGCACTGGTACGACACCGTGCCGACCTCCGTCCCCGTGTAGTCGAACTCGAACGTCGCGCTCCTCGAGTTACCGAGGAGCGGCGGGTTCTTGACGATCTTCGTGACCGGGGGCGTGGTGTCCACGGTGAAGGTGACGGCCGGGCTCTTGGGGCCCCGAATGCCGTCGACCTCATTGGCCGCCTGGACCTGATGGAGTCCATCGACCAGGTTGGGCCACCCCGAGGGCAGCGGGAAGAAGTAATCGCCATTCTCGAGGGGCGTGACACGACCGACCTCGACCCCATCGATGAAGATGGCCACCATGACCTTGGAATCGGCGGTGGACTCGGTCGTGTGGCCCCGGATGTCGGGCCGGGGATTCTTGATGAAAATGCCTTCGCTCGGAGAGGTCACCGTGGGCACCGAGGGCACCACGAAAGGGTTCGGCAACCTCTTGGCGATGCCATCGCCCCCGCCCTGCGCTCCATACGCGGGACCGCCCGGTGCGGTGTTGAGCTTCTGCGTACCCGGCGTGGCGCCAATGACGATGCTCTCGCTGTCTTGTGGCTGGCACGTGCCTTCGTAGGTGGCCTGGAACAGCACCTGGCCACCACCACCTCCTCCGCCCGGCCCCACCCGGGAGGCAGTCGCGACGCCACCACCGACACCTCCGCTGGCATCGATGTTGTCCGGGAGGCACGACGCGGCCCCAGCGAAGCGCAGGTAGATGCTGCCGCCCGCGCCACCACCACTGGCCGCATCGGTGTCGCTGGAACCACCGGACGATCCCCCCGCCCTGATGGCGCCCACTCCATCGAGATTGTTGCCCCGGATGAAGATGATGCCACCGCCATTGCCCCCGGGCTGTCCGTTGCCCAGATAGCCGTGCCCCGCGCCGCCGCCACCGCCCAGCAGGAGGCGGTCGATGAGCGGCGGGTTTCCCACATTCAGGGCCACACCGCCCCGTCCACCCACGTTACGGGGAGCGGTACTGGTAGGAGCAAGATCCGCGGCGTAACCGCCCAGGCCGCCCATGCCGCCGTTGCCGCCACCGCCACCACCGGACCTGGAGCAGACACCGCCTCCGCCTCCGTTGAGGACGTAGCCGCGCCCGGTGTGCGTGTCCCCATAATACAGATTGGCGATGCCCTCGCCCTTCTGGGCCCCACCATTGAGTGCCGGCACGTCATTGTCCTTGCACCCGGTCGAGCTGCTGGAGCCATTGACGAAGCGGCCTCCGCGGAAGCCCGCCCCAGTCGCGAGGATCCTTCCGTCGTTCCGGACGAGCCCCGTGGCCAGGAACGCCAACACCCCGCCCACCTTCCCGTCCCACGCCCGCGCGGTGAGGGTGCTGGTCTCACGGATGGTGACGTCCGTGTACTCGCGCACCCAGATGACCTGGGTCGCCTCGCGTGCATAGTCGCGGATGAGCGGCGCGGTCAGCTCCAGCGTCGTCCCCACCACCTTCTTCACCCGCGCCAGTTCCCAACGGCCCACGTTGGTGTTGGACAAGGAGAAGGGCGGCGGGGAGTCCTTGACCTCCGGGATGCCCATGTAACCGGTCGTCTGCAGCACCATGACCAGGGCGCCCTCGGGGAAACAGGGCGACGCCGTGCAGGAGTCCACCTCGATGCCGATGTCCCCCTCGTCGATGGACACCGCCACGCGGGCGTATTCGTTGATGGTTTTGGAGCCCGCTGGCAGCTCGTACGCCAGGTCGCGACCCGTGCCCAGGTAGAACGAGTCGCCCTCGGCCAGTGCCGCCGTCGAGCCCAGGGCCAGCGCGCACAGCGCCGCCGCGAGCCACTTCTTCATGAATGGATTGCTCATGACTTTTGAGTCCTTCGACTACTTCAGCTCGCGCTCGGGGGTGACGATGATGAACTCCACGCGCCGGTTGGCCGCGCGGCCCTTCTCCGTCTTGTTGGAGGTGATGGGACGGTCCGGACCGAACCCCTTCGCCTCCAGGCGCGACGGCTCCACGCCCTTGCTCACGAGATAGCCCTTCACCGCCTCGGCCCGCGCCTGCGACAGCTTGCGGTTGGCCTCCGCGTTGCCCCGGTCATCCGTGTGGCCCTCGATGACCATCTTGTCCACCTCGGGGTGCTGCTGGAGCACCTTGGCCACCTGATCCAGCATCGTGAAGGAGCGCGACTGGATGACGGACTTGCCGACGGCGAAGAACACCTGCTCCTTGATCTCCAGCTTGCCCGTCTGGATGACCACGAGCTGCTTCTGCTTCTCCGGGCAGCCCGCGTTGGTGGCTACGCCCTTCTCGGTGGGACAGTTGTCCAGGTGATCCGCCACACTGTCGCCATCCGAGTCCTTCGCCGGGCAGCCACGCAGCTCCGCCAGACCCGCCTCGGTGGGGCACTTATCCGCCGCATCCTCGAGGCCATCGCCGTCCGAGTCCTTCACGGGGCAACCCTGGCGCTCCGCCGGGCCCGCCTCGCTGGGGCACGTGTCCGCCGCGTCCTCGAGGCCGTCCTTGTCCGAGTCCTTCACGGGGCAGCCCTGGCGCTCGGCCGGACCCGCCACGGAGGGGCACGTGTCGTCGGCGTTCTTCACGCCATCGCCGTCATCGTCACGCCGTGAGGCGCCCGGCTTCTCCCCCCCGCCAAAGGCCGCACCGAGCAGCAGGCGGAAGGAAGGCGTGCCCGGGGCGTTCCCGAAGCCGGGGCCACCGAGCGCATAGATTTCGGTCGACTCACCCACGGGCAGCCGCAGACCGGCCAGCACCTCCAGGGAGTTCGACTCGCGGGTGAGCGGCAGGGTGCCGCGCACGTTGAGCTCTCCGCGCAGTCCCTCTCCCGTGGTGGCGAGCACCGCGCCCAGGCGCACCTCGTTGCCCAGCTCGTCCCGGATGTCCGCGTCCTCGCTGAGGGCCACCGCGGGCCGCACCACCATGGCGGCCTCCACACCCGCGCGCAGCGAGCCGAAGCTCCGGCCCACCATCACCCGGGGCGTCAGCCGGACGATGGAGTCCCGCGAGAGCGTGTCCGCGCTGCCCACCGGCAGTCCCGCGCCCAGCTCGAGCGCCAGGTCCACCGGGGCGTCCTGGCGCTGCGAGAGCAGCCCCAGCCGCACCTGCACCGTGGGGGTGGACAAACCGGTGCGGGCTGGAGCCCCAATGCCCTCCGTGGAGAGTTCCTCGCCGCGCTGCCAGGCCACCAGGGGCAGCTGCACGCCGAGCTCCAGCCACCGCATGGGGGCCCAGGCCGCCAGCAGGTGCGCCGTCACCCGGTCCGACACCACCGAGCCCAGCCGGGTGCCGTCGCGGTACATCACGAGCGGATCATTCTCGTACTGCCCCGCGAGCGAGAGGCGGAAGCCGCCGGCCGGCAGCAGCTCGCCAGTGCCCATCAGCAGCGAGCCCTTGCCGTTGGGGTTCAACTCCAGACGCTCCAGCTCGAACTCCGGCAGGCCCGCGGGCTGCGCGAGCGCGACCGAGGTGAGCAGCATCGTGGCGACGGCGGACAGGCGCACGACTCCCGCCGAACGCGTCGACGAGCGCGCACCACTGCGCGTCCCCCGGTGGAGGGACGACTTCGTGTGGCTCATGATTTCTCCGTGTCGGGGCCCCTACGGGTCCACTTCGGCCTGGACCGCCCCTGGCGCCGCGCCCCGGGAGTGAACGCACCCGGACACAACGCCGCGCCGCATAGAGACCCGAGTTGGACAGGTGCTGTCCAGTGTTCATATAGGGTTGGGCGGACGCCCGGCCGTCCTTCGGGGCGCCTCGATTCCGGCTTCCAAGGACCTCGCGGGTTCGCTGCTCCTCGCCTGCTCTGTCTGTCAGTCAACCGGTGAGAGCCACTCCCCGTGCGCCCTCGGGGCAGGGAAACGTTGCCGTGTCAGCAGGGGGTGCGCACCGTGGGGCACGGATGAGCGTCATGAGGCGAGCTGGCTGGGGCCTGGTCCTCGGGCTGGTCGGGTTCGTTTTGAACCTGGCTGCCCTCGAGGTGCTGCCAGGCGTCCATCTGCTGCTCGGTCCCTTGCTGGTGCTCAGCACCGCGGTGCTGCTCGGCCCTGTAGCGGGCGGGCTGGCGGGAGCGGTCTCGGGCGCGAGGACGCTGTGGCTGTGGGGTCACCCCTGGGGGTGGCTCAACATGGTCCTCGAGGCGCTCTTCGTCGGTGCGCTGCGTCGACGCCTCACCCCCCTGGTGGCGGACACCCTCTACTGGGGGATGAGCCCGCTGTATTTCTTCATCACCTACGGCCTGCTCGCGGACATCCCCCTGTCGGCCACGCTGGTGGCGGGGATGAAGCAGGCGCTGAACGGACTGCTGGCGGCGCTCATCCTCCAGGTGGTGCTGCTCGTCCCTCCCGTGCGGCGGCGCCTGCGTCCCCTGCTGCCCCTGCCCCTGGCGGACGTGTCCATCAGCCGGGCCTTCAGCTCGGCGCTGGCACTGGGCGCCATCATCCCGCTGCTGGTGCTGGGCGGGGCCGAGGGCCGCGCGCGCTACGCCACCGAGGTGCATCAGGTGGACGCGGAGAACCTGCACGCCGCGCGGGTGGTGGCCCATGAGATCGAGAGCAGCCTGGAGCACTCGCGCCATGGCGTCGGGCGGCTGGCCCGCACGCTCGCGGCGAGCCTGTCGGAGGACGGGGCACTGCCGGGCCGGCACTTCCTCGAGGGCGAGCTGGAGGCGCTCGTGTCCTATTCGCCGGAGGTGGTCAACGCGTACGTCGGCAGCCCGGAGGGGATGGCGCTCGCCTTCACCCCGCGCACCGACACGGCGGGCCGTGCGCTGGCGGGCACGGACTTCTCGGACCGGCCCTACGTGCGCGCGGTGCGGGAGGCGCGCGAGCCCTTCGTGAGCGATGTCTTCCTCGGGCGCGGCGGGGTGCGGGGGCCGCTGGTGGTGTCGCTGGCGCCCATCCGCCGGGGAGAGCAGTACGCGGGCTACGTGCTGGCCGCGTTGGATCTGCCGCGACTGCGCCGGCATGCCCGCGCCCAGATTGGAGACACCCCGCGGCGCATCCTCGTCGCCGATGCGCGGGGCGGCGTGGTCTTCGACTCGGCCGACGAGGGAAGCGGGCAGGTGCACTACATCACCGACACCCCCCTGGCACGGGCGCTGGAGGGAATGGGCGGCAACGGCACGGGGACGTACTCGGTCGAGCAGGACGCGGTGACGCTGCTGCGCGTGGGCGGCCTGCGCCACTTCGGCATGGTGAAGGTGCCGCAGCTCGACTGGCGGGTGGTGGTGGAGCAGCCGGGCACGCAACTGCAGCGGGACGTGGAGCGGGCCTACTTCAGCCTGCTGGGCACGGTGGGGCTGGCCACGGTGGCGGCGGTGCTGCTGGCATTCGCCCTGTCGCGCACCATCGTCTCGCCGGTGCGGGGGGTGTCGCTCGCGGCGGCCCGGCTCGCGGGGGGAGATCGCTCGGCGCGCGCCTCCGTGGAGGCCGAGGACGCACCGCGGGAGCTGAGCCAGCTGGCGCGGACCTTTGATCGCATGGCCTGGCAGCTCTCCCGGCAGTTGGAGGCCATCGAGCGCTCCAGCCGGGAGAAGGACGCCTTCCTCTCCATCGCCTCGCACGAGCTGAAGACGCCGCTCACGGTGCTCAAGGCCCAGGTGCAGTTCCTGCGGCGCAGGGTGGCGGGCGAGCACTCGGGGCGGTTGGACAACGTGAGCCGGCAGGTGGACCGGGTGACGCGGCTGGTGAACCAGCTCCTGGACGCCTCGCAGTTCGGCCTGGAGCAGCTCCCCCTGCAACGGGCCCGGCTGGACCTGGGCGAGCTGGTGCGACGGGTGGCGGAGGAGCAGGTGGCGGCCTCGCCGCTGCACACGCTGGAGCTCGACACCTGCCCGGTGGTGGGCGAGTTCGACGAGCCGCGCCTGGAGCAGGTGGTGCACAACCTGGTGTCCAACGCCCTCAAGTACAGCCCGACGGGCGGCCCCATCGAGGTGAGGACGCGGGTGCTGCCGGACGGCGAGGCCGAGGTGGTGGTGGCCGACCGTGGCATCGGCCTGCGCGTGGAGGACGAGGAGCAGCTCTTCGAGCGCTTCGAGCGGGGAGATCGCCGCGAGCTGGCCGGCATCTCGGGCATCGGCGTGGGGCTGTACGTGTCGCGGGAGATCATCCGCCGCCACGGGGGGCGCATCTCGCTGCGCCCGCGCGAGGGAGGCGGAGCGGTGGCCACGGTGCGGCTGCCCCGGGGTGGGGAGCCGGAGCACGACCACCGCTCCCACCACGCCCCCCTGGAAGAGGGGCGGGAGTAGGACGGGAGGGCGTCAGCCCAGCACGCCGAGCGCGTGCGCCAGCCGCCAGGCCACCACGAGCAGGTGCGCGTCCTGCACCGCGTCCAGCTCGCCGATGAGCACCTCCAGCGGCAACCAGCGCAGGCGCGAGTCGCACGCCGCGTCGGCCTCGACCTCCACGGCGAAGGGCCACACCAGCTCGGGGGTGACACCCGGCGTCGTATGGTACGAGCCGCCGAGCTCCCAGGTGTGGCGCACCGTGACGGAGAACTCCGCGCGCAGACGCTCGGCGATGAAGGCGGGCACCTGGCTCGCGTGGGTGAGCGTCCGGGGCAGCCGCCAGGCCGGCGTCACCGCGAGGCTCGCGCTTCCCGTGAAGTGCTGCACCGCCGGCAGCTCCCGGTGCTCGATGCCCACGCGGATGCCCTCCGGCGTGCGCACCACCGGGAGCGCCACGGTGGTGTTGCGGCTGGCCTCGCGGGGCACGAGGTACTCGCGCGGCACGCTCGCCAGCACGCGGCCCTCCGCGTCGTGCTCGGAGAAGGTGCCGGTGCGCAGATCCAGGTAGCCGGTGCCCCCCTCGTCATGGGACGAGAACACCGCGCGGCGCACGGGCGTCAGTGCGTCCTCGGCCCAGCGGGGGACACGGGGCTGCTCGGTGAGCCGCAGGGAGGCGCCGATCCACGGCCCCGGCGAGGCGCCCAGGTGGCGCAGCAGGCGGTGGATGTTGATCTCCAGCCGCGCGTCCACCATGCCGCCCACGTGACAGGCCCGGAGCACCTGGCGCGCATCCAGCTCGCGCACCGAGCCGGCGCCGGTGAATGGGCCGTAGTCGGGGGCCGGCAGCCCGGTGGACGGAGCCACCTCCACGAGGTACGCGGACACGCGCTCGCTCACCCCGCCGGGCGAGGTGAAGTAGTGCGCCGGCTCGCCCCGGGCGCGGAGGCTCTCGGCGGGGAGGCCGGCCCGCTCGTGGAGGATGCGCGAGATGGCCTTCTCGGGGGGCTCCCCCGCGTGGGTGATGGCGGCGAGGGGCTCGGTGACGTAGCCGGAGAGCGTCGCGCCACCGAGGTTGGGGTGAGCCGCGCACGCGTTGACGATGGGCCGGGGGAAGCCCTTCTTGGCCAGCACGAACACCTGGCCCTCCTGGCGGAACCAGGGCAGCAGGTCCAACGTGCGCCCCGGGCGCTCCACCAGCTCGAAGACGCGGCCCGTCTCCTCGTGGCGCCAGGCGCTGAGGGACAGGAAGTGGGGCGCGGCGAGCGGCACGCTGTGCTCCTCGCGCAGCTCCACGCCCGCGCCGGGAGGCACCTTCTCGCCGACGATGAGGTAGTTGGTGGGGGGGAACGGCAGCGGCCGGCCCTCGGTGTCGCTCAGGTGGAAGCGACCCTCGTAGCGATTGGCGAGGATCCACGGGTTGCGGATGGGCATCGAGCTGACGATGCGCAGCTCGCGGCGCCGGAAGGCGGCCTCGAACTGGGCCTGGGAGAAGTAGGTGTACTCCTCGAGCAGCTCCACGTCCCAGTCGGTGCGGTAGTCCTTGCGGAGGATGAACTCGTTGGCGGCGCGCAGGGCGAGCCGGTAGCGGACATGCCCCGGGTGGGGCGAGGCGAGCCGTGCGTACGGCACCGGGCCCTCCCGGTTGACGCTGCAGCGGAAGTCCCGGGCGAAGCGCTCGAAGAGCGCCGCGGTGGACAGACCCTCGACAGGGCCCTCGGGGGCACCATCCGTCTCGGGCAGGTCGAGGAGCACCTCGGAGGGCCCATCGGGGATGACGAAGTCGCGGATGATGATGACGCCGCCGGTGCGCAGCGCGCGCACCTGGTTGTCCAGACACTCCTCCAGCCGCGCGAGGGAGAAGCCATTGAAGCTGGTGACGTGGTGGAGCACCGACGAGTCGAGCACCCCATCCAGCGACTCGGGCGGGAAGACGGGATCGGCGATGTCGCCCACCACGTAGCGGAGGTTGGGGCGCTGGTAGGACGCGGCGGCCATCTCCACGGACACCGGGTTGATGTCCACGCCCACCAACTCCAGGCCGCTGTAGAGGCACGCCAGGTCATGGGTGCCGCGACCCGAGCCGCTGCCCATGTCCGCCACCCGGCCGCGCGAGGGGAAGTGAGCGGTGGTGAGGGCCACCTTCTGCTGCATGGAGGCATCCATGCCGGCGAAGTAGGTGGCGTAGTGGTCCGAATTGCCGCGGTGTTGGGCGGCGTAGGCTTCCGCCGGGCTCGTCTTGGGCGCCATGAGGCCGCCACTCTACCAGGGTGCCGAGCCACCAGGCTCCAGGGGGCCACGGAACGAAAGCGCCCGTGCTAGCGTCCAAGCGGCATGCGACCCGTCCCCGAGCCCCCGCCGATGTCCACCCGCGCCCTGTTGGCGTGCCTGGTGCTCGCCGCCGCGGCGAGCCTCTTCCTGTGGCAGACGGTGTGGCTGTACCCCTTCCGGCTGCTGGTGACGCTCATGCACGAGAGCGGGCACGCCCTGGCGGCCTGGGCGGTGGGCTCCCAGGTGAGCAGCGTCACCATCAGCCCGGCCACGGGCGGGCTCACCTACCACTCCGTCACCGGCTCGCTCTGGAGGGAGCTGCTCATCGCCTCGGGCGGCTATGTGGGCTCCTCGCTGGCCGGGGCGTTGCTGCTGATGGCCGCCGGGCGCATGCGCAGCGGGCGCGCCCTGTTGTGGGGACTGGTGGTCTGGATGGTGGGCGTGGCCGTCCTCTGGGTGCCGCTGCTCCCGCCCGACCCCGGTGCCGCCCATGCACTCGCCACCGGCTCGTCGCGCTCGGATGGGCTCTTCACGCTCGGCTTCATCGCCGGCATGGGGGCACTGCTCGGGTTGGTGGCGTGGACGGGGCCGGTGTGGCTGCGGCGCGGGCTCGTCGTGTGGATCGCCGCGCTGTCGTGCCTCCTGGCGCTGCAGGACATCAAGGGCCTGTTCGGCTACGGCCTGCAGGTGGGCGTCTCGGATGCGCACGCCATGGCGCAGCTCACCTACCTGCCCGCGCCCCTCTGGGCGGCGGTGTGGATGGTCGTGTCGCTCGGCGCCATGTGGCTGGGGCTGCGCTCCATCGTCCGGCGCCAACACCTGATGACCTCGCGCCGGCCCCTGGTCGGTCTGTCCCCGCGCTAGACGCGGGTTGTTTCAGAAGGGCAGCGAGGCACGCCCGTCCCGGTGATCCCGGAAGAACTGCCGCACCTGCCGCACGGAGGAGTGCTCGGCCAGGGGGCTCACGTCCACCGCCTCCAGCCGCCGGCACAGCTCCGCGTCGAGGGCCAACCACTCGAACCCGAGCGCTTCCTCCAGGGTGCGCCGGGGCTCCGTCTGACCTCGGAGCAGCTCCTCCTCCGTCGGCTCGCGCCCGAGGAGTTGGCGCAGCACGCCCCGGTCCTGGAAGAGCAGCACCTCCGTCTCCGGCACCAGCAGGTTGATCTTCCACAGGTCGGCGCAGGCCACTCCGCTGAGCAGGTACACGATGGAGCGGTGCGTCTGCCGGAGTTCCTCCGGCTTCGCGTCCGTGACCAGGGCCACGACGTACTTGCGACGCAGCAGCGTGGATCTCGCCGAGGTGACACTGCTCCCCACGTAATTCGACTCGCTCACGCGGATCTCGCGGCCGAACTCCGGCTCGAGCAGCTTGCGGAACACCTGGGCCATTGCCTCCCCTCGGACGATCAGCACCGGAATCATCGGAAATCCTCCTGCTTGAGTTCGTGATCCATCACGGCTTCTTCCACGGCCTTTCGCCACTTGATCCCGAGTGCGCTCCGCATGCCGAGCCTCAGGGCGAGATTCACATCCGACTCCTCCCACAACAGGAGGTTGCGCAGAGGCTGTGCGTGGAACTCATCCACCGCGGGGACGGAGAAGCCGCTCACGCTGAAGAAGAGACCGATGACGGGGGGTGGCCGCCGATCCACCCGAACCTTGAGCTTCGCGATCGGGCCGAAGCCAACAGGCTCCCGCCAGTGCTTGCACTCGACCAGGCACGAGAGCCCATCGACGTAGAGCGCCCCATCCACCTGCTCCCACTCACCCCGGTAGGGCCAGATGACCTCCGCCCCTTCGAGCTCGAACGCTCGCAGGATGAGGTACTCGAAAGCCTTGCCTCGCGGCCACGGCGCGAGGTCCCGCCCCGTCTTCACCTGCTCCCACAAGTCGAGCAGCCCAATCCTGCTCATCGACCGCACCCACCCGATGTACTTCTCCTCCCCCTCCACGCCCCACCTCCCGGCAACGCCCCCACTTTCCGGAAGGTTAACCAGACCCCCTGACACGTTCCCTGATCGCGACTCCATGACAGTCATTGCCACGCGCCCCCAACTCCATCCTGAGTATCGGGCACATGACGTCGTACGTCAAGTGGTTGGGTCTACCTGATGGGTGACGCGCCCGTACACGGGTCGGGCATCGAGCAGCCTGGAAGGGACTCCCCCACCCCGCCCCTCAGAGCTTCTCCACCGCCACCGTGTTGTCGTCTGGCTTGCGGTCGATGAGCTTGTTGAGCGGATCCACCCCCGCCTTCGCCGGGCGCTTGTCCACCACGGCGGTGAACTCCACGTGGCCCTGGGTCACCTGGCGCTTCTCCAGGAAGAGCGGCTTGCCCTCTTCGTCGAGCACGCCCACGTCCATCCAATCGGCGAGCTTCACCTCGAACTCCGTGCCGACGCCGGTGGCCTCCAGCTTCTTGCTCGTGGCGGTGACCTTCACCTCGAACTTCCCATCGGCGCGCTCGGTGTACGTCGCGGAGAGGGCGCGGTTCTCGTAGAGCGTCATGCGCTCGAAGAAGTCGTGGATGAGGTACTGGAGGTGCGCGGGCGTCACCGCGCGCAGCTCGGCGAGCAGCTCCGGCGAGCTCGTGAAGGGCGGCTGCTGGAAGGCCACCTTCCCCCGGTACGAGGCGAGGGCGCGATTGACGGTGTCCTCGCCCAGGTAGTCCTGCAGCGCGTACATCACCAGACTGCCCTTCTTGTAGTGGACGTAGCCCTGGCCCTCCACGCGCGCGAGCGGTGCCTCCTGCTTGCGCTCGAAGGCGCGTCCCATCAGGTAGCCGTCCAGCTCGTAGCGCAGGAAGCGCCCCATCCGCTCCTCGCCGTACTTCTTCTTCAGCACCATCAGCGCCGCGTACTGGGAGAGCGTCTCGGACAGGAGCGCGGAGCCCTGCACGTTGCCGCCCACCACCTGGTGGCCCCACCACTGGTGCGCCACCTCGTGGGCCGTCACGTAGTAGGGGTAGTCCACGTCCTTCGGGTCGCTCGGGTCCACCTTGGCGATGAAGCCAATGGCTTCCGAGAAGGGGATGGTGTTGGGGAAGGACTGGGCGAACTTCTGGTAGCGGGGGAACTCCAGGATGCGCACCTGCCGGTGCTGGTAGGGCCCGAAGTGCTTCGTGTAGTAGTCGAGCGAGTCCTTCACCGCCTGAATCATCCGCTCGACGTTGTACGTGTGGCTCGGGTGGTGGAGGACCTCGATGGGCACGCCGTTCCACGCGTCTCGCGTCACCGCGTAGCGCGCGGAGAGGAACGCGTAGAAGTTCAGGATGGGGCTGTCCATCGTGTAGTGGAAGTAGCGTCGGCCATTCTCGGTCCACTCCCGCTGGAGGTAGCCGGGCGCCATCGCCACCTGGTCCGGCGAGGTGCTCACCGTGGCCTCGAAGGAGATCCAGTCCGCGTCCGAGGCGATGAACGAGACGCGCCGGGCCTCCAGATCGTCCGGCTTGGCCAGGGGAAGCCGGGAGGACAGCCCGTGCTTCTTGCGCGTCGGGTCATCCTGGAGCTCCCGGCTCGGCGCGTAGCCGAGCACCGGAAGCACCGTGTTGTGGAAGAAGGTGCCGTTCTCCACCAGCTCCGTCTCCGCGTCCTCGTTGCGGAAGCCATGCGGGGCGAACTCCAGCTCGAAGCGCAGCTCCGCCGAGGCCCCTGGCGCGAGCGGCTCGGGCAGGGTGTACGTGGAGAGGCCCAGCCGCGTGTCCTGCTCGGTCGCCTTCTCCGCGCCCGCCACCACGAGCTGGTGCACCTTCATCTCGGCCGGCAGGTTGACGTAGACGGTCTTCACCGGCTCGGCCATCTTGTTGACGAGCCCGAAGGTGCCCCGGGCCCGCATGCGCGGCTCCTCGGGGAAGAGCTCCACCGCCACCTTCACCGAGACGACGCTCGGCTGCGCCACCTTCGCCAGCGCCTTGTACTTCTTCTCGTAGTCGGCGGCCTCGGCCTCTTCCTGATGCTGCGTCTTGTAGGGATTGAGGCGATTGGTGTTGTGGAAGATGAAGGCCCCCGCCGCCACGGCGCCCAGCACCGACACGGCCAGGCCCAGCCGCACCGGGAGCGAGGCCCGAGCGCCCACCAGCCGCAGCCGCCAGCGCGCCCCATCCTCCGCGCCCCGCACCCAGAAGAGGTGGATGACGAAGGCGAGCGCCAGCGCGACGAGCGCCCAGTACAGGCGGAACCACACCATCTGCGGCACGAAGGGCCCGAAGCCATTCATGTCCGAGTACGTGTACGAGGGCGCACTGCCATACAGGTAGAGGTTGTGCTCGAAGCCGAAGTCGGAGGCGAACGTGCCGGCGAGCAGGTAGAGCACCATCACGAAGTGGCCCACGTTCTTGTGGTTCACCACCACGTGGACGAGCAGCGCGAGCACGCACAGCATCCACAGGTTCAACAGCCGGATGCCGAAGAGCTCCGTGGCGTAGAGGCCGAGCTCGAAGTGGAAGTAGCCGCGGAAGACCTGCACCAGCAGGCCGCAGACGAGCAGCACCGCGTTGAGGAGCACCTGCACGCCCATCAGCGCCAGCAGCTTGGAGAGGAAGGGCAGCCACCCGGGCACGGGCAGCGCGTCGGAGAGCAGGTGCATGCGCGCGTCGCGCTCGCGCCAGATGAGCTCGCCCGAGTAGAAGGTGATGATGATGATCTGGAAGAAGGTGAAGCTGCCTCCCAGCATCTCCAGCACCAGGTACGTCACGGGATGGACGGTGGTGCCGTACATCGCGCCGATGACGCGCGAGGCGCCGAAGACGAAGATGACGCCGGCCAGCACCATCACCACGAAGTAGACGTTCTTCACCGTCTCCTTGAAGTCCAGCCACGCCAGGCGCGGGAGCATCCGCAGGAAGGTGGCGCCCCGGAAGTCGCGCGAGACGGTGAGGGAGGCGAGCGGAACGTGCTCGGAAGCGGGCTCGGCGGTAGCCTCCGCGCGGCCCCCGGCCAGGGCCTGGGTGCGCTGGAAGCGGACGAGGGTATAGCCCAACATCACGGCGCCCAGGCCGCTCCAGAGCAGGCGGTTGTAGAGGAACCAGCCCTCGAGCGGCGGCAACAGGGAGTTCTTCTCGGCCGGCGTCCAGTACTCCTGCACCAGGCGCAGGGCATTCAGCCCGAACGGGTCCACGAGCGCGGCCACCCACTTCGTGTCCAGCTCCCGCAGCAGGCTGTTGCCCATGAGGTAGCCCACGAGCAGCACCACGCTGATGACGTAGACGGGGAGGATGCGTCGGGTGAGCGCGGCCAGCCCGAAGAAGAGGGCGCCGGTGAAGAAGAGGTTGGGCAGGATGCTGACGAGGTAGGGCCGCAGGTACGAGCCCGGCACGGTGGGACCGAGGAGGCTCGGGTCCAACCAGGGCATGGTGCTGCCAAACCTCGCCCCCAGGGCGATGCTGGAGAAGATGACGACGAGCGTGAGGAAGGCGCCCAGGAAGCGGCCGAGCAGGTACTGGAGGCGCGAGATGGGCGCGGTGAAGAAGAGCGCGTGCGTGCCGTGGGCGAAGTCCTGGTAGACGGCCTGCCCCATCACGCCGCCGGTGACGATGACTCCGGCGAAGCCCAGCAGGGTGAAGAGGTTGTTCAGCGTGTAGGGCGAGTTGGCGAGCACCTTGCCGCCGCCCCCGGCGCCGAACATGACGGTCTTGAAGGCACCTCCCGCCGCGTTCATCGCGAGGCAGGCGAGCACGAAGAAGACGCCGAAGTAGATCCACGTGGACAGCATCTTGAGCCGCCGACGCAGCTCGAAGAGGGCAATCGTGAGCATGGTGGAGGGCTCCTCAGCTCGCGGCCGTCAGGTGGGCGGGAGTGGCTTCCCGCACGAGGTGGCCCTTGATGGTGGCGAAGTAGGCGTCCTCCAGGTCCGCCACGGCGGGGGAGAAGGAGGCGTCCGGGGCGCTCTCGCTGTAGACGTGGACGAGCGTGCGGCCCATCAGCAGCCGGTGGGAGATGACGGGCAGCTCGGCCTGGAGCTTCGACAGCTCCGCCTTGTCCACGAACTTCTTCCAGATGCGGCCCTCCAGGCGGACGAGGATGTCCTCGGGCGCGCCGGTGAGCATCACCCTGCCCCCGTTGAGCACGGCCATCTCGGGGCACAGGTCGCGCACGTCCGAGACGATGTGCGTGGAGAGGAGGACGATGACGTCCTGGCCGATCTCGCTCAGCAGGTTGTGGAAGCGCACGCGCTCCTCGGGATCCAACCCGGCGGTGGGCTCGTCCACGATGAGCAGCCGGGGGTTGCCCAGCAGCGCCTGGGCGATGCCGAAGCGCTGGCGCATGCCGCCGGAGAAGCCCCCGAGCTGCTTGCGGCGCGCGTGGTGGAGGTTGGTCTGGTGCAGCAGCGCGTCCACCACCCGCTTGCGCTCGAGCCAGCCGGAGATGCCCTTGAGGGTGGCCAGGTGGGTGAGGAGCTCCTCGGCCGTCACCTTCGGGTAGAGGCCGAAGTCCTGGGGCAGGTAGCCGAGCACCCGGCGCACGGCGTCCTTGTCCTTCAGCATGTCGATGTCGCCGAGGAAGGCGCTGCCGCTGTCGGCCTCCTGGAGGGTGGCCAGCGTGCGCATCAACGTGGACTTGCCCGCGCCGTTGGGGCCGAGCAGTCCGAACAGGCCGGGCTTGATGGAGAGAGAGACGTCCTGGAGCGCCTGCGTCCCGTTGGGGTAGCGCTTGGACAGGTTCTGGATGCGGAGCTCCATGAGCCCTCCTGAAGAAGAAGGGCATCATGAGAGGCCGCGCCGGCTTCATCAATCGTTGAGGCGGACAATCTCCTCGTTGAGCGCGCCGGCGAAGCCCACCCAGGCGAGGTAGGGCGCCATCATCCACGCGGCCTGGCGATCCACCTGGCTCGACACGGCGGTGTACGCGGCGAGGCTGACTCCCAGGGCACCCAGGTCCACCAGCGCCGCCCGCTGGCGGTGCTTGCCGAAGAAGAGCGGGGACCACAGGGCGTTGAACCCGAGCTGCGCGCCCCACAGGAGCAGGGCCCACGAGCGCCGGGGGCCCGCGGGCCGGTTCCACACCTTCCACGCGGAGAAGGCCATCAGCCCGTACAGCACCGTCCATACCGGGCCGAACACCCGGCCGGGAGGCTGGAAGGGAGGTTTGCGCAGCCGCTTGTACCAGAGCTGCGAGCCGCCGCCCCTCGAGGCACGCGCCCCCACGGCGGCCGAGCCCGCGGTGAGCGCCCCGATGGTGCCCAGCGCCACGAGCGACTCCGTCCGCAGGGACGGGTTTTCCAGGGTGTCTCGCGCCCGCATCGTCCAGCCTCCATGAGGGCTCCCGGAGGAAGTCACCTTCCTCCAGGAGCCGGACTTCTCATTCCCCCCGGGCCGCTAGACCGGAGCGCCCGCGGCTTCCTCGCCGACCCTCGCCTCCAGCATCGTCCCGGCGACCAGCCAGCTGCGCACCAGCGCCAGGTGCTCCTGCTCCGCGTCCAGCGCCCGCTGGAAGTCCTCGGCGATCTCCTGGTGTCCCAGCTCGCGCGCCAGTTGGATGAGCAGCTCCCAGCTCGCGTTGTCCACGAGCTCGGCCGTCAGCAGCCCCTCCAGCGACTGCAGGAGGTTGACGCGCGGGTCCACCAGCATCCGGGGCACGCCCTCGGACATGTTGGCCTGCAGGTCCGCCGCGGGCGTGAGCGCCGTGGGATCACCCCCCAGCTTCTCGATGGTGCGCTTGACGAGCGCGAAGTGCGACAGCTCGTCCAGGCGGATCTTCTCGAGCTGCTCCCGCGAGGGCCCGCCCTCCCAAGTGCCGAACACGTCCAGCTTGGACAGGGCCGCCTCGTAGATGCGTACCCCGGTGCGCTCGAAGCCGGCGCGCTGGCCCAGCTTGTCGATGAAGACGGTGGAGCGGCCGCCCTTGAGCAGGTCCACCGCCGTCTTGGCCATCCCCTTGAGGGTGGCGGGAGGCGGCACCGAGCCCAGGCCCTCCGTGTCGCGCGAGAACTCCTGGCGCTCCCTCCAGATGCCCGTGGCATCTCCCGGGGTGTCCGGGGAGTACTTCTCGGCGCCCTCGATGGTCTTCTTGCTGTTGACCGGGGAGGTCTGGATGCCCGTCTTGTTCATCCCCAACTCACTCGCCTTGCGTTCCATTACTGGATCCTCCCTTCGGCCAGGGTGCCCACGCGCTCGGCTTCCTCGGCCAGCTCGGTGCCCGGGCGCCAGCGGTAACCCGCGGAGGCGATCGAGCTCGGCGAGCCCTCGGAGTTGAGCTGCTGGCGGTAGCGCAGCGTGCGCTCGGACTCCTCGGCGCGCGACACGAACTCAGTGCCCTTGGCGCTCAAGCCCACCTCGTCGTTGAGCACCTTGCGCACGAACTCACGGTGGCTGGTGAAGGCGACGGGCTCCGGCAGCTCCTGGGGCAGCACCTCGGCGGGGTCCCTGCCCTCGAGCTGCTGGAAGAGCTGCATCACGTAGTGCAGGTGCCCCAGCTCGTAGTCCAGGAACCGCTGCCACACCTCCTTGATGCGGGGGTTCGACTCGTAGTGCAGGCAGCTGTAGTAGTTGTAGACCTCGTTGGCCTCGTGCAGCAGCCACTTCTCCAGCCACGACTCGTCCGGGTCGCACAGCGACTCGTACTGCGTGACGTGCTGCTCCTCGATGGCGGCGATCTCCGCGTAGAGCTGGCGCGCCACCGGGTCGGTGAACGTGGGGCCGATGTTCATGTAGTAGGTGTGAACCTGGTTCTCGGCCGAGACGATGGTGAGCGCGTTGAGCTTGGTGATCGGCTCGGCGGTGCGCGCCTCATAGGACCGGCGCACGTCATCCAGCGGGTGGCGGTGCTCGATGGCCGTGTGCCGCCCGGGGATGATGTCCGTGTAGCTCTGGGTGATGTAGTTGGGATCCCTGCCCGTCAAGCGGTCATACAGCGCCGAGTAGCGATACAGGTGGTCGAAGTCCTCGAGCATGCCGAAGCGGTAGGCCTGGGCGAGGTAGGGATCCGGCTCGTGCTGGGCCACGCTCGCCGTCACCTCGATGGCCGTCTGCTCGAAGCCGAGCGTGGTCTCGAGGGGGTTCTGGTTCGGCGGATTCATCCAGTTGATCAGCGTCTGCTGGAAGTGCTCCACCCGGCGGATGATGGCGAGCGGCTCGCGAAGCTGGCGGTTCATCCGTGCACAGGAGTGGCTGAAGCGCACCGACTCCGACTCGACGCCGTTCATCAAGATGACGCGCACGCGCGTGAAGGCGTCGTCATCCATCTTGCTGAAGGTGCGCCGCGTCAGGTCCTTCCAGGTGAAGACCTGGCGATCCAACGGGACACCCTTTTCCTTGAAGAGGTCCAGGGCCACGTATGACTCCTTTGACGGCTCGCGGAGCACGGCTGGCCGGAAGGCCCCCAGGCTCCTTGGGTTCGCCGGTAAAGCTCCGACGCCCCCCGGACCGCGGCAACGGAGCGGGCTGGCTTCGCCCGGATGTCACGAGAGGATGCGATGGCTCGGCTGGACGCTCGGTGTCGCTCGCCGCCTGGCTGCTCCTCGGGCCACCAGACGCGGAAAAGCCCGCCGGGTCACGAGGACCGGGGCGGGCTTCCGGGGCGACGGGGCTGGGAGGCGACGGGGTGCGGCGGTCAGCGCGCCACGGCCTGGCTGAGGGCGCGGTGCACGGCCTCCAGCGCCTTGCGGGCCTCGAGCAGCTCGGCGCGCTCGGCGGTGAGCGAGGCCACCTGCTGGGCCAGCACGTCCCGCTCGCCCTGGAGGGCGTCCACGGTGCGCCGCAGCGCGACGGCCTCGTCCTTGGAGACCTCCAGCTCGCCAGCGAGCCGCTCCTCCTCGGAGAGGCTGTCGGCGAGCGCCCGCTTCGCCTCGGCGACGGAGGCCTCGAGTGCCGTGCGCTCCTGGGCGGCGGCCTGCATGGCCTGACGCGCCTCCTGCAGGGACAGCAGGGCCTCGTCTCGCTCGCCCTCCAGCGCGGCCAGCTCGCGCTCGAGGTCGCCGAGCAGCTTCAACCGGCCCTCCATCTCGGTGGCGAGCCGGCGGGCCTCGTCCATGCGCAGGCGGGCCTCCTCGGTGGCCTTCTCCGACTGGCGCCGCGACACCTCCAGCTCCTGCGTGAGCGAGAGGTTGAGGGCCTTCACCTTGGTGAGCTCGGTCTGCAGCGCGGAGATGCGCTCCACGGCGCGCAGGCCCGCCTCGGCCACGCTGGCCGGCAGGGGCTCGGGGCGCGGGTTCTCGCGCACCGCCTTGAGGCGCTCCTTGAGCCGCTCGCGGCGGGCCTGGGTGTCCAGCTCCTCGCGCGGCGAGGCCGGCGTCTGCACCTCCACCTCGGGCTCGGGGGCCTCCACCCGGGCCACGGGGGCGGCGGGAGCGGGCGCGGGCGTGTTCAGCGCCGCGTCCAGGGCCTCGGCGGCGGTGGAGCGAGGCGCGCGGGCGCGCTCGATGCGGGCACGCACCTCGGCGGACAGGTCATTCGCGACGGCCGGCGCCTCGGGAGCCGGCACGGGCTCGGAGGCCCGCGCCTGCTCCGGGGCGTGCACGGGCTCGGAGGCCCGCGCCTGCACGGGCTCGGGCGCCTGGGCCTGCTCGGACTCGGGCGCCTGCGCCTCGTCGGGAGCTGCGGGGTCGACGACACCGGTGAACGCCCCCAGGCGGAGGCGCGGCTTGGCGCGGGACACGTTCTGTTCGAAGGCCTTCTTCATGGGCGAGCCTGAAAGCGGAGGAGGAGGGGTGGACGTCAGCCGGCCTGCTGCGCACCGGTATCGCTACCGGGAGCCGAGCCCGCCCGCAAGCGCGGAAGCACGTTTTGGATGAGGGCCTCGATGTCGGTGGCCCCCTTGGAGTTGGGGTCCGCCACGAAGACGGGCCGGCCCTCGCTGGAGGCCTGCGCGAACTTGGTGCACTGCCGGATGATGGTGGGCAGCAGGTACTCCGGGTAGTGCGTCTGCAGCGCCTCGAGCGCCTCCTTCGCCAGCTTGAAGGTGGCGTTGAAGGAGTTGACCACGATGAAGACGTGGTCCAGCACGTGGTTGAGGTCCTCCTCCAGGCTCTGCACCGTCTCGAAGAGCAGCTTGAGGCCGTGGAAGGAGAGGAAGTCGGCCAGCACCGGGACGAACAGGTCGTTGGCCGCCATCAGCGCGTTGAGGTTGAGCAGGCCGAAGGAGGGCGGCGCGTCGAAGACGATGACGTCGTAGTTCGCCTCCACCTCCTTGAGGGCGTTGCGCAGCTTGAACTCGCGCCCCGACATGGGCATCAGCGCCAGGTCCACCGTGGACATGGTGAGGTTGGAGGGGACGAAGTGCAGGTTGGGCAGGGAGGACTTCTGGATGACCTCCGACAGGGGCGACTTGCGCACCAGGACGTTGAGGAGCGTCTTGTCGAAGTCCTCGCCCTCGAAGCCCAGGCACTTGGTGGCGTGGCCCTGGCTGTCCAGGTCGACGAGGAGGACGTTGTAGCCCAGCTCCGCCAGGCGCCACGCGTAGGAGGTGGACAGGGACGTCTTGCCCGTGCCGCCCTTGAAGTTGAGGAAGAGCTGCTTGCGCCGGCCGAGCGTCGGCGGGTAGCGCCCGAGCTCCGCCCGCAGCGCCCACACCTCCTCGGCGCTGTAGCTGTCCTGCTTCAGCACCGGAGCGCTGGACTTCGGTGGCAGGCCGAGCATCTCGGCCACCTGCTTGGAGCTGTACGTCGGCGCATCCATGAAGAACCCTTCGTCGAACCCTGGGGGCCCTACCTTGCCTCAAGCGGCGAAGTATTTGTGACCCCTGCGTATGATCGCTCCCCTGGCCACCAGCAGGGCGAGCGCTTCCTCGGCCATCTGGGTGGACGCGGAGAGTCCCGACGCCAGCTCACCGAGTGAGCGGCCTCGGATGGCCGCGCGAATCTCCGACATCAAAGGACCGCACAGGGCCTCCACGGGCGAAGCCGGGGCGGTTGGGCGCGACGCCCGTGCGGGAGCGGCGGGAGAGCCGGTGCGTGCGGCCTGCACGGCCTGGACGGGCGCGGGGACGACAGCGGGCGGGGCCACCGGGGCGGGCTCGACGACGCGCGGAGGCGGCGGGGCCTTCGGGGAGAGCGAGGCGCGCACCGGATGCACGGGGAGCGTGGCGAGCCGGCGGATCTCCCGGCGGCGCCGGCCCTCGTCCATGTCCACCACCGAGGAGACGTCCTGGCCGAGGATGCGCGAGAGGCTCTGCGCGGCCGAGCGGCGTACCCGCACCTCCGGGTCCTTGAGGGCCTCCAGCAGCATGGCGCGGGCGGACTCCCCGCTGCCGGCCCCGAGCGCCAGGGCGGCGAGGCTGCGCACCTCGGGGTCCGGGTCGTGGCTGGCCTCCTCGCCCAACCGCCGCGCGCCCTCCCCTTCCAGGCCGAGCGCCAGCAGCGAGGCGCGTCGGCGCACGGAGCGGTCCGGGTCCTTCACGGCCTGGGCGAGATGGGGCGCGGCCTCCTGGGGCGCGAGCGTCAGCAGCGCCTTGAGCGAGGCGATGCGCACCTCGGGGACGGAGGAGGACAGCAGGGGCGACACCACCGAGGCCCCCTCCTCCTTGCCCACCTCGGCGAAGGCGGCCAGCAGGGCCACCTGGACGGCGGGGTCCTTCTCCGCGTGCAGCGCGGTGGCGAGCGCGGGCGCGGCGGCCGGCTGCCCCAGGGCCTTGAGGCGCTCGGCGGCGCGCACGCGCGAGGTGGCGTCCGGCGCGGACAACTCGCGCACGGAGAAGCCGAAGAGTGTCTCGTCATGGCCCCCGGCGAGCTCCGCCATCTGTCCGGGGCTCACCGCCAGCCGCCCCTCCAAGAAGAGGCGCTGCGCGTGCTGCACCACGGGAGACACGCTCGCCGCGGTCGCGGAGGCCGAGGCCGTCACCACCGCCAGCGCGGGCGCCGGCTCCGCCTCGGCCTGCGCGGGCCACGGGTAGGCGGCGGCGGCCGAAGCGGTGATGGCCGTGGCCCCCGCCGGACGCTCGAGCGCCTCGCTGCGCAGCTGCGAGATGAACGAGGCCAGGTCGATGCCCAGGTCGTCATCGTCCTCCTCGTCACGGCGATCCGAGGCGCGGATGCGGCTGGCCTCCAGCAGCTTGCCGAGCAGCTGGCTGCGCTCGGTGCGCAGGGCCTGGTTGAGGCGGGTGAGCTCGTCGCGATCGGCGCCCAGCCGGCCCACGCGCACCTCCAGCTCCGCCACCTCGCGGCGCAGCACCAGCTCGCGCTCCTCGGACTGCGTCAGCTCGCGCCGGAGGTGCTCCAGCTCCTCGCGGGTGGAGAGCAGCTCGTGGTGGAGTTGCTCGGCACGGGCCTCGAAGTAGACGATCTTTTCGAGTGCGCTCTTGAGCAGCGCGTCCGGACGCTCGTCGCTCACGGCCTGAACAGCCCTCCAACCAAAATCCCGGGGGTACGCCTGGAGCCCCGCGCCTGGGAACGCGGGAACACCGGCACCCGGGGACCCCCGGGAGGCGGCCACCATATGTCAGACCTTCGTGCGAGGTAAACCCCTGAAATGGTTGGGACTTTTCCGCCGCGCCCGACCTGGGGGATTGACAATCGCGCCGGGGCCGATTTCTCGGGCCTCCCACCGATCGCGGCTTGCTCCTCCCTCCCAAAACCCGCCCGGACTTTCGCTGGATGGCCTAGAGACACGCACAGGAGGCCATGCATGGCGGAGACACCCTTCTGGAGTGGGGGCAGGCTGGGGCCGTACCACGTGGGCAGGCGCTACAAGGGCGTCGGCTCGGACCTGGGGCGCATCTACGAGGCGCACCATGTCGAGACGGGCGCCTCCGCCCTGGTGCTGACGCCGGGACGAGGCGACGCCTGGCGACCGGGTGAGGAATGGACCGTGCGCGTCTCGGGCGGGGTGTCGCCCCCGTTCCTCGTGGTGGCGGTGGAGCACGCGCCTCGGGCAGGAGCCTCGTCCCTCCCGGAGTTGACGCTCATGCTCCACCGGCTGGCGGAAGCCCTGGCGCGTGTCGAGGACCGGCAGGACGTCCAGGGTCATCTGACCGGAACCGCGGCCAGGGAGGCCAAGGGGCATGTGGCCCAGCGTCCCCGTCGGCTGCGCCTGGGTCTCGGGCTGCTCGCGGCCACGGCGCTCACCGTCCTCCTCTGGCCCCTGGCCACCACGCGTCGGCAGGGCGAGGAGCCGGCGTCGGCGAAGGTCGAGGCGTCCGCCGAGCCCACGAGGGAGTACGCCAGCACCCGCGACGTGCTGGGCTCGCAACCCCTCGCCTACCCCATGCCCATCAAGCCCGACCCGAAACAGCAGAAGCCTCCGTGCAAGCCGGAGCTCGATGAGGTGGAGATACGCGGTGGGTGCTGGGTTGAGTTGGCCAGACGTTCGCCGTGCCAGGACTACGCAGCCGAGTACGAGGGCAAGTGCTACCTGCCGGTCAGGGCCAAGGCGCCGGAGCCGAAGTCCCTCGAGCGCTGAAGGACCCGACCTTGAAGGTAACGCCGCTTTGTGGTGGGATGACCTGAAACAGCACGACCCACGAAGTTCGCTGACTGCCAGCAGCGAGCCCGTGGTAGAGAGCCTTTAGACGGCGTACCCGCGTCATGGCGGGGCGTCATCGGCAAATGCCCCCCAAGGTGCCTGGCAGCCCTTGGCGGGGCGTTTGTTTTTTCGCGGTCCTGGCTCGCACGCGCTCTCGCGCGGCCGCGGCACGCCTGCCCGAACGCCCCTGGGACTCACACGGGTCCGCTCCCCAACACGCCGCCTCGAACAACGTGCGCCCGAGCACTACTCTAAAAGTTTGACGCTGACATGTAACCCGAGAAGTCATATAACCCTTCAGGTCAGTACGAAGCCCAGAGGTGTCATGGCGTCGAAGACTACTTTTCCAGTTCCCCCCGAGCAGACCCCCGTGCCTCGACGCGGCCCACGCGGCAAGGCGGTGAGCCCGCCTCGGGGGAAACGTGAAGTGAGGCAGCGGCTGTCCAAGGCCCTGGGGGACACGGCCCGGGCAGCCCGACAGCAGGCGGGACTCACGCAGGCGGACGTGGCCGAGCGCATCGGCGTGGCCACGGAGGTGTACGGACGGCTGGAGCGCGGGCTGTTGATGCCGAGCGTCCCCACCCTGCGGCGGCTGTGCGTGGCCCTGCACCTGCCCGCGGACAAGCTGCTGGCCCTCAGCTCCACCCAACCGCCCGCCTGGGCCGAGGCGCCTCCGCCCCCCGAGCGCGAGGGGCCACAGATGCGGCGACTGCTGCGCCACGCGCGCAAGCTCAGCCCCCACCAGCTCCGGGCGCTGTCGCTGGTGGCGGCCACGCTGCATCGGGAGGAGTGAGGCGCGCGCAATGAAACAGTTCACATCCGGCGCGTCCACCACTGCAAACCCCGCGGGCTCCCCGTCATCCCACCCGGGTGGCCCGGCGCGACAGGCGCTATGCTGCCGCACCGTGCGTTCCGCGGAAGGACTCGACGACTACCTCCGAGACCCCATCGGCCGCTACCTGACGGGGGAGAACTTCCTCCACTGGTACGCCTCGGCCGAGCTGTGCGGGTTCATCCTGTGGGGAAGGCCGGGCGAGTCTCAAATCCAGCGCCTCACCCAGGTGCTGGACGTGGAGCTGGCGCCCGCCGCCCCCCACCTGTCCCTGGTGGACGCGCGCCGGGTGGAGGCCCCGGACGCCAATGGCCTCTCCGTCCTGGTGAAGTACATGGTGCCGCGCAGTGGCAGCTTCTCCCAGACGGTGAAGCGCCAGGCGCTGGTGCGGCCCGAGGGCATGACGGGCGCGGTGGTGGGGGGCTTCTACACCCTCGTGAGCACCAGCTACCCCACCCGCGCCTTCGCCGACCCGCTGGAGGCGCTCTCCTGGCTGGGCCGGCCCGAGCAGGAGTCCCGCCCCCTGGTGGACGAGCTGAACGACCTCGTCATGCAACTCATGGGGCAGTCCCCACTGCTCAGCGAGCTGCACCGCGTGCTGCGTACCCGGCTGGTGGACGCCAGCCTCGGGGACGTGGCCCGGGAGCTGGGCATGTCCGAGCGCACCCTCCAGCGCCGCCTGCGCGAGGCCGGCACCTCCTTCCAGTCGGAGCTCAACACCGTGCAGGTGCGCACCGCGCAGACGCTCCTGCTGGAGAGCGACGCCAAGCTCACCGCGGTGGCCGTGGAGGTGGGGTGCGCCTCGCTCCAGCACTTCAGCGGGCTGTTCCGCAAGATGACGGGCGAGTCCCCCAGCGCCTGGCGGGCCCGCCACCGCAAGACCCCCTAGCCCCGGCGCTCAGGCCGCCACCGAGGCCTCCTCGGAGGCCTCCTCCACCGGGCGCCGCACCCCTGGCAGCAGGAGGATGAAGCGCGCACCGCCCTCGGCGCGGTTCTCCGCCTGGAGCGAGCCGCCGGCCCGCGAGACGTACTCCCGACACAGCGCCAGCCCCAGCCCCGTCCCCTTCCCCGGCGGCTTGGTGGTGAAGAAAGGGTCGAAGAGCCTCGACAACACCTCCGGGGAGAGCCCCGGGCCGTTGTCCTCCACCTCCAGCCGCACCCCACCGTCCACCCGCCGCGCCCGCACCACCACCTGGGCCCGGCGCGGGGGCAGCGCCTCCTCCAGCGCGTCCGCCGCGTTCAGCAGCAGGTTCAACACCACCTGCACCAGGTGCCGCTGCCCCAGCCGCACCGGCGGCAACCCCGGGGCCAGCTCCAGCGACACCGTCCCCAGGCCGTGCAGGCGCACCGAGGCCAACCGATTCGCCTCCTCCAGGGCGTCCTCCACTCCCCCCACCTCCTCCTCGCGCCCAGGCTCCTCGCGCGAGAAGCGCCGCAGGTCCATGACGATCTGCTGGATGCGCAGCACGCCCTGCCGCGTCTCGCCGAGCACGTCACCCAGCTCGGCCAGGTCCAGGGGCTTGCCCTCGTGCACCAGCGCCTGCTCCAGGAAGCACAGGTTGGACTTCACGTAGGCCAGCGGGTTGTTCACCTCGTGGGCCACGCCGGCGGCCAGCTGCCCCACCAACACCAGCCTGTCCACCTCCGCGCGCTCCTGCTCGGCGCGCAGCCGGCGGCGCTCGCTCTCGGCGAGCTGCTCCAGCGCCACCAGCCGCTCCTGCTGCGCCGCCTTCTCCGCATCCCGCATGCGCCGGTACGTCTGCGCCCCGAAGGAGGCCAGCATCCCCATCATCCCGTAGGCCAGGAGCTGCTGCAGCATCACCCGCGTCGAGATGCCGGCCATCACATCGATGAGGACGAGGCACACCAGCGTCCCCACCCCCGCCAGCAGCGTGGGCACCCGGGTGTCCGGGGTGAAGAGCGCGAGCATCAGGGGCACGGCGCCGAGCACCGGGAAGAAGGGGCTCGCCGGCCCCCCGGTGAGCTGGATGTACAGCACCATCGCCACGAGGCTCACGAGCCCGGACACCACGCCCGACGACCGGGGGGCAATCCACCCCGCGCCCACGCCCACCCCGAGCAGCGCGAAGCTGATGCTCCAGCCGAGCTGCACCCCCATGAGCGCTGGCGAGAAGACGCCCGACATCACGCCCTGAGTGGGAATCGTCCCCAGGAAGAGGGCCGCGCAGACGAAGTAGTTCTTCCTCTTCACCCGAAGCAGCGCCTGCAACCCGGAGGAGTCAGCCGTCATCGGGGGGCACTGTAACATTCCGCACAGATGGACTGTATGGGTGAAGTGTTCCTGGAGTGAAACGGCGGTCGGGCCTCCCCCGGGCCCCACCCCGAGGCCCCTCGCTTCAGCGGGGCGTCCGCGTGCGCCGGCGCACCAGGCGCCGGGCCTTGCCCAGGCGGATGCCGTCGGACGGCCCCCGCTTCGCCGCGTCCGCGCCCGCGGGCAGGATGGGGTCCGGGCACACCGCGCGCAGCCGGCACCCACGGCACTCGGCCCCGCTCCACACCGACTCGTAGAGCGCCGTCACCCGATCGATGACGTCGAAGTCCTCGGTGACGAAGCCCATCTCGAAGTTGCGCACGTCCTCGCCCTTGGCCCCCAACCCCGCCCCGGTGAGGTTGGCGCTGCCCAGGTAGGCCCACGCCCCGTCCACCAGCACCGTCTTGAAGTGCACCCGCGGGCACACCTTCAACTCCAGGCCCCCCTTCACCAGCCGCGAGCGCTTGTCGAACTCCGCCCGGAAGGGCCGGCTGGGCAGTTCCGCGTGCAACAGCCGCAGCGCCACCCCGCGCGCCGCCAGCCTGTCCAACACCTCCAGCAGCGGCACGTAGCGCCCCGCCTGCTCCACGTACATGGCCTTCACGTTGGCCGTCGCGATCCACACCGACTCGCGCGCGTGCGCCAGCTTGCCCAGCACCACTTCCCGGTACAGCCCGCCACCGTCGAGAAGCTCTGCTTGGATGGGCCGCATGCCTACATGCTCGCACCCTCAGCCGGCCGCCGCGAGTTTCCCTCCCCCCGCGCACAATGACCTCGGGTCATTGACAACTGACCTGGGGACACTTAATTGATGACTCATGGTCAGCAACAACGCGAAGCGGGTGCTGCCCCAGCGGGCGCGGAAGGAAGAGGACAAGGAGGCGCGGCGGCGGCAGCTGCTGGACGCGGCGCTGGCGCTCTACCAGACCACCTCGTACGACGAGGTGAAGATGGCGGACGTGGCGGAGCGGGCCCGCCTCGCCAAGGGGACGGTGTTCCTCTACTTCCCCACCAAGGAGGCGCTCTTCCTCGCGCTGCTGGAGGAGCAGCTCTTCGCCTGGTTCGCGCGGCTGGAGGAGACGCTCGCCCGGGGCGAGGGCCGGTGGACGGGGGCGCGGGTGGCGCGCACGGTGGCGGAGTCGCTCGAGGGCGAGGAGTCGCTCACCCGGCTGCTGGCGCGGCTGCAGACGGTGCTGGAGCAGAACGTCACCGTGGCGCAGGTGCGCGGCTTCAAGGAGCGGCTGTTGGAGGCGGTGGTGCGGGCTGGCGCGCTGGTGGAGAAGCGGCTGCCCTTCCTCGGGCCCAACGAGGGCGTGCACTTCTTCCTCCAAGTACACGCCCTGGTGGTGGGCCTGCGGCAGATGGCGGACCTGGCCCCGGTGGCCCGCGAGGTCCATGCGGCCGCCCCCCACCTCAATCCCCTCCGGGTGGACTTCACCCGCGAGCTGACGGCCTCCCTCACCACGCTCTTGCGAGGGCTGGAGGCCCGCTGACCCGAACCCCTTCGAGCACGTCCAGGCGTGAACATTCCCATCGCCGCTCCCCGACGGGCTCTATTAAGGATGACGTAGAGCCCGGGAGCGGCGGCACTCGAACGCTGAAGCGGAACCAGAGGAGAGAAGCGATGCGCGTGGTGAGCATGGACGAGAAGACCCGGAAGAACCCCTTCCAGGATGCGTTCGAGCGCCTGCAGGCCCGGCGCTGGGAAGTGGCGCGGACGAGCGCGAAGGAGCGCATCGCGAAGCTGGAGAAGCTGCGGCGCGCCATCGTCGAGCGGCGCGAGGGCCTCTACCAGGCCATCCACGCGGACTTCCGCAAGCCGGCGGCCGAGGTGGAGACCACCGAGCTGCTGATGGTGCTCACGGAGCTCGACCACACCCTCAAGCACCTGGGCAAGTGGATGAAGCCGCGCAAGGTGGGCACGCCCGTGCTCCTCACCGGCACGCGCAGCGAGGTGCGCTACGAGCCCAAGGGCGTGGTGCTCATCATCGCCCCGTGGAACTACCCCTTCCAGCTGACGATCGCCCCGCTGGTGGCGGCGGTGGCGGCGGGCAACTGCGCGATGCTCAAGCCGAGCGAGAAGACGCCGCACACGGCGGCCTTCATCGACCAGCTCATCCGCGACGTGTTCGACCCGTCCGAGGTGGTGGTGGCGCAGGGCGGCGTCGAGGAGAGCCAGGCACTGCTGGAGCTGCCCTTCGACCACTTCTTCTTCACCGGCGGCCCGCGCGTGGGGCGCAAGGTGATGGAGGCGGCGGCGAAGTTCCTGGCCGGTGTGACGCTGGAGCTGGGCGGCAAGTCGCCCGCCGTGGTGGACGAGACGGCGGACCTCGACGCGGCGGCCGAGCGCATCGCCTTCGGCAAGTACCTCAATGGCGGGCAGACGTGCGTGGCGCCGGACTACGTGTACGTGCATGCCTCGCGCGAGCAGGAGTTCCTCGACAAGGTGCGCGGCACCATCGAGCGCTTCTACGGGACGACGGAGGAGGCGCGCAAGGCCACCCCGGACTTCTGCCGCATGGTGGATGACGGGCAGTTCACCCGGGTGAACCGGCTGCTGGAGCGCTCGGTGGCCAGCGGGGTGCGCGTGGTGACGGGCGGCGTGGTGGACGCGACCAGCCGCTACATCTCGCCCACGGTGCTGGCGGACGTGAAGCCGGAGACGCCGGTGATGGAGGAGGAGATCTTCGGCCCGGTGCTGCCGGTGCTGCGCTACGAGCGGCTGGACGACGTGGTGCGCCACATCCGCGCGGGCACCAAGCCGCTGGCCATGTACATCTTCAGCCGGGACTCGAAGGCGGTGGACCGGCTGCTGTCAGAGACGTCCGCGGGCGGCACCTGCGTGAACACGACGGTGGTGCACCTGGGCAACGCGGAGCTGCCCTTCGGCGGCGTCGGCGAGAGCGGTGTGGGCAACTACCATGGCGAGTTCGGCTTCCGCACCTTCAGCCACGAGCGCGCGGTGATGCGCCAGGGGCCCCTCTCCTTCCTGCGCACCATGTTCCCGCCCTACACCGAGAAGGCGAAGAAGATGCAGCGCATGGCCACCCGTCTCTTCGAGTAGAACGGCGGCGTGCTCACGAGCGATCCCCATCCCCTCCTGGACGTGGTGGCCTTCGCGGCCACCTTCCCGTCCCCCCTGTCCGCCTCGCCCGCGCCCGAGTGGTTGGTGGCGCTGCTCGAGCCGGACGCGCCAGCGCCCCTGAGCGCCGATGACGCCGTGCGGGGCGCGGTGCGCGACCTGCTGCGCCACGGCGGCTACAAGCCCACGGGCCGGGGCAAGCCGGCCTCGGAGTACCTGGTGCGGGCGGCGGGGGACGGCTCGCTCGGCTCCATCAACGCGGCGGTGGACGTGTGCAACGCGGTGTCGCTGCACAGCGGGCTGCCCATCAGCGTGGTGGACCTGGACCGGGCGAAGGCGCCCTTCCGCGTCGGCGTGGCGCCGGCGGGGGCCTCGTACGTCTTCAACGCCTCCGGGCAGAGCATCGACCTGGAGGGCCTGCTGTGCCTCTTCGACGCGGAGGGCCCCTGCGCCAACGCGGTGAAGGACTCGCAGCGCACCAAGACGCAGGGCGACACGCGCCGCACCCTCACCGTGCTGTGGGGGACGAAGGCCCTGCCGGGACGCACCGAGCAGGCCTTCTCCTGGTACCGCGAGCTGCTCGAGCGCCTGGGCGCGACGGTGGAGCGCCAGTCCTGAGCCCACCGGACCTCGACTCGCTGCTGGCGGAGGGGGCTCGCGCGCTGTCGGCGGCCTGGACGCGTCCGGTGCTGCTCGGCGCGCCCGAGCTCCTCAAGACGGAGTCGCGCAGCGTGGTGGTGCGGGCGCAGGTGCGCGGCGGCCCGGTGTCGGGCGTCATCCTCAAGCACTTCCGGGACGACCCCGTGTGCGGGCTCGATGACTGGGCGGGCGCGGAGTTCCTCACCCAGCGCGGGCTGGAGCTCGGCCCCCGCTTCCTCGCGGGCGCGCTGGAGTCCCGCCTCTTCGTGCTGGAGGACCTGGGGCGCGGGCCCACGCTGGAGGCGCTGCTGCGAGGGGAGGATGCGCGCGCGGCCTTCGGCGGCGTGATGACCACCGCGCGGCTCGCGGGCCAGCTCCATGCGCGGACGCTGGGCACCCAGGCCGAGTACGAGCTCGTCCGTCAGGCGCTGCCGCCCCGGCACGAGCGGGTGCGGGTGGAGAACGCGCGCTTCCTCCTCGAGCACGAGGGGCGGCTGCTGCGGTGGCTCGCGGCGGTGGAGGCCGAGGCGGCCCCCGGCCTGCACGAGGACCTGGAGGCCGTGGCGCGCTCGCTGGCGGACCCGGGCCCCTTCCTCGCCTTCACCCACGGGGACCTGGCACCGAGCAACGTGCTCTTCGCGCCCGGCGGCGCGCGGCTCATCGACTTCGAGTACGCGGGCATGCGCCACGCGCTGTACGACGCGCTGATGTGGCTCGTCACCGTGCCCTTCCCGGACGAGCTCGTGGCCCGCGCGGACATCGCCTACCGCATCACCCTGTCCTCGCAGTGCGAGGCGGCCCAGGTGGACTCGCAGTGGGCACGCGCGCGGGCCACGGTGGCGCTCGCCCGCACGGTGAACCTCTTTCAATGGCTGCACCCCCGCGTGCTGGAGGAGGACCGTGAGTGGGCCCCGGGCTTCTCCGAGCGCGCCGCCCTCCTGCACCACCTGGCGCGCTGCCGGGCCCTGCTCGCGACCGCGGACGGCTTCCCGGGGCTCGCCCGCACGCTGGAGGCGCTGGAGTCACGCCTGCGCGAGCGCTGGACGGTGCCGCCCCATGTCTGGCCCGCGCTCCGTCAGGAAGGCCTCTGAAGTCCCAGCTCCTGGAGAATGGTGGCCAGCACCGCGTCCGGGTCCGCCGAGACGTCCACCGTCAGCGCCTCCTCCGCCGCCTCCAGCGTCGCGAGCTGGCTGTCGAGCAGCGCCGGGGGCATGTAATGGCCCAGCCGTGCCGCCAGCCGTTGCGCGATGACCTCGCGCGGCGCCCACAGGGCCACCCACCGCTCCCGCGTTGAGTCCACCGTCAACCGCTGCCGGTAGGCCTTCCTCAACGCCGAGCACGCCAGCACCAGATCCTCGCCCGACTCCAGCGCGCTCTGGATGAGCTCCCGCAGCCGCGTCAACCAGGGCGCCCGGTCCTCGTCCGTGAGGGGAAGGCCCGCGGCCATCTTCGCGATGCTCTCGGGGGCGTGGAAGTCATCCGCGTCCTGGAACCTCCACCCGAGCGCCGCCGCCAGCCGGACACCCACCGTCGTCTTCCCCACCCCGGACACGCCCATCAGGATGATCACCACGTCCGAGCCCGCCGTGGCCGGAAACAGGGGACTGCGGTCCTACTCCGCATGACACCTTTCGCGGCTCCACCGCCACCGGGCAGCGAGAGCAGAAGGTCTCTCGAAACCTGCGAGAGTTGGAAGTTTTGATCAACCCACCCCGTATCCGGCTGAACGATTTGAACGCCTGTCCCGCGAGCCAGGGAGACGTGCACTGGTGGGCAGTGCAAGCAGGCGGTTTCCCGTCGTCGCGCACTCCCTGCGACACACGCCCCCGTGCCCACCGTTCGCCCCGTCACACAGCATGGGCCTTGCAGATGGCTCACTGCCCTCCATTCATCATTACCTCTCGGCCACCATGTCCCGCGAGTACCGTTCGGCAGAACTTCACGTGAGCGTCATGTGCGATCCGGATCAGGAGACCTGTACCGGAGCCGAGTTCTCGGGTGCGGTTCCGCGTCCGGCGGCCTCGACGCTGCAGCCAGTGGATCTGCTCGGCCGAACGCTGGGCCACTACCGGCTGACGCGCCTGCTGGGCAGCGGAGGCATGGGCACGGTGTACCTCGCCGAGCAGACGCTCATCGGCGCCCGGGTGGCGGTGAAGGTGCTGCACCCCCAGCTGGCCCAGGACATCCGGTTCCGCGCGCGCTTCTACGCCGAGGCGCGCACGGTGAACCTCATCGGCCACCCCAACATCGTCCGCATCTTCGACATCAACGAGGCCGCGGACGGGCTGCACTACTTCGTCATGGAGTACCTGGACGGCACGCCCCTGTCCCGGCTGCCGCGTCCGATGGAGCCGGGCCTGGTGGCCTGGCTGCTCGCCCAGGCCTGTGACGCGCTGGAGGCCGTCCACCGCTGTGGCGTGGTGCACCGAGATCTCAAGCCGGACAACCTCCTGATGATGGAGCGCCAGGGAGAGATGCCCGTGCTCAAGGTGCTCGACTTCGGCGTGGCCAAGGCGCTGCGAGACCCCGGGGCCCAGGAGCAGACGGTGGCCGGGCAGGTGTTCGGCACGCCCGCGTACATGGCCCCGGAGCAGTGGGCCGGCCAGCCCGTGGACGGGCGCGCGGACCTCTACTCGCTGGGGGTGACGGGCTACCTGCTCCTCACCGGGCAGCTCCCCTTCCCGCGCGGGCAGCTCGCCGAGCTGGTGCTGGCTCCGGAGCCCACTCCGCTGCGCGCCCCCCACGAGCTCGCCCCCACCGTCCCGGAGTCGCTCTCGCGCGCGCTGATGCGGGCCCTGTCCCGCAACCCGGCCGAGCGCTTCGCCACCGCGTTCGACTTCAAGCGGGCCCTGCTCGCCGCCGTGCGGCCCGCGCCCGCGGCCCGGCCCACGCCCCCCCGACAGCCGTCGGCGCGTCCCAGCATCCCCGTTCCCACCCTCCCCGCCCGCACCGAGCCGGATGATCCCACGCCGCTGCCCACCTGGACGGCCCGGGTCCACCGCCGCGCCGCCTCGCAGTCCGTGGTGGTCCACTGCACCGAGCTCAGCCGCGGCGGCGTCTTCATGTGCTGCGCCGAGCCCTTCCCCCCACTCTTCACCCGGCTCGAGTTCACCCTCCTGCTCGGGGGCCAGGAGGTGGAGTGCGTGGGCGAGGTGGTGCGGCACGTGGACTCGGCCCAGGCGCGCGCCTGGCGCATGTCCCCGGGCGTGGGCCTCCAGTTCATCAACCCCTCGCCCGTGCTGCGCGAGCACCTGCTGCGGCTGGGCCCGGTGCGCGACCGCCCGTCCGCGGGCCCACAGTCCCCTCCGCCGAAGGAAGCCCTCGCGCCGCTCTGAGGGGGCGCGTGTGTCCGCTTCTCGCCACTCCGCCAGGCCGTAACGTCTTCTGCGCGACAGCGGCCCGGTGGGATCAGGGACGCACACGCTGATCCGTGGCTACCTCATGTGCGCCATGATGCGCGGATCTGGGGAATGGACCGGGGGATGGGGTCGCGTCGAATGGCGCGGCGTGCTGGGACTCGTGTGCGCCGTGGTGCTGGCGTCCTGTCGAGATCCCGCGGCGGTGTCGGGGACGGCGCTCTACGTCACCACGACGTTTGATCCCACGCTGCTGCTCACCCAGGTGCGCGTGGGAGGCTCGGTGGAGGGCGGACAGCCCTTCGGGCCCCAGGTGCTTCCCGAGCAGCCCGATCGCCTCCTCTATAGCGGAGAGACGTTGCGCGTCCTGCTGGAGGACGTGCCCAACGGCGTGCAGGCGAAGGTGTATGTCGAGGGCCTGCGCAACAACGTGCTGGTGGCCCGGGGCGAGGGCACCGCGCAGATCCGCGACGGGTACGAGGTGGACGTCACCGTTCGACTGGAGCCCGCCGCTCCCGAGGAGCCCCCCGACGCGGGGACGGGCCCGCCGGATGCGGGGAGCTCATGCTCCGGGTGCGCCGGCTGTTGCGCCAACGGCGACACCTGCAGCCCGCGCACCTTCCAGACCTGCGGCGCAGGAGGCAGCGCCTGTGTGGCGTGCGATCCAGCGCGCGCCGACGGCTGCGATGCCCGGGGCGTCTGCGTCTGCGGGAGCGCGCCGTCGTGCAGCGGCACGAGGGTGGACCGCTGCGTGAACGGCCAGTGCCAGTGCGGTGCTGGAGGCGCCTGCGCTCCGGGGCAGGAGTGCGTGGACGGGACGTGCCGCTGCTCGCCGAACTCCTGCTCGGGCTGCTGCTCGAACAACGTCTGCGAGCCGGGCGACACGCGGGACAAGTGCGGCAAGGGCGGCGAGACGTGCCGCAAGTGCAACAAGGAGTGCAGAGCCGATCGCACCTGCCGATGAGCGCCGCGCCGGCTCACCGCACGGAGAAGGAGCGCGAGGTGCCCCGGTAGGGGCGCACCTTGCCGTCCCAGCCGGACTTCCAGTCCCCCTCGTGGACGATGCGGTAGAGGCCCGGCTCGGCGTCCGGGGGGATGGCCCACTCGATGATGGCGTGCGAGCACGCGAGGGTGGGCAGGCAGTAGCCGCGCCGCCACGTGTACTTCGTCTCCCAGTCCCAGTCGTACGCCACGTCCGTCCACAGGAGCCCCTCGCGGCGCTGCACGCGCAGGTAGGTGCCCTGGAGGCGCGGATCATTCTTCGGGTGCCCCGCCCAGAAGGTGACGCGCACCGTGTCGCCGCGCGCATAGGACTCGTGCGCGTCGGTGAGGACGTCGCCGAAGTCCACCCACAGCGGCTTGTCGTCGAAGAGGACACCGGGCCGCAGGTGCTTCTGCTGGCGGCTCAAGTCCCGCGGCGTCGGCCCCGGAGGCAGGAAGGTGCCCTCGCGCAGGGACCGGGCCAGGGTGTCGAACTCCTGCTGCATCGCCGCCAGCGTCCACGGCCCGAAGTGGGTGGAGGCCCCCTCGTACTCCTGCTTGGCATACTCCTCGCGCGTGGCGACGTAGCCGGCATAGGCGTTGGACAGGCCGGCGATGACCACCTCCGTCACCCCGGCGGGCGCCAGCTGGGCCCGCACCGTCTCGCGCAGGCGGCGGCCCGCCATGGTCGTCAGCTCGAAGGGCACCGCCACCAGCGCCACGGTGCCCACCGTGAGGAGCTGCATCGGCAGCACCTCGGGGCTCCACGGGTAGGGCTTCATCGCGCCCATCTCCAGCACGATGGGCTTCTCCGCCTGACAGGGCGTGGTGGTGGTGGTGCAGGTGAAGGCGCTCCACACGTTGTGCCTCGCGGCGCACGTGGCCCCCTCGCGCCCCACGCCCGGCCCGTCCTCGGCCCCCGCCAGCATGGAGAGGCCGATGGCCGCCGGGCACGTGCGCCGCGCGGTGCCATCCGTGAAGGCGGGAGACACCGGCACCTCGTCCATCTTCACGTACACGTGCCGGTAGTCCACCCCGCCGGTGAGGGGCGTGGTGGCGCTCGCGTAGAGCGAGACGGCGCGCTCGTACTGCTTGCGGCCCGAGCGCTCCGTGCTCTCGAAGTCGTCCGCGCCGCCGCCGTCCTCGCCCCCGTGGATGTTGGGCGTCACGTCGCCCTCGTTGCCCTGCGAGAAGGCGGCCACGAAGGTGTCCCCGGTGGCGTCGTAGCGCGTGCCCCTCGCCTTCTCGAAGAGGTAGGAGGCGTAGCCTTTGTTGTCGCCGCTGATGTGCTGGTACTCCATCCCCATCGAGGTGGCGTGGACGGCGAACCAGTTGATGAGCCCCACCTCCGTCCCCGAGTCTTTCGTGAGGCGCAGCAGCGTCATCCGCTTGTCCGTGTCGTACGCGTAGCGCGCGCGCTCCTCCGGGGGGTTGAGGCGGTAGGCCTCCGTCGAGCGGTTGCGGCTCGCGTCGAGCAGGTCCCCCGCGGCCAGGAAGACGCGGCCCGGCGCCAGGTGCTCGTGGGCCCGGACGATGGACTGGTAGATGCCCTCCACGATGAGCTCGAAGTTCCTCGGCTCGAAACCGAAGGTGCTCAGGTTGTAGAGCGCGTAGTGCGAGAAGCCCCCCGGCCCGCTGTGGGTATGGGTGGCGCTCAACAGCACGTTGTCGTCGGAGTAGAGCGGCCCGTAGGCGGCGCGCAGCCGCTCCACCACCTGCTGCTTCACCCCCTGGAAGAGCATGCCCAGGTCCGCGCTCACCACCACCACGCGCTTGCCGTTGCACGGCGAGGCGATGACGAAGGCCCGCGAGCGCAGGCGCTGGTGGATGCCCGCCGTCTGCTGCTCCAGCTCCACGTAGCCCAGCATGCCCACCTCGGCGGCGGGGCCGGTGATGTCGTGGATGCCGCTGCCGACGAGGAACGACTGCTGCCCGGCACAGGCGCCACCGAGCCCCTGTCCGCCCTGTGCCCGGGGGAGCCCACCCTCCTGTTGCGCCTTGGAGCCACACTGGCCACAGCCGGCGAGCACCCCCGCCAGCACGAGCGCACCGAGGCGGATGACGGACGAGCGCACACATACCTCCACGGCACGGCGGGAGCCGCCGCTCTGGAAGGGTAGGAATGCGCGATCAGCGGTGCAGGCCCGGCGGCCCTGCTCAGGAGGCCATGGGCAGCGTCACCCGGAAGACGGTCCCCCGCTCCTGGGAGGACGTCACCGAGATGCTCCCTCCGAGCCCGCGGAGGATGTCCCGGCACACGGAGAGCACCGGACCCGGGCCCGCCTCCGTGCCCCGGAGCGAGAAGAAGGGCTCGAACAGGCGGGGCAGGACATCGGGGGGAATGGCCGCGCCGGTGTCATGCACCTCCACCACCACGTGGCCCTCGCCATCCTCCCGGGTGACCAGACGCACCTCGTTGTCCTCGGTGTCGCCCTCGGGCAGCGCCAGCACCGCGTGGAGCACGAGGTTGAGGAAGGCCTGACGCAACCCGCCTTCGTTGCCGGCCACCAGCACCCGGGCGCCGTAGTCGCGCACCAGGCGCCCGCGCGAGCGCAGCGTGCTGGCCACCATCTGCCCCACCCCGTCGAGCACCTGGTTCAGGTCCACCGGCCCCTGGTTCGAGTCCGCTCGGAAGCTGCGCAGCTGCCCGATGATCTGCCGCAGCCGCTCGGCGCCCTCGCGCACCTCGCCGAGGGCCTCGCGCCACTCGGCCACCCGCTCTGGCGCGGTGCCGCCCGCCACGCCCTCCATGCTCGAGAGCAGGTAGTCCAGGTTGGCCAGCATGAAGGCCAGCGGGTTGTTCATGTCGTGCGCGAAGCCCGGCACGAGCATTCCCAGGGTGGCCAGCCTGTCGGAGAGCTGCAGGCGCGCCTGCATCTGCCGGTGCTCGGTGAGGTCCGCCAGCGTGCCCAGCACCTCGCCCTCGCCCGTGGGCGAGCTGTGCGCGGCCAGCTCCACCCAGAGCGGACCGCTGGCCGCCATCAGCCGCAGCTCGAGCCGGAAGGAGGCCTGCACGCGCGCGGCGAGCGCATCCAGCACGGCCTGCACCCGCGGCCTGTCCTCCGGGTGCATCACCTCCACCAGCGACTTGCCGAGCACCTCCTCCACGGACTGGCCGGAGAGGGACGTCCAGGCGGGACCGAGGAAGGTGAGGCGCCCCGAGCCATCGAGGTGGAAGACCACCTCGGAGAGCTGCTCGGCCAGGAAGTGGTAGCGCAGCGCATCCGCCGAGAGACCCGAGCGCAGCCCCGAGGTGAGCGCCAGCATGGACAGCCGTGAGAGTGCATCCGACTCGGGACGCTCGGTATCGAGGGCGACGACCTGCGACAGTTGCTGGTACGCCATGTCCATGCTCCTTGACCCCAGGGGAGCCCGGCGGAAGGAGACCCCTCCTTCCATCCGCCTCCACGGGCCCCCATCGCCCCTACCCCTCCCCAGGCCCGGTCCTATTCAGCGAGCATAAGGTGCTGGAAGGAATTCGAGTCAATTCAGGGACCGCGCTCCTGTCCTGGTTTCTCAGGAGTTGACAGAGAATCCAGGAAATGTCGGCTCTTTACTCCTGGGAACCGTCCGGTGGTGACCAACCAGAGCCGGCGGCGCCGGAGTGGCGGCGGT
>NZ_DASVSO010000468.1:0-8303 GCF_036388035.1 Archangium sp.
CCCTTGGTGGATGGCTTCGGCGTGCTTGCGAGCCTGGTGAAGCTTCGTCGCCTCCTCAAAGGCCGTCTGTGCCTCGGACAGCCGTGGATCTGGCTGCTCCTCCCCTGCCGCCCTACCCGCGGTACAGCACAGCACAACCACTGTCATCCATCTGAGTATCCGCCACATGCTGGCTCTCCGTGTCTCAAGGGCTCGCCTCTCGAGACCCGCTTCAAGAGCAGGTCCCCCTCCCGCCGGGGAACTCCTGGCAGTTAGGGCCGAGGGGCGAAGGGCGCACAGACGCGCACGCCGATGAGGACCTCTCGCTGGATCGGGTCGCCCGCCGTGCGATTGGCGACGCGGGCGCCGAACTGGTCGTAGTACCAGGCGCCTCCGCGCAGGACGATGCGACCGAGGTCCCCCGTCATCGGCCGCGTCAGCTCGAAGGCGTTGCCCGCCATGTCGAGCAGGCCGAAGGGGCTCGCCGATGCTGGATGAGCGCCGACCTCGTCGGGCCCGAAGGCCGTGGATTGCCGCCCGTACGTCGCATCGATGTTGACGTCCTCGGGCCGCAGCCGGTCCCCATGAGGGTAGGTGCGGCCGTCGGCGCCGCGGGCGGCGCGCTCCCATTCCATCTCATTGCACAGGCGCGCCCCGGGCAGCCGCCCGGACTGGTCCAGCCAGTAGAAGTACCCCTGGAGGTCCTCGGCCGAGACGCCGGTCAGGGGCAGTTTGCGCCAGTCCACCGTCTGACGCTCACGGCGGCCGGGGTAGTGGATGGGCTCGCCCTCGCGTGCCGTGAGGACGAGGTCGTTGGAGCGGCGGAAGGAGAAGCTCCAGCCGCCTCCGGGTTGCTGCCGCAGGGTGACGGCGCCAGCGCTGTTCATGCGGGGCTGCTCGAGGACGCGTCGGGCCTCGGCCCCGGGGGGCAGCGTGTCGAGGTAGTCCAGCCAGTCCTGGAACGTTACCTCCGTGCGCCCGATGAGGTAGCCCTCGCCGAGGCAGAAGCGGTGCAGCGGCGAGGCGCGCATGAAGCCTCGCACCTGCTCCGGGTCGGCGCTGCCCAGCAGGAAGCAGCCAGGGGGAATGTAGACATAGCCCTCGGGCACGGCCTCGGGGAGCACGAGGTGGAGCCGCTCTTGGCCACCGCGCGTGAGGAGCAGGGGCAGGTCGACGGGCGCACGGCCAGGGTGCGTCACGCGCAGGAGATAGGAGCCGGCGGAGAGCCGCGCGGCGGGCAGGGGCGTGGAACCGAACTCTCCGACGAACTCGCGGCGCAGCACTCCCTGGGCATCACTGACGTAGCGCTCGAGGGCCACCCTCGCGCCAGGAGGCTCGGTCACCAGCTCGAGCTCAGCCGGGGCCAACACCCGCTGCCGCCACTGTGCCCCGTCCTCGGCGTCTTCAATGAGGTGCTCCAGGCGCTGTCGCAGGTCTTCCTGCGCGCCCTGCGGGTGGAAGCTCTCGGCGAGCAGCAGGCGCTCGTAGGTGGCCTCCAGCAGCAACGGGCGCGCGTCGCCCTGGGCGCGTCCGCGTTCGAGGGCCCGCTCCAGGGAGCGGGTGGCGCGAGCGTAGGCCCCATCCGCCTGGGCGAGCAGCGCGAGCGCCTCGCTCCAGCGCTGCTCGGCGAAGGGGCGGGAGTTCGGGTTGCCCGGTCCCACGGCGAGGCTGGCGGAGGCGGGGGGTCGTTCGTCGAACTGCGCGAGCGCCTCTTCCCGGAGCACCCGCACCCGCGCCCCGAGGGTTTGGCCCGCGGCGAGTGCCTCCCGTGCCTCCTGGAGGCGCTCGGAGACGAAGCGCACGTCGGCCAGGTACTCCCGCAGGTGGAGGGCGCCATAGATGAGGGCGAGCGTGAGCGGCACCAGCAGCACGGTCAGGCGCCGCCCCCAGCGCTGGAGCCTCGCGGCACGGGAGGAGGCGAGCAGGAAGGCCCGCTCGCGCACGCCCAGCGTGGCGGGGTCCAGCGGGTGGGCCTCGTCGAGCTGGCGCTGGCCCCAGAGCGCCTCCCGGGTGCGCGCCAGGCGCTCCCACTCGGCGCTCGCCGCCTCGATGCGCTGGCGCACCGCGCGGTGTCCGATGTCGTTGTCGAGCCAGTTGCGCAGCGTGTGCCAATGGGTGAGGAGCGAGTCGTGGGCAATCTGATACCGGGCCTCGCCCGCGGCGGTGCTCGCGTGCAGCAGCCGGCCCTCGACGAGCACGCGCAGGGCGGTGCCGGTGGCCGCGTCCGCCGTGCCGAGCTCCCGCTCGCCGCGCTCGCCACGTGTGCCCTCGGCCGTCACCAGTTGCAGCAGGAGCCTCCGTGCCGCCTGCTGCTCGGCCGGGTCGAGGCGCGCGAGCACCCCGTCGGCATGCCGCGACAGCGCTCCGGCCACCCCGCCCATCTCCTCGAGGGCCTGCTGGGTGATGCGGCCGTGCACCGGGTTGCGCCGCTGCCAGAGCTCGGCGAGCGCGAACTGGAGCAGCGGCAGGCTGCCCGCGCCCTGCGCCGTGGACGAGACGAGCGTGTGGATGAGCTCGTCGGACTCGAAGACGACGCCCTGGCCGCGAGCGGGGCCGACGATGGCCTCGCGCATGCCCTCGGCGCTCAGCGGCCGCAGGATGTAGAGCCCCCGCTCGGCCTCACCGCCCAGCCCTGGCAGCGCGCACACGCGCGTGAGGAAGTCGCCGCGCACCGCCAGCAGCACGCGCACCCCCGCGGAGGGCAGGGCCAGCTCGCCCAGCAGCAGGGCGAAGCGCTCCGCCTGCTCGGGCTCGGCCAGGGTGATGAGCTCCTCGAGCTGGTCGATGAACAGCAGCAGGGTGCGCCGGCCCTGGTGCGCCTCGCGCAGCGCCTGTGCGAAGCCCGCGGGCGTGGAGGAGAACGCCTCGAAGATGTCCGCCTCCTTGCGGCCGAGCAGCGGCGCGAGCGCGGCGGCCAGGGATTGCAGGGGGCGGCGGCCGGGGCAGATCGTCACCGGGGTGCACTCGCGGCCCTGGTCCAGCTCGCCCGCGGCCACCCGGGGCAGCACGCCGGCGCGGCACAGCGAGGACTTGCCCACCCCGGAGTCCCCGGCGACGAGGACCAGAGGCTGGCGCTGGAGGCGATCGAGCAGGGCGCGGATGTCGTCGTCGCGTCCGAAGAAGAGCGTCCGGTGGCTGGCCTCGAAGGGCTCGAGGCCCCGGTAGGGGTTGCCGGTCGCCAGGGGCGAGGAGGCGTTGCTCTTCTCCAGTCGCTCCAGCACCTCGCGGAGCCGCTCGGTCGAGGCGAAGCGCTCGGAGGGGTTGAGCGCCAGGCACTGGTGGATGAGCGCGGCGAAGTCCGGGTCCATGCCCTCGGGGAACGCGGCCGGCGCCGGGTCGTCGTGCGGCTCCTGGGCGGGGCTCCGGTCGAGGAAGCGGGCGATCAGCTCCTCCTGGGCGCGTGGCAGCCGGTCCGTGCACAGCTCATGGAGCACGAGGCCCAGGGCATAGATGTCACTCTGGGGTGAGGCCGACGCACCGCGCAGGAGCTCGGGCGCCATGTAGCGCGGGGTCCCCGCGAAGACCCGTGCGCCCGAGGGCTGCGAGACGGCATCTCGGTCGATGCGCTCGGCCAGTCCGAAGTCGAGCAGCTTCACCTCGCCCTGCGGGGTGACGAGCGCGTTGGAGGGTTTGATGTCGCGGTGCAGCACCCCGTGACGATGCGCCTCCGCCAACCCTCGGGCCAGGCCGAGCCCCAGCGCGAGCACCCGCCGCCAGGGCACCGGCCGGGGCAGCTCCGCGAGGTTCTGGCCCTCGACATACTCAGAGACGATGTAGGCGTGCCCCTCGATTTCCCCGACGCGGAAGACGGTGACGACATTGGGGTGCTGCAGGCGGGCGATGGCGCGGGCCTCGGTCTCGAAGTACGCCCGGACCCACGGGGTGGGTCGCTCGGAGGCGATGAACTTCACCGCCACGAGTCGCTCCAGCGAGGTGTCCTGCGCCAGGTGGACGACCCCCATGCCGCCGCGGCCGAGCTGGCGCACGAGGCGGAACTCGTCGAACTGGAGGGGGGGAGCCCAGGGCGTGCTGGCCGGCGGCGCTTGAGGCGTCGCGGGGTCGCTGCCCGGGCCCTCTATCGTGAGGGTGCTCTCCCCCGGGGACTTCTTCCTCTCGGGCAAGGCGCCTTGCTCCGCCAGGCCGCCGCGCACGACCGTGGCGAGCAGGGCCCGGCACTCATGGCACTGGGAGGCGTGGCGATGGGCGCGCGCCAGCTGCTCCTCCGACAACCGGCCCTCCATCAACTCCACCATCAGCTCGTCGGTGAGGCAGTCGCTCACGTCGGGTCCGGCCTTGGGGGCGGCTGTCGGTTTGACGGGATTCATGACGCGGATGCCGGCGAGGGCCCAGGGACCGTTCAGCGGGGACCCGACTCATGGCGCGAGGCGAGGGGGTGTAGAGTGTCGAGTATGACACAAGCGTCGGAACTGGTCGCCACGTTCCTCGCCCATGCGCGGGGGCGCATCGAGGCGCCAGCGGAGGCCGCCGCACTGGAGGGCCTGCTGCACCGCGTCTGGGAGGAGGTTCACGCCCAGTGGCCGGGGGTGGAACTGCCCGTGGAGCGGTTCATGCGCCACCTGGCGGAGCGGCTGCCCGAGGCGGGTTCCGAGGGGCAGCTCGCGTCACGGCTCGAGCGGCTCTCCTTGTCGGAGCTCTACCTCGCATGTGCGTGTGTTCAGGGGATTGCCGCGGCCACCGAGGCCTTTGACAAGCATTACCTGGCGAAGCTGCCCGGGCTGCTGGGATACCTGAGGCAGCCAGCGGCGATCCTCGACGAGGTCTGCCAACTCACGCGGGTGAAGCTCCTGGTCCACACGCCCGAGCGGGCGCCCCGACTCAACGACTACACGGGGCAGGGTGCGTTGTTGAGCTGGGTGCGAATCGCCGCGGTGCGCATCGCCCTCAGGGTGAGCGCCTCGGACAAGCCCGCGTCGGACGAGGGCGTGGTGGAGGTGCTCGAGTCCCTTCCAGCGCCGGGGGATGTGGAGTTGGACCTCATCCGGCGGCGCCATCACGCTGAGTTTCGCCAGGCCGTCCGCGAGGCCTTCACCGCGTTGTCGGTGGATGAGCGGCACCTGCTGCGGCTCCATGCCGTGGATCAGCTGTCGACCACCGAGCTGGGGGCGCTGTTTCGCGTGAACCAGTCCACGGTCTCCCGCTGGTTGAAGAGCGCGCGGCAGACGGTCTTCAACGAGACCCGGCGTCGGCTGCAGGAGCGGCTGGGGCTTTCCGCGCGCGACTTCCAGAGCTTCCTGGGCGCCCTGGACAGCCAGCTCGAGCTGGGCATCAGCCAGGTTTTTGGGGAGGAGGACGCGCGGGCCCGGAGGTGAGCTCCCCTCCTTCCTGGCCGCTGCCTCAGGGGCCCGAGAACACGCCGATGGCTCCGGGTGTGGTGTCGGTGCCCTGGAAGGCCACGAGGATGCGCCGCGGATTGCTCGAGCGGTCGACCTGGATGTCCGAGATGCGCATCCCGACCAGCTCACTCGGCAGGACGCCGCTGCCGTACTTCAGTACGGTGGTGCCTTGCACGCGGCTCAGGCCTCCGCCCCAGCTCGCGCCCGCCCACACGCTGTTGTCCAGCGGGTCCCCCGCGACGGCCGACACATAGCCCTTTCCATCGACGAGCTCGGTGGACAGCGTGCGCAGGCGGGTTCCGTTCGGGTCGAGCAGCGCCAGGCCCCGGCTCCAGCTCCCCACCCACACGCTCTGATCGCTCATCACCGCCATGCCCGACACATGGTCGTCCACGCGCTGCTCCCGGGTGGGAACGTTGGGTTCGCCCACGGCATCCGGCCAGATGTCGTAGCGGTTCCACGCGTAGGAACTGCCCTCGCTCTGCGTCTGGGCTGACCAGTAATTGTAGCCGTTGGTGCCGTAGCGGAAGCGGGTAGAGCGGTTGGCACCGCCAAACCACACGTCTCCATTCGAGGCGACCGAGACGCCGTAATACGCGTCGGTGAGCAGCACCACGCGCGTCTGGTCCGAATTCCACGCGTTGATGGCCGGATGCACGTGCTCCTTCACTCCGGCGCAGCTGTAGTCCCAGGTCCCGGCGGCGCAGCTGTACCCGGCGAAGTCCGCGCTGCCCAAGGCGAAGCCGTGGTTGGCGCCAAACCAGACGCTCTTCGTCCGGGGGTCGTATGCGATGCGCAAGATGTTGCAGAGCTTCTCTCGCCCGCGCGGCTCGGCGGCGACCTTGTTGGGGCCGGTGGAGAGATCATAGTGCACCACCTGGATGCCCGTGGCCGTCAGCGTCACACGGTCCGCGTCACCGCTCTTGTAGATGCTCGCATCCGGAGTACGGCCGGCGGAAGGGGCCGCGTCCCATTCGTCCTCGCACGTGGGCATGCCCGGGGCGGGCTTCTTGCCCTCGTACCCGACGAAGGCGACGCCCGCGGGGCCTCCGGCGACGGAGATGACCTTCAGGTACTTCTCCCCGGCGGGGGCACTCCCGTCGAGCATGTAGCCGTAGGGCCGCAGGCCATGAGCCATGGTGAAGCGGCGGAACTGCGTCTGGCCTTTCGGAAGGACGAACAGCCCCTCCTCACCGCCGGCCACCCAGAGGTTTCCCCCCGCGTCGGCGCTCACGCCGAAGACGTACCGGGGTCCCCCCTGCGCCGTGCCATGGAACGTCCAGCCATTCCCACTCGTAGGAGGTGGGGGAGGAGTGCTGCCCGTCTCCACCGTCACGACGAGCTGGGGCCGCAGCGAGGTGCTGGACGACTCCCGCGAGTAGAACACGGTGCCATCCGTGCCCGTGGCGCTCAGCGCGAGGTTCACCGTGCCATTGCCCTGGACGGCGGCCGTCACGTCCCACTCCACCCAGGTGTTGGAGGCCACCGAGGTGACGCGGGACAGCGGCGTCTGCGTCGCGGGCTTCGTCTGGAAGGTGAGGGTGCCCTCCTGCCATGCGGAGCCCGTCGTGGAGACGGCGGGGCCCGTGGTGGTCGCATCCGTCGCGTACAGGCGCAGTTTCGCGCGGCGGACGGTGCCAGTGATCCCGCTCAGCTCGAAGCGCAGGAAGGTCGCGTACTCGGGTGAGCCATCCACCTTCAGCGTGCTGGAGCCCCCGAAGTTCTGGGTCGGGTAATCCCTCTCCACCCGCGCATCGGCGACAGGGGCGAAGACCCGCGTCTCCTCGAGGCCCTGACCCACCGGCGACAGGCTGCTCGCCGGCTCCTCCGGTTCCATCACAACACCACAGCGTGTGAGCAGCGCCACCGCCGCCACGCACAGTCCCCCCCTCGCCCAGCCCTTCATCCTTCCCACGTTCCATCTCCCATTTGTTTGAGACAGAGGCGCCCGGCTGACACAAGAACGCCCCTGCGGGCTGGTCCTTGCAGCCGGGGTGCCGATTCGGGGGGAGACACCCCTGTGGGGGCAGCAGGCCCAAGGAGGGCAACCCGCTTCCACGGGGTGGGTAGACAGCGCGAGAACGGAGCCGGAGGGGGACTCTCGAGAGGAACCTGGCGCGCGTTCCCAGGTCGCGTGTGTGCAACCGTTGGCCCTCACGCGCCTGTGCTGGCCGGGGCCTCGAACAGCTCGCGGATGTCCCCCTCGGTGCGCGGGGGGCGCGCGACGCGCTGCCTGGACAGCACGCGCATCGGCATGCCCGCCTTCGTCGATAGCGTCGCCTGCACCTGATGGTCGATGCGCGCCCCGTCGGGCGGCAGCAGCGTGAAGCGCTGGAGCAGCATCGCCAGGGTGAGGCGGATCTCCAGCGCGGCGAGGCTCGCACCCACGCACACATGCGGTCCGGCGCCGAAGGGCAGGTACGCCCAGGGGGAGGGTTGCTCGCCCTTCAGCCACCGCTCGGGCAGGAAGCTGTTCGGGCGCTCGTAGAGTTCCGGGAGCCGGTGCGTGACGAGCGGGCTGAGGAAGACGTCGGCCCGCTCCGGTAGCTCGTGGCCACCCAGCGTCGCGCCCCGGGCGGCGGTGCGCGCCGTGAAGGCCACCGGGGACAGCAGCCGCATGCTCTCCTTGACGACGGCGTCGAGCAGCGGCAGCGCGGCGAGCTGCTCGTGCGTGAGCGCCGCCCCCTGGAGCACCGTCAGCTCGTCCTGCACGTCATGCAGCACGCGGTCCAAGAACTTCGTGGACACTCCATTAGGAGGGCCGCTGAAGGGTGTCGCCTGCTGCGGTATTTTCCCGGCCCAGTCGTTGCTGGATGGGCTGACACGTCAGCCGGCTTCGCTGACGCGTCAGCTGGCGTGTCCAAGGCCTTGAGTCTCCCCTCCGTCACCCGGCCCTTCCTCTTACACGGGGGGCCCAAGGGACTGGCCTGCCGGTTGCTATGAGACAGCCGCGGCGCACGCCAGCGAGAC
>NZ_DASVSO010000469.1:0-4491 GCF_036388035.1 Archangium sp.
TCATCACCCCGCCCATGCCTCCGGGCCCCATCACGGACCAGCCCATGGGCATCGTGTCCGCCAACGTCCTCGCCCCCGGGCAGTGCCAGACGCTCTCGAAGACCTTCAGCGCGTGGGCCCCCTCCCCCGGCGCCTGGTACCTGGGCGCCGCCGCGGACCCGAACAACAGCCGCCCCGAGTTCTTCGACGACAACAACACCCGGGTCGGCTCCGTCCTGTCCGTGACGCCCTGAGCCCCAGCCGGGCGAGCGCGCCAGGGCGGCGCACCCCGCGCCATTCCTGAGCGGGCGGGCGATCCATCCTGGACGGGAGCCTCTCCCTTCCAGGGCAGCGCTGGGCTGGAATGGCGCGGCACGCGGCTCGCAATACCCGCGCGGTGAACCCCCACCGCGCAGGTGTCCCCGTGCCCCCCGCCAACAACAGCACCGAAGCCATTCAACGCATTTCCCTGAAGAACCGCGAGTACGCCTACATCGAGGATGCGAACCGCGGCGTCGTCCTGGTGGAGATCGGCCCCAGGGTCCTCACGCTGGAGGCCCACCTCACCCTCGTCCACAAGAGCCGGATGATCGAGCTGGGCACGGGGAGCTGGTGCGTCGTGCGCAACCCCGTGGTGCGCTCGGACGGCCGGGTGGCCCTGGACGACTTCGGTCAGGCCCGCATCGCGGTGGGCGACCGCGAGGTCCGCGTCGGCCCCCAGGTCTTCTCCCTCTACCCCGGCGAAGAGCTGGAGGGAGACATCACTCCCGAGTACGTCCTCGGCGTCTACGAGGCGCTGCGCCTGCGCGCGCTCACCGCCTTCACCGATGAACGGGCGCCCGGTGGGGCTCGCGACCGCGAGGCCGGCGACGAGTGGCTCGTGCGCGGGCCCGGCCGCTATGTGCCCAGCGAGGCGGTGAGTGTCGTCTCCGCGGAGAAGGCCCGCGTCCTCAAGGAGACCGAGTACTGCGTGGTGCTCAACCCGGTGGACCGTGCCACGGGCCGCATCCAGGAGGGCCGCCGCAAGGTCATCTCCGGCCCGGACGTCTTCTTCCTGGAGCCGGGCGAGGCCCTGGAGGGGGACGTGCGCCGCAAGCACGTGCTCTCCGAGATGCAGGGGCTCAAGCTCCAGGCGCTCGATGACTTCTCCGAGCCCGAGGAAGGGGGCGAGCCCCGGCCCCGCAGGGCGGGTGACACGTGGATCGTCCGCGGGCCCCGCACCTACGTGCCCAACGAGAAGGTGCTCATCCACAAGGAGATCTCCGCCCTGTCGCTCGGCCAGGGCGAGGGCCTCTATGTGAGGGACTTGCGCTCCGGCAAGGTGTCGCTCGTCCAGGGGCCCTGCCAGTTCATGCCCGAGGCGCACCAGGAGCTGCACGAGAAGCGGCTCTCCCCCGACGCCGAGGCGCTGTTGGGGCTCGCCCCCGCGCTCGCCGCAGTGGAGGGCAAGGACGCCAAGGCGCCGCGTCCCGTCCCCGTGGAGCGGATTGATCGCACGCGGGCCATCGTGCTGCGCATCGAGGACAACACCGCGGTGCTCATCAACGACTTCGAGAGCAACCACGCCCGGGTGGAGTTCGGCCCCGTCAAGGTGATGCTCCGCCCCTACGAGGACGTGACGGTGTTGGACCTGTCCGGCGGAACGCCGAAGCGGCCCCGGCAGCTCAAGGTGCTCATGCTCCGGCTGGGGCCGGACTTCTCCACCGACCTGTTCGAGGTGGCCACGCGAGACCATGCCCGGCTGCGCATCAAGCTCTCCTACAAGTGGCAGTTCGACGTGGAGGGCGACGCGGAGAAGGACAAGTCCATCTTCCGGGTGAACGACTTCGTCGGCTACGTCTGCGAGAACCTCGCCTCGCGCATCCGTCAGGTCGCCGCGGAGAACGAGTTCGAGACGTTCCACAAGAACGCCAGCGTGCTCATCCGCCGCGCCATCTTCGGCGTCGATGAGTCCGGCAAGGCGCGCAAGGATCGCCTCTTCTCCGAGAACCAGCTGCGCATCATCGACATCGACATCAAGGACATCGCGCCGGTGGATGACAAGACGGCCCTCAAGCTGCGCGAGGCCATCGACACCAACATCCAGATCCAGCTCGATGCCTCCCGGCAGGAGGCGCAGGCCGCGGCCGAGCTCAAGCGCATCCGCAGCGAGGAGGAGAAGCAGCTCGCGGACATCTCCAGCCACCGCAAGTCGGAGGCCGAGCGGCAGTCGCTCATCGAGTTGCAGAACCGCAACCACCAGCTCTCCGCGATCAGCGATGCCAAGGTGGGGGCGGAGGCGCAGCTCGAGAAGGCACGCGTGGAGAGCGAGGAGGCCCTGGCCCGCGCGGAGGCCGAGGCGCGGGCCTCCCGCATCCGCACCGAGGCGGAGTTGGAGCGCGAGCGGATGATGAGCGAGGTGGCGCTGGAGCGGCAGAAGCGGATGAACGACCTGGAGGTGGATCGTCAGGCACGGCTGGCCGAGGTGGAGGCCGATCAGTTCCGCCAGCGGGTGGAGGCGCTCGGCGGCGGGGAGAACTTCGTGAAGGCCGTGGCCGCCCAGGCGCAGGCGGCGGTGGTGGGAGGACTGGACAAGGTGGTGTTCCTGCCCAGCGGCTCCAACCTCAACCTCTTCGACTCCATGCAGGGCCTGCTCGGTCCCGGGGGAGCGAGCCGCCCGCCCACCGCGGCAGGGAGCGGGAAGACCCTGGAGGGGTAGCCCCGGGAACGGCGCTCCTGTCCGCTCAGGAGCCCCCGGGCATGCGGTAGCGCGCGGCGAGCGTGGGCTTGTTGCCCGCGCGCATGCCGGTCTCCGCCTGCTCCAGCACCGCGAGGGCCTCGGAGGCCTCGAGGCCCGGGACGCAGACCGTCTCGCCGCGCTCGAGGCCCAGGAGCGAGGCGGCAACGACGTCCTCCGGCTTCATGGCGCCCTTGTAGCCGCCATTGAACTCGGTCTCCGTCATGCCCGGACACACCACCTGGACCTTCACCAGACTGCCGCGAACCTCGCCGGCGAGCGTCCGGGTGAAGTGGACGAGGAAGGCCTTCGCCCCCGCGTAGGTGGCCCGGTGCGGGAGCGGATTCGGGGGCAGCGCGCCGGAGAAGGCCAGCAGGGACGCCACGTTGATGACCGCACCCCGGCCTCGCGCCAGCATGCCCGGCAGGGCGGCTCGCGTGGCCAGCATCGGCGCGAGGATGTGCAGGCGCACGAGCTGCTCGAGGAGGGCCGGGTCGGCCTCGGCGAAGGGCCCGTAGCCACCAATGCCCGCGTTGTTGATGAGGAGGCAGATGTCCTCGCCGGCGGCGCGCTGGGCCACCCGCTGGATGTCCCCGTCGACGCTCAGGTCGGCCTTGAGCACCTCGACGCGAACCGAGTGGGCGGCCTCGAGCTCCGCGGCCAGGGCACGCAGCCGGTCCTCACGCCGTGCGACGAGGACGAGAGGATGGCCCCGCTCGGCCAGTCGGCGTGCGTATACCGCGCCAATTCCCGCCGAGGCTCCCGTGACCAGCGCCGTGCCCTGTCTGGCTTCCATGCGGACTCCCGTGTTCGTGGATGCGTCTCGGCACGGTTATAGGGAGGACACCCCGGAGGGAGCGAGCCTCGGCACCGCGCACTGATCGGCTCCCTGCACTCCAGGGCCACCCGGCGCGGGCTTCCGAACCACCCGTGCCGGGGAAAATTTTTCCCCCTCCGGGCCGCACCTCACCTCTCCGCCGACCCTCCCTGCCCCTAACCCCGCGAATCCACGGGGCTGGCCGCTGGCACGCCCGCTGCTTTGGACTCCCAGGCGAGTTCTGGTTGGGGGAGGCGAGGGATGATGAAGGACGTTCAGAAGCGACACCTGGATCCGGTCTGCGGCAAGCAGTTGGAGGCGCCCGAGGGTCGTCCGTCCACGGAGTACAAGAAGCGGAAGTATTTCTTCTGCTCGGAGCGGTGCCGGACCGCCTTCCAGCGTCAGGCGGAGCGCTTCCGCATGAACGACCTGGCGAAGGCGGGAGCGCTGCTGACGCCGGGCCGGGTACGCTGGGGCATCGCCTGAGAGGCTGAGCTCAGGCGGCGGCGCGCAGGTCCTTGAGCTTGAGGGACAGCCGCCGCTGGCCGCGGAAGGTGTCGAAGCTCGCCTGGAAGGCGAGGTCCACCGGCCCCTCGGTGAGGGCCAGCCGGTCCGCCATGCCGAAGCCGATGGCGTCCACGGCGGGTGCGTCCACCAGGGCCAGCTTGAGGTGGCCGGCGCCCCCGGACTTGTGCGCCAGCACGCGCGGGCGGGCCACCTGGTGGCGCAGCACCAGCACGGGCTCGGGGTTGCCCTGTCCGAAGGGCCCGAGCCGCTGGAGCGCCTCCACCGCGCGCTCGTCCAGCTCGCTCACGCCCACCACCGCGTCCACCTTGCAGCGGGGAATCAGGTCCTCCGGCGTCAGCCGCTGCCGGGCAATGCGCTCGAAGGCCTCGCGGAAGGCGGGCAGGTTCTTCGCGTCCACGGTGAGGCCGGCGGCGTGCTTGTGGCCACCGAAGCGGGCGAAGAGGTCCGCGCA
>NZ_DASVSO010000470.1:0-3758 GCF_036388035.1 Archangium sp.
GTTCATTCAACGGGCTTCGGACCGCCCCCCTCTCCGGCCCCGCTCCTCCGGGGCTTCGGGTGCGCGCCCGCGTGAGCCGGTTGTCCATTGGCTCCCCTCTTGTCGGGAGCCGTCGCCGGCGATTTCCCTCTCCGCCGTCGCCGCCGCCTCTTCAACGCAGCGTCCCCAGGCCGTCCTCCGAGCTCTCGCAGCACCCGCGTGCGAGTACCGCTGTCCAGACGCAGCTCCTGCATGAGCATGTGCGCCTGCTGCGCCCCGTGCGGGTGGCGCAGCGCCTCGCTGAGCCGCTCGATGATATCGATCCGCAACGCCACGTGACCGAGCACCTCATATCCGAAGGCTCGCGCATTCCGGCCACCCAGCTCCGCGACCTCGAGCACCGGTTCGCGCGGAACGCCCTGGGGTGACGGACTCTGCTGGAACAGTGCCGTCAGCATGCACCGCCGTTCCAGGGCCTGCGGTGCGAGGGCCTCGGCGACGTAGACGAAGCGCTGTCCCTCGCGGACGCCCAACTTCCTCAAGCGCTCTCGGGCCTCCTCGTCCAGGAGCCGCCACTGCTCGCGCGCTTCACCCTGGGTAATCACTCCCAGCCCCTCGGCCAGGCGGTAGGCGAGGCCACGCGTCGCCGCGGAGCGATCCGCTCCGGTGAGGGTCTCGGCGGGAAAGCCTCCCATGGCTTCGGTGACGAGATCCCTCGCCAGCGCCACCAGCCGGCGCTCGAGCCGCCGCCGCGCGCCTCCGGTCCAGACCTCCGGCTCCGCCAGCGCGATCTGCGGGGTGCGCCGGTCCTTCCCACGCACCAAACGGGCCAGCGGCTGATCTTCGAACGAGATGCTTCCCGACGCATCCACCTGGAAGGCTTCATGCGTCGCATCGACCACCCGCTGGACGAACTGCTCCTCCGTCATCGCGCCGCCGTCAGTGCCCGATGCCTCGCCCAGCAGGAGCCCCAACTTGGCGAAGGGGCTGTCCGCTCCCCCGGGCGGAGGCTGGGCGGTGGCTCTCACGAAGCGGCGTGCACTCCTGCGGGCGGCCCGTTGCACGAAGCGCTCCACCAGCCGCTCATGGAGGGCGTCGCCCAGCGCGTCCTCGATGCGGCGGGTGCGCTCCTGCCACTGCTCGGCGTCATGCAGCCAGCTCGAGCGGTGGCTGATGTACGTCCAGATGCGGATGGCGGCCAGCCGGTCCATCAAGGTGTGGATGTCTCCGGAAACATCATCGAGCGGCGACACCTGTCGGTTCAGCCAGGCCTGTTCCAGCTTCCCGTCACCCTCGGAGAGCTGAAGAAAGGTCTCTCGCAGCAGCGGGAGGTGCAGACCGAAGAGCCCCTTGCGAAAATCCGGAATCTGGCAGACCTGCCATAGCAACTCGACCATGGCCCGGTCGGTGGCGACCTCGCGAATGGCTGGAACGCGCGAGAGCTCCTTGAGCGCATCGAAGTCGTCCGCGCGTTCCACTCGGATGAAGGAAGCGTGGCGCGGCGTTCGCGACAACGAATCCAGCAGCGACTCCAGGCTCGAGAAATCGAGCGCGGCATTGCGCCAGATGAGACTGCGTACCGCAGGGAACCGGTGGGACTCGATGGCCGAGACCACGCGCGGAGACAGCTCGGGCAGCGTGTTCAGGATTCCGAAACTCCCGTCATTCAAGTGGCGCCCCGCGCGGCCCGCGATCTGGGCCAGCTCGTCCGGGAAGAGGTCTCGCTGCTCGGCGCCGTCGAACTTGGACAGCCCCGCGAAGGCCACGTGGTTGAGGTCGAGGTTCAGTCCCATCCCAATGGCATCGGTGGCCACGAGGTACTGAACCTCCCCGGCCTGGTACATCGCCACCTGGGCATTGCGCGTCCTCGGAGAGAGGGCTCCCAGCACCACGGCGACCCCGCCCCGCAGGCGGCGCAGCGCCTCGGCGAGCTCGTACACGCGGTCCGCGGAGAACGCGACCACGGCCGAGCGCGGAGGAAGGCTCTTGAGGGAGCGCGGCCCGGAATAGCGAAGCTGGGACAGCCGGGTGGCGCGCTTCACCGAAGCGTGGGGGATGAGCGCCTGGACCATCGGCCGCATCGTGTCCGCGCCGAGGAACCAGGTTTCCCGCAGTCCCCGCGCATGGAGCAATCGATCGGTGAAGACGTGCCCGCGTTCGCGGTGGGCGGCGAGCTGGATTTCATCCACCGCGAGGAAGTCGACCTGTCGATCGGTCGGCATCGCCTCGACCGTACAAATCCAGTAATCGGCGCGGGGCGGCAGGCGCTTCTCTTCCCCCGTCATCAGGGCGACCCGCCCCTCGCCCACTCGAGCGGTCACCCGGTCGTAGACTTCGCGAGCGAGCAGGCGTAGCGGCAGGCCCATCATGCCCGTGTCGTGCTCGAGCATGCGCTCGATGGCGCGGTGGGTCTTCCCCGTATTCGTAGGCCCCAGCTCCGCCACGACGACGGACGATCGACTGGATGGGCTGGAGTTCATTGGCGAAATCTAACCCCAGGCAGAGCCTTCCGCCCTGGGGGCTGGCCCACCGAGAGGCCGAGCACGGCCGACCGCTGGCGCGAGGCCCGCGCTCACATCTCTCGTGTCGTAGCGCGCAGCGCCAACTGATGCCGGAGGTGCTCGGCCTCCTTGCCGAGTCCGCTCTCCTCCAGCCGGCGGGTGACATACCTCACGGCCGAGTCCATGTCGGGCACGACGGAGTACGGCATGGGCATCGTCTTGAAGGGCAGGATGAGGGTCAGCGCCACGCGAAGGGGTGCCGAGCTGAGGATGGTGGCGTTGCCGAGCAGCCGCTCGCTCAAGGCGACCGCGTTCGCCTGGATCCACTCCGCCTGCCTGCGGCGTTGCACGGCCGTGAGCATGCCGAACTGGGTCATATCCGTGATGGTGACGTACCTTTCCCGTCGCGCCAGATAGGCAAGCGAGCGGGTGTGGTACTCCTCCATCAACTGGTCCGAAGGAGAGCCCGTGGCCCGGAGCATGAGCAGGGGCCAGAGTGAGTCATCAAAGGTGACGAGGGCGCTGCTCAGGGCGGTACCTACTGGAGGGGTGGCAGGACGGGCCTCGGAGAAGCCCGAGGGCGCACCAGCCTAGCCCAGCACGTCGTTGCAAACCCACCCCCGTCCCCTCCAGCCCTGTTCTCGTCCGCTCCCCGACAGCCGTCCGCGGCGCGGCGCGATCTCCATCGCGCCCTGGACCGCGCTCCAGTACGGGACGGGGAGGGAGAGGTACCTCGCGATGATCGTCGGCGGCAAGCTGTCCTGGAAGATCGTCCTCAAATACACGGGCCAGCCGGTGCTGATGCACGTGGTGCTCGCCTTCGGCGTCGTCGTCGCCTACCAGCTGCTCGGCGCCGAGTGGTTGGCGGTGCCCGCGCTGCCCGTGACGGTGCTCGCCGCGACCATCAGCGTGCTGCTCGCCTTCCGCAACAACTCCGCCTACGACCGCTGGTGGGAGGCGCGCACGCTCTGGGGCTCGCTAGTGAACACGTCGCGCTCCTTCGCCCGTCAGGTGCTCACGTTCCTGCCCCGGACGGAGGTGACGAGCGCCCAGGAGCCCTCGCTGGTGCAGAGCGCCTCGTCGCCGCTGCTGCGCAGCGCGGTGGAGTCGGCGGCGACGGTGCGGAGCATCGCCGAGCTCGTGGCCAGCGATGGCGCCGTGCGGGATCGCTACGGAAAGGCACTCAACAGGGATCACCCCGAGGGGCGGGGGCTGCTGGCCACGCTCGAGACGCAGCAGATGGCGCGCGAGAGCCAGGGCCGGTACGGGGGCCCAGGC
>NZ_DASVSO010000471.1:0-13331 GCF_036388035.1 Archangium sp.
CGCCGTCGTCTACTTCCGCGTCATCCACGCCGACAAGGCCGTGCTCCAGGTGGAGGACTACCTCTACGCCACCAGCCAGCTCGCGCAGACCACCCTGCGCGCCATCCTCGGGCAGGTGGAGCTGGACCAGCTCCTGTCCGAGCGCGACCGCGTCAACCGGGAGATCCAGAAGGTGCTCGACGCGCACACGGACCCGTGGGGCATCAAGGTCTCCAACGTGGAGGTGAAGCACATCGACCTGCCGGTGGAGATGCAGCGCGCCATCGCCCGGCAGGCCGAGGCCGAGCGCGAGCGGCGCGCCAAGATCATCGCCGCCGAGGGCGAGCACCAGGCCGCCGAGAAGCTCTCCATGGCCGCCGAGGTGCTCAACCGCAACCCCAACACCCTCCAGCTGCGCTACCTGCAGACGCTGGTGGAGATCACCGGGGGCGGCAACCAGACCATCATCCCCATTCCCTTGGACTTGATGCGCGCCCTCGGCATGCAGCCGAAGTGAGCGCCGAACGCCCCCAGGTACTCATTTCCGCCGCTCACCCGTGGGCGCGGGCAGGTGGGCGTCCGTGAACAGCTCGCGCTTCTCCAGCGCGATGGCGTCCCGTCCGAGCCGCAGCGACGCCAGCGCGAACACCGCGATGAACCCCAGCAGCACCACGCCCGTCGAGAACGACAGCACCGGCAAGAGCTCCGGCACGGCGAAGCGCCGCTGCGCCAGGTAGAACAGCGACGTCATCACGAACGCGATGAGCGCCCCGTAGGCCATCCCCATCGCCCGCGCCAGCAGCAGGTGTCGCCGGTCCAGGATGGCCACCTCCTCGCGCAGCATCTCGCGTCGCGGGTGGTCCTCCGGCAGCGCGCGCCACTCGCGCAGCATCTCCCGCATGCGCGCCGTCATCCGGCCAATCTGGTTGTCCAGCCCGGTGGCCAGGATGCCGCACGCGGACACCATCACCGCTGGCGTCACCGCCGCCCCGATGACCCGGATGGAGGAGAGGTCCACGCTCCCTGTCGCGTCCATAGCCCTTCCTCTGTCCCACCCGGACCCGCCAGGCGCAAGCTTGGTCGCCTGCTCTCCTACATCCAGACAGTGGCTTCACGACAGTGACGAATCGACAGTGATGACTTGACACTGGAACTGTCAAATCTTACTGTCAGTCCCGTGAGCACGACGACGACACGCAAGGAGTGGAAGCTGACGGAGCTGGCCGAGGAGGCGGGCGTGTCCCCGCGGACCGTGCGCTATTACGTCCAGCGAGGGCTGCTGCCCGCCCCGCCCTTCAAGGGGCCGGACACCGTCTACGGGGAGGAGCACCTGCTGCGCCTCAAGGCCATCCGGGCCCTGCAGGCGAAGTTCCTCCCACTCGATGCCATCCAGGTGGAGCTGGCGCGGCTGAGCCCCGACGAGCTGAAGGCGCTCGGCGAGGCCGACCCCGCGACTCCCACGCCCCCCGCTCCGGCCCCCGAGCCCGTCCTCCCCAGAGGGCCGGCGAAGGCCGAGGCGTCTGTCTCCCCGTCGGATGGGGTGACAAGCTGGCGGCGGTGGGAGCTGGCGCCGGGGCTGGAGCTGCACCTCGCCGACACGGCGGACGCGAAGACCCGGGCGCTCGCGGAACGCGTGCGCGCCCTCATTCAGGAGTCCCAGGAAAGGTAGAGCCATGGAGAACGTCAAGGCAGGGCTGTACACGCAGAGCGGTGCGCAGGTCCCCCTTCAGGGCGTGGACGTCACGGGTGAACTCCTCGGAGGCCACGCCCGGGTGCGCGTGCGCCAGCGCTACCGCAATACCGAGTCCAAGCCGGTCGAGGCCGTCTACGTCTTTCCCCTCCCCTCGGACGCCACCCTCACCGCCTTCTCCATGGAGTGCGCCGGGCGCCGCGTGCAGGGCGTTCTCAAGGAGCGCGAGGAGGCCTTCCGCACCTATGACGACGCGGTGACGGCCGGCCACGGCGCCGCGCTGCTCGACCAGGAGCGCCCCAACGTCTTCACCGCCCAGGTGGGCAACCTGCTGCCCGGCGAGGAGACGCTGGTGGACGTGGAGTTCCTCCAGGTCATCCAGGTGGAGGAGGGCTGCGTGCGCTGGGCCCTGCCCACCCTCGTCGCGCCCCGCTACATCCCCGGCACGCCCCAGGGAGACCGCACCGCCCACGGCGCGGCGGACCCCACCCACCGCGTGCCCGACGCGGACCGCATCACCCCGCCCGTGGGGGACGCGCGCTACGGCCTCACGTTGGACCTGCTCATCTCGCTCGGCCGCGAGGTGGTGGTGGACAGCCCCTCGCACAAGCTGGACGTCTCGCGCGCCGAGGGCGGCACGCGCGTGAAGCTCTCCCAGCCCACCGTGGCGCTGGACCGCGACCTCGTGCTCAGCGTGCGCGGCCCGGACACGAGCATCCCGCTCACCACGCTCGTCACCCACCGCAAGGGCGAGGGCCCTGGCACCTTCGCGCTCACCGTGGTGCCGGACCTGCTGGGCATGGCCGCGGGCCCCAAGCGCCAGGAGGTGGTGTTCGTGGTGGACACCTCCGGCTCCATGGACGGCGAGAGCCTCCCCCAGGCCCAGGGCGCGCTCCGCCTGTGCCTGCGCCACCTGCGCGAGGGCGACCGCTTCAACATCATCGCCTTCGAGAACTCCTTCCGCCTCTTCTCGCCCGAGCCCGTCACCTTCACCCAGAAGACGCTGGAGCAGGCCGACCGCTGGGTGGCCGCCCTGCGCGCCGACGGTGGCACCGAGCTGCTCGCGCCCATGCGGGCCGCGGTGCGGGCCGTGCCGGACGGCGTGGTGGTGCTCCTCACGGATGGCCAGGTGGGCAACGAGTCGGAGATCCTCGACGCGGTGATGGGGGCGAGGAAGACGGCGCGCATCTACTCCTTCGGCATCGGCACCAACGTGAGTGACGTGCTGCTCAAGGACATGGCCCGGCAGACGGGCGGCGCGGTGGAGTTCATCCACCCCGGCGAGCGCATCGACGACAAGGTGGTGGCCCAGTTCTCCCGCGCGCTCGCGCCCCGCGTCACCGGCGTGGAGGTGCGCTTCGAGGGCGTGGAGGCCTCGGAGCTGGCCCCCGCCGAGCCGCCGCAGCTCGTGGACGGCACGCCGTGGAGCCTCTTCGGCCGCTACACCACGCCCGGCACGGGCAAGCTGGTGCTCAAGGGCAAGTCCGGAGCGGAGACGTTCTCGCTCTCCATCCCCGTGAGCTTCCCCGCCGAGAGCGACCGGCCCGTGGTGGAGAAGCTGTGGGCCGCCGAGCGCATCCGGGCATGGCAGGACGCCGCGCTCGTGGGCCGGCGCGCCCAGGCCCTCAAGGAGCGCATCGTCCAGCTCGCGCTCGCGCACGGCATCGTCACGCCGTACACCTCCTTCGTGGTGGTGGAGGAGCGCACCGGCGAGCGCCGCGCCTCGGGCCAGCCGGAGACGCGCGTCGTCCCCGTCCACGCCCCGGCCGGCTGGGCCATGTTCGGCACGGCCAAGGAGGAGGCGGAGGGCACCCCGGTGCCGGCCTCCTCGGGTGGTGGAGCGCCGCGCCGCGCCAAGATGGCCTCCAAGGCGCTGAAGCCCCCCACCGCGGGCATCCCCGTGGGTGCACCGCCGCCTCCGGCTCCCGCGCCCGCCTCCCGGCCCATGCCCGCCGCTCCGGCCGCGTCGTACGCGCCACGGCCCGGAGTGGGCGCGCCGCCGCCCGCGGCTCGGGCGCCCGCCGCTCCGGCTCGCATGGAGGCGGAGAAGAAGAAGGGCGGCTTCTTCGGCGGCCTGTTCAAGGACAAGGCGGCGGCGGCCGAGCCCCAGGGGATTCCCGCCCCCGCGGAGTCCCCGAGCTACGAAGCGGAGGACGACTTCGCTGGCGACGCCTTCCTCGCTGGCGACGCCTTCCTCGCTGACGACGCCTTCCTCCTGGAGCAGGAGGAGTCGGACTCGGCTCGCGGAGTCCGGGAGGTCGCCGAGGAGCCGCCCGCCGACGGCGGCGTGGGCCTGCTCGAGACGCAGCTCGCCAGCGGGCTGTGGGCGGGCACCGGCGCGGGCACCGAGCCCGTGCGTCAGGCCCGAGCCACCGCGCTCGCCCTGCTGGAGCTGCTGCGCCAGGGCATCACCAGCAGCCACGCGCTGCACGGCGCGCAGGTGAAGAAGGCCGTGGAGGCGCTGCTCGCGCTCGTGGCCCAGCTCGGGGCGGCTCCCGAGGTGGCCGAGCTCGCCCTCGGCGTGGCGTGGCTGGTGGCCGCGGGGCCGCGGACGCGGGGGCGCATCGCCCAGGCGGCCCAGCCCCTCTCCGGGCTCAGCTCGCGGCTGGAGAATGAAGTGGCCCTGCGCCAGCACGTGGACGCGCTGGCGACGCGGTAGTCGCGAGTCCCTCGGGCCTCCGGGAGGGAAGCACGGGGGCGGGTCTCCTCCCGCCCCGAGTGTCCTCAGTCGTCCTCGTCCTCGCACGAGTTCTTGGGTGGCTTGTCCTTGCCCGGCTTGTCCTTGCCCGGCTTGTCCTTCTTCTCGCCCCTCAGCGCGGGAGCCTCCGGGCTGGCGCAGATGTCGTCCCCGTCCGAGGGCTGGTCGAAGGGCGGGCGCCGCGCGAGGAAGGCCTCCATCAGCTGCTGCCGGTAGGGAAGGAAGGTGCCCACCAGCGACTCGGAGAGCCCGTAGCGAGGGCCGTCCGGGCCTTCCTCCAGCGTGCGCTCGCTCACGTGGACGAAGGTGAAGAGGGTGGACTTGGAGGGCCAGGTGAGCCCGCCGCCGAGGTTCTCACCGGTGCTCAGCTGGTGGCACCCCGCGCAGGAGAGCGTCTGCGCCCGCGCGACGATGTTCACCGGGGTGAGCGTGCTGCCCAGGGCGTTGAGCCGCTGCTGGAGTTGCTTGCGGAGCGGGCTCTGGCCGTTGCCGAACTGGTGGACGTAGAGGTTCTCCGTACCGCTCGAGTGGCTCTGCCCGCTGTTGAAGCGATCCTCGAGGTCCATGGTGTAGCGGAACAGGTCGTGGGTCGTCAGCGCCTCCACCTGCGCCAGGAGCGCCGCCGAGAAGTCCTCCTTCAACGGGTGGCTCACCTTCGCGCTGAAGAGCACGCCGGCCGGGTTGGTCTTCACCGTGTCGGGCTCGAAGCGCATCACGCACGAGTCACCGGTGCAGCGCTTGCGCACGCGGAACTCGCGCAACGTCCAGATGGGCTGCATGAACTGATTGGTGCGCACATGGCCGGTGACGCGGTCCGTGGCGTTGCCGAGGTTGTCGATGTGGATGACCGGCGGGACATGGCCTCCGAGCCCCTCGAAGTAGAAGCGGTGCAGGGCCTCGGCACGCACCGCGGGGTCCGGCTCCTGGGAGAGCTCGGCCCAGAAGCGCACCACCTTGCGGCAGCCGAGCACCCCCTTCTTCGGCTTCGGGTTGGGCAGCACGCCCTCGAAGGCGAGCAGGTTGCGGTTGTCCTTGTTGGTGATGCCCGAGCGGCGCGCGAAGATGATGCGGTACTCGCCGCAGTCGCTGCCGTCCTGCGCCGCCAGGTCGAAGCGGTTGAAGAGCCCGATGGGCACGTAGGCCGCGGGGTTGGTGGCGGGATCCACGAAGGGATTCTCGGCCGCCTGACTTCCCTCGGCGCGCGGGCAGGAGTAGGCGAAGCCGTTGAAGCCCGGCTTTCCGTCCGGGAGCTTCTCGTCGTCGCAGTGCGGACCGCCCAGCCCGAGGCCCCCCGCCGCCTTGCGCTGCGAGTCCCACCACTCCTGGTAGAGCCGCAGCCCCGTGAGGCCCGGGATGCCGCTCTGCTCCGCGAGCCGGTTCATCACCTCCTCGAAGCTGAAGCGCGCGAGGATGACCTCATCCGTCACCGCCAGCGAGCGCCGAGCGTCCAGGCTCACCTCGGGTACCGGCTCCTCTGGCTCCTGTGCCTCCAACGCCGACTTCGCCATCGCCCGGGTGCCCTCCAGCGGCAGCAGGCCGATGCCACGACGCTCCGGATTGAGCGAGACCCGAGGCGCCGCGGGAACAGGTGGTTGTTCCACGGACACACCACAGGCCGCGAGGACCGTGGCTCCACCCGCCACGGCCAGCAGCAAGAAAGAACGCATTGAACCCCCCTCGGCAGGCCGCTCGAAAACGAGTGCGTGCCTGCATCCAGAACTTAAGGATTGAGGCAAGGCGGGGTTGACAGTCTGGAGCCGGACGATGCGACGGGACTCCGGGGAGGTTTTCGTGTGGCCCCTGACAGGCGCCCTGCCCTGGAGGGCAGAAGCCCAGGCCCGCCCAGGGCTTGAATGCGAAGAGGGCCGGAGGAGGGAAGACCCTCGCTCCAGCCCTCTCGGAGGCCCCACGCGTTCACTTCGAGACCCGTGGCACCCCTCACCCCGTGAGGGGAGACCTCAGCTCGCCTCGGGCTCCGGCTCGGAGTCGGACGCGGGCGACTCCTCCTCACCCGGCTCCTGGGGAGCCTGCTCCTCGGTGACCGGCTCGGCCTCGGACGACTCCGCCACCGCCTCGACGGGCGTCACGGTCTCGCCGTTGTCCTCGCCCTCCTCGGACTCGGGCAGCTTCGAGATGCCCGTCACCTTCTCCTCCGCGCTCTCCAGCGCGATCAACCGCACGCCCTGCGTGTTGCGGCCGATGACGGAGATCTCCTTCGCCTTCATGCGAATGAGCATTCCGCCGTTGGTGACGAGCATCACCTCGTCCTTGTCCGTCACCTGGAGCAGGCCGACGACCTTGCCATTCCGCTCGGTGGCCTTGATGTCGATGATGCCCTTGCCGCCGCGGCCCTGCTGACGGTACTCGCCCTCCTCCGTGCGCTTGCCGTAGCCGTTCTCCGTCACCGTGAGGATGGTGGTGTCCTTCTCCACCACGTCCGCGCCCACCACCTCGTCGCCGTCCTCCAGGGTGATGCCCTTCACGCCGTAGGCCTGCCGCCCCATCGAGCGCACTTCGCTCTCCGGGAAGCGGATGCTCATGCCGCTGGCCGTGGACAGCAGGACGTCCTTGGTGCCGTCGGTGATCTTCACCGCGACGAGCTCGTCCCCCTCGTCGATGCCCAGCGCGATGATGCCGCTGGAGCGCACGTTGGCGAACGCCGACAGGTCCGTGCGCTTCACCACGCCACGCTTGGTCACGAAGAAGACGAACTGGTTCTCGACGAACTCGCGCGTCACCAGCACCTGCGCCAGCCGCTCGCCCTCGCTGAACTGCACCAGGTTCACGATGGCCTTGCCGCGCGAGGTGCGGCCCGCCAGCGGAATCTCGTGCACCTTGAGCGAGTAGAGCCGGCCCTTGTTGGTGATGGGCATCAGGAAGGCGTGCGTGCTCGCCACGAAGAGGTCGGTGACGAAATCGTCCTCCTTCGTCGTCGCCCCCGTCTTGCCCCGGCCCCCGCGCTTCTGCGCCCGGTACTCGGAGAGCGGCGAGCGCTTCACGTAGCCGGTGTGCGAGAGCGTGACCACCATCGTCTCCTCGGCGATGAGGTCCTCGCTGGTGATCTCATCCACCGCGCCGGCCAGCTCGGTGCGCCGCTTGTCGCCGTAGCGCTCGCGGATCTCCTGGAGCTCCGTCTTGATGACGTTGAGCAGGCTGCTCTCGTTGGCGAGGATGTCCTCCAGCCGGAGGATCTCCCGGATGAGGTCCACCAGCTCGCGGAACAGCTCCTCGCGCTGCAGGCCGGTGAGGCGCTGCAGGCGCATCTCGAGGATGTTCTTCGCCTGCTCCTCGCTGAAGCCCGAGCCCTCGTACTTGTGCTCCAGGCCCGAGTAGCTCGGCACCTCGGCACGCGCGCGCGAGACGAGCAGCTCCATCTGCGCCCTGGCCTTCGCGTAGTCGATGCGCTGCAGGTTCTTGAAGCGCTCGTGCTCGTAGAGCGCGGGCGACAGGATGTTCATCAAGCCCCAGCGCGCCTCGTCCGGATCCCTCGAGGCGCGAATGAGGCTCACCACCAGGTCGATGAGGTCCTGCGCGACGAGCAAGCCCTCGACGATGTGGCGGCGGGCACGCGCCTTGCGCAGCTCGTAGCGGCTGCGGCGCGTCACCACGTCGCGGCGGTGCGAGATGAAGCGGTCCAGCAGCTCCTTGAGGGTGAGCGTGCGCGGCTGGCCCGCGTCGATGGCCAGCATCACCGCCCCGAAGGTGGTCTCCATCGGGGTGTTGGTGAACAGGTTGTTGAGCACCACCGCGGAGATGGCATCGCGCTTGAGCTCGATGACGATGCGCATGCCCTGCCGGTCGCTCTCGTCGCGGATGTCGCTGATGCCCTCCAGCTTCTTCTCGCGCACCAGGTCGGCGATCTTCTCGATGAGCCGCGCCTTGTTCACCTGGTAGGGAATCTCCGTGACGATGATCGCCTCACGGTCGCCCTTCTTGGAGGTCTCGATCTCCGTGCGGGCGCGGATGGTGATCTGCCCGCGGCCCGTCTCGTAGGCGCGGATGATGCCCTCGCGGCCAGTGATGATGCCGGCGGTGGGGAAGTCCGGCCCGGGGATGAACTGCATCAGGTCCCGAACGGTGGCCTCGGGGTGGTCGATGAGGTGCAGCGTCCCATCGAGCACCTCGGACATGTTGTGCGGCGGGATGTTGGTGGTCATGCCCACCGCGATGCCCGTGCTGCCGTTGACCAGGAGGTTGGGGAACTTGGTGGGGAGGACGAGCGGCTCGACGGTGGAGTCGTCGTAGTTGGGACCGAAGTCGACGGTCTCCTTGTCGATGTCCGTCAGCATCTCCTCGGCCAGCCGGTCCATGCGCACTTCCGTGTAGCGCATGGCGGCGGGGGAATCGCCGTCGACCGAGCCGAAGTTGCCCTGTCCATCCACGAGCAGGTAGCGAAGGCTCCACTCCTGGGCCAGGCGCACCATGGCGTCGTAGACGGCGGTGTCGCCGTGGGGGTGGTACTTACCAATCACGTCACCCACCACGCGCGCGCTCTTCTTGTAGGCGCGGTTGTGGTAGTTGCCCAGGTCGTTCATCGCGTAGAGGACGCGGCGATGCACGGGCTTGAGGCCGTCACGCACGTCGGGCAGCGCGCGCCCGATGATGACGGACATCGAGTAGTCGAGATACGAGCGGCGCATCTCGTCTTCGATGTTGACGGGGATGAGCTCGCCCACGCTGCCCGGAGCGGGAGGAACGGGGGGAGTTGCCGGCTTGTCGGTAGTGTCGTCGGCCATGGAATCTGGAGTCAGGGGACAGGCCCGCCCGAGGGGACCCATCGAGGGGGAACGTGGTTACCTAACCCCCGGATTTTCCAGCGTCAACAAGGGAAACACGGGGGTGATGGGGGGGAGCCAGAAAGGGGGGCCGGAGCTCGCCCGGCCGGAGGGCTTTGGACACCCGGACCTACCCCCCTTTTTCCGTTCTCACCGCACGAGCTCGCGCGCTTGTTGCACCAGTTCCACCAGTCGCGGGGAGTCCCACCAGCCGCGCAGGGCATTGGTGCCGATTCCATGCCGCTGGATGAGCTCCCGGAGGGCCTCGCGCACCCGCTTGCCATCCGGTCCGCTCCGACGGGACTCATCCGCCCGCCAGGCCTGCTCCTCCAGGCGCCTCCAGCGCGACGGAGACCAACGCTCCTCCTCGGGAATATCCGAGCGCTGGGCGTCCCACAGCTCGTAGGCCAGCTCGATCAGCCCCGCCCGGGCGTCCTCCAGGCGCTCCGAGGAGAGCAGCCGGACGTGGGGCGCGTATTCGCGCTCGAAGAGCCACCAGAGCACCTCCAGGGACTCGGCGGGCTCGGGGACGAGCGGGGCCACCCGCGTCTGGACGAGCCGCGCCAGCCGGGAACGGGCCTCCTGGAACCAGTACTCGGCGTGGAGCAGGCGCTCCGGGCCGTTGCGCGGGGGCTGTCGCGGGGGCCGGGTGGCCTGCTTGCGGAGGTCCTGCACCAGGCCGCCCTGGGGGTCCACCCCGGACAGCCGGTTCCACACCGAGGCCAGGGACGCCTCGCCCCTGGGCCACCACAGGCGCAGCTCCTCGCGCTGCGCCCCCGAGAAGGGAATCCGGCCCGTGAGGAGCATCGGCTGGGCGAAGAGCGCCGCCAGGACATCTCCGAACTCGGCGGCCTCGCGCAGCGCGGGCAGCGAGTCCGGGAGCACCTCCAGCGCGACGCTCCAGCGCTGCTGGGGAGGCACCACGCGCGGAATGGTGAGCAGCCAGTCCTCCAGGGCGATCATCAGCCGCCCGAGGGGCTCCAGGGCGCTCCGTCCGAGCTTGCGCGCCACCTCCCGGACGAGCTGGTCCCTCAGCGAGCGCACCTCGTACAGGCCGCGGACGGTCGGGTTGCCGGTGGGCCAGGCCTCGGCCTCGGCGCGGCGGAGGGCATAGGCGAGCAGCGTGTCCACCTCCGCATGGGTGGCGACCACCTCGCGCAGCAGGGGCAGTTGCTGGCGCAGCCGCTCCTCCCAGCGGGAGTCGGCCAGCTCCAGCACCAGGCGGTAGTAGCGCTTCCGGGCGGGCTCGAGCAGCACGGCCCGGCCCTCCAGTCGCACGGCGTATTCGTCCTCGACGGGTGCGCCCATGATGGGGAGCCGGCTTCAGCTCGCCTGGGCCAGCACGTCCTTGGGACGCAGCGGGGTGGCGAGCCGGTCGGCCTCGGCGCCGAGCGGGCCTTCCGGGTCCAACGCCTTGGCGCGCTCGAAGGAGGCGAGGGCTCCCTCCCGGTCCCCCTTGAGCTTGAGGGCGACGCCGACGTTGAGGTGCGCGCCGACGTTGTCCCGGTCCATGGCGAGCGCCTCGCGGAAGTGGGCGAGGGCCTCGTCCAGGTCGCCCGCGAGCAGGGACTCCTTGCCGGCCTGGACGCGCTTGTCCGCGTCGTTGACGAACTCCACCTGGAGCAGGCTGCCGCCGGCCACGGTGAAGATGAGGGCGCGGAGGATGCCGCCCCAGTAGAAGGTGAGGCCCTCGGCGGCGACCACGGCGGCGATGGGCAGGTCGGGCAGGAGCTGCTTGCCGCGGAACTTGAAGCGCACCTTGGTGTAGCGGCCCTTGTTGGCCCAGTGGACGAGCTCGTCGCGCAGCTTGCCCAGGCTCTCCTCGACGCGCTTGGGGTCGATCTCGAAGGGGAACGCGTTGCCGCCCACGGGCTCGCCCGCCGGCAGGGCCTTCATCTCGGGCGCGGGCTCCACGGGGAGCGCCTCGCCCGTCGTGACGACCTCCTCGGGCGCCTGCACCGGGGGAGCAGCGGGCTTCTTCGCGGCAGCGGGCTTCTTCACTGGAGCCCCACGCTTCTTCACGGGCGCGGGGCTCTTCTTCGCGGAAACGGCGCTCTTCTTCTTCGGAGCCGCGCGGACAGCCTTCTTCTGGCTCGCCGGGGCCTTACGGGGTGCGGTCTTCGCCATGACCCCGACTCTAACCAGATGTGAGGCGGCTTGCTCGCGGGTACACCTGACAACCGTTACTTCAGGCGGGCGGCGAGCACCCACGCCTCCAGGGAAGTAGACTGCATTCATGGCCACCGCGGACGACCTCCTCTCCGATGCACTCCAGCTCCCGCCCGAGGAGCGTGCTCGACTCGCGCGCGAACTGATCCTCAGCCTCGATGCGGGTGGAGGAGAGGAGCCGCAAGCCGAGGCCGCGTGGACCCGGGAACTCGAGCGCCGCGCCCAGGAGGTCATCAGCGGCAAGGTGGAACTCGTCAGCCCCGACGAGGCGCGACGCCAGGTGGCCGAGCGCCTGGAGCGTCTTCGTCAGGAGCGGTAGGTCACACCTACATGTCCCTCCGCCTCCACCCAGAAGCCAATGCGGAGCTTGCCGCATCCGCTGAGTGGTACGAACGGCAGCAGCCAGGACTGGGTTCGGCCTTCTCGTCCGCGGTCTTCCGGGCGCTCGACGCCATTGAAGAGCATCCCGATATCTGGCCCGCGTGGCCTGGCGTTCACCAGACTCCGCCCATCCGCCGCTTCCTCCTGTCGGATTTCCCCTTCGCCGTCCCCTATGTCGTACTCGAAGATGGCGTCGTCGTACTGGCCGTGGCCCATGTGCGCCGTCGACCGGGGTTCTGGCTGAAGCGCTCACGCCAACTCCGCTAAGGCTGAACTCCCCCCATCACGACGGCAGCGCCCAGTCGATGGGCTCGCGCCCCGCCTTCTTCAGCGCCTCGTTGGCGAGGCTGAATGGCTTGCTGCCGAAGAAGCCCCGCTTGGCCGACAGGGGCGAGGGGTGTGGCGCCTTGAGGATGACGTGCCTCGACGTGTCGATGAGCGACTCCTTCTTCTGCGCGTAGCTGCCCCACAGCAGGAACACCACCCGCTCGGGTTTGTCGCTCACCTTCTGGATGACGGCGTCGGTGAAGTTCTCCCAGCCCTGCCCCTCGTGGGCGTTGGCCAGCCCCTCGCGCACCGTCAGCACGGCGTTGAGCAGCAGGACGCCCCGCTTCGCCCACGGCACCAGCGAGCCGTCCTTCGGCTTCGGCACGCCCACGTCGCTCTGCAATTCCTTGAAGAGGTTCACCAGGGAAGGCGGCGGTTTCACTCCGGGCTGTACCGAGAACGCCAACCCATGCGCCTGCCCAGGCCCGTGGTACGGGTCCTGCCCGAGCAGCAGCACCTTCACCTCGTCATACGGCGTCAGGTGGAAGGCCGAGAACAGGTCCTCCTCCGACGGGTACACCGTGTGCCTGCGCCGCTCCGCCTCCACGTACGCCTCCAGCGCCGCGAACCGCTGGCTCGCCAGCACGTCCTTCAGCACCTTCTTCCAGTCCGCCGGCAGCCTGTCCTTCATCGCGCTCATCTCGTCTTCCCCTCTCGTACCCCATTGAAGCATCTGACGGACCCCCCTCTACCCTACTTTTGCGGTCATGTGGTGGGAGTGTCATCCGCACGTCGGTTGGACGGGAGGGCCACGAGGTCTCCCGCCTCCCCTCCCCACTGGCGACCGAGCCCTCCTCTTGGGCTCCGGCCGCTCTCGGGCTACCCTCGGGGGCGCCATGTCGATGTATGCCGAGTCGCTCCGCGCGTTCCTCAAGCCCGTGCTGCCCTATCTCGACGACCCGTCGGTGTCCGAGATCATGATCAATGGGCCCACCGACATCTGGATCGAGCGCAAGGGCAAGGTCTCCAAGATCGATGCCTCCTTCACCGAGGAGGGCTTGCTCGGCGCCGCGCGCAACATGGCGCAGTTCGTCGGCCGTCTCCTCAATGACGAGCGCCCCCGCCTGGACGCGCGCCTGCCCGACGGCAGCCGCATCCACGTCGTCATCCCGCCCATCGCCCGCAAGGGCACCACCATCTCGATCCGCAAGTTCTTCAAGGACAAGCTGACGATCGACTCGCTCATCAAGTTCAAGTCGATGACGCCGCAGATGGCGCGCCTCATCGACGCGGGCATCCACACCAAGCTCAACATGCTGGTGTCCGGCGGCACGGGCTCGGGCAAGACGACGCTGCTCAACATCGTCTCCTC
>NZ_DASVSO010000472.1:0-14111 GCF_036388035.1 Archangium sp.
CCTCGTCCTTACATTCGTCCTTAGGACGAATGTAAGGACGAACCGCAACATCCTGAAGTTCGATCATGAGGAAGAAGACCCTCGGTCAGGCCCTGGTTGAGGAGATGGCGTCGGAGAATCGACGCGTCGTGGCCGACTGGCGGGCCCTGCTGCTGCTGCGTCGGGCGACCCTTCATCTTCCGGCGGAGCAACGTCGCTGGGAGAAGTCTCCCGCCAATCTGGAGGAGACCCGGAGCATCCTCAGGCGGCTGGTGAAGCGAGGTGAGTTCCAGCACCCGGAAAAGGGGCTGGCGTTCCTCTATGAGGCGCGCGCGCCCTATGCGCGGACCGGCGTCGTTTCCGAAGACGAGCTCCTGATGGAGATCCACCCGTATGCGGCCCTCAGCCACATCACGGCACTGGTCTTCCATGGAATGACGGACGAGCTTCCGAAGGAGTTCCACGTCGTCCTCCCCTCGGGTGGGAGTGGAGGCATCCTCCCGCCAGGGACCCGTACGGAGGATGGGGAGGACGGGGAGTCCGCCTATGGAAGGACGGTGGACGAGCTTTTCGGTAAGCCCGTCCGCTGGCATTGGCTGTCGAGGGGGTCGTCCCTGTTCGGGACGGCGGAGTATCGACCTCGTGGCTATCCGGTGCGAGTGACGACACCGGAGCGGACCCTGCTGGATGGCTTGCTGCACCCCGACTGGTGCGGCGGCGTTGGCAAGCTCCTGCGGGCCTGGGTTCAGGTGCGTGACACCTTGGACCTCGAGGCCCTGGTCGAGCTGGTCGAGCAGTTCGACGTGGGCCTGCTCCGCCAGCGAGTGGGCTTCATCCTGGATGAGCTGGGGCTCGAGCACCCGCGGGTGGCGCAATGGCCCGCCCAGGCCCGGCGTGGCGGCTCGAGCAAGCTCGTGGGGAGCGCGCCTTTCGCCTCCAGCTACAGTGAGAAGTGGAAGCTCTCCATCAATGCGCCCGTCGATGTGCTGCGCGAGTCATGAGGCGGGAGCTTGGAAACGAACTATCCCACTGCATTCGATGCGATTGCCTCCTGGGCCGCCCAGCATCGAGTCATACCGAGCGAGGCGCGCATGCGCTTTGCTCAATACGCCGTCCTCCGCTCCATCGCTGGCTCGCGGGCACTCAGCCGCATCCTGGTGTTCAAGGGCGGTAATGCACTCGACTTCGTCTGGCAACCCAACCGCAGCACCCTGGACCTCGACTTCTCCTCCTCGGACGCGGAGCTGGACGAGGAGCGGCTGCGCACGCTGATGGACCAGAGCCTGGCGCAGACCCACAAGGTGCTGGGGGTGCTTCTCCGGGTGCAAAAGGTGGATCGGCAGCCACCGGGACCGAACAAGACGTTCGTCACCTATGAGGTCAAGGTGGCTTACGCCCTTCCCGATGACGTCCGCAATCAGGAGCGGATGAACGCAGGACAACCCTCCAAGAGTGTCGTCCAGCTCGACATCAGCCTGAACGAGCCCATCTGTGAGGACCGTCCCATCCACATCCAGGCCGCGAACCCCCTGCGTGTCAGCACGGTCGAGGACATCGTCGCCGAGAAGTTGCGCTCCCTGCTCCAGCAGCCCATCCGGAAGCGGAATCGGAGGCAGGACGTGCTCGACATCGCGGTGCTGTTGCGCCGTGACGTGAACATCGATCACACACGCGTCGCGGAGTACCTGTGTCGCAAGGCCGCGGCCCGGAACGTTCCCGTGTCACGAGCGGCGTTCCGCCAGCCGGAAGTCCAGCAGCGGGCCCGAGCGGACTACGACGAACTCGAGGCCACGACGCGCGAGCTGTTCATCCCTTTCGACGAGGCGTTTCGGGAGGTGTTGGGCTTCGTCGCGCGGCTCGAGCTCGCGGAGGAGTGACGAGTTTTGGCTCACGGAGAGAGGGCTTGAGGCGGGCGGGGGTCCCTCAAGCCCACCGGCAGGTAGCACTTCCCCTGGTACTCGGCCTGCTCCGGGTGGCACGGCGGACGGCGCTCAAGCGCTACCCAGCAGCCACCGTTGATGGCCACCTCGTCGCGCACGGTGCGGCAGGGAGGCCTGGACTGGTTCGAGAAGGGCTTGTCGGGAAGCGGGTAGGCGATACCCGCCGCGCTCTGCTGCTCACCGGCGACGAGGAAGGAGGACGGGAGCCCGGCGTCCGCCAGCTCACCGAGCGCGGGAGTCGAAGGTGGCGGGGTGGGCGGAGTCATCGGACGGGTGCCTGAGCCCAGCCAGAAGCCCCCGCCCAGCGCGAGCACGGCGAGTGCCACGGCCGCCAGGGCCTTTAATGGAGGGCGCCGCATGAGCTGGCCCATGGGCTCGCGGGTGAGGTGGGCGCGCATGCGGGCGTTGCCGCCCACGGCGTCGAGCCCCGCGAGCAGCAGGGTGAGCAGGTGGGCCAGCTCCGCCACCTTGCCGGAGGCCGGCGCCTGCTCCACCTCCATGGTGATGGTGGGCGGAGTCACCTGGAAGGAAGCGCGCACCTGCCAGTTCTTCTTGGGTCCCCAGGTGGGCCGAGGCCCGGGCATCATCACCAGGGCCGGGGCGCCCGTCTGGACGTTGCGCGCCTCGTGGATGGGGCCCAGCTCCGCCGCGGCGTGCTTGCACCGTCTGCCGAGCTGGAACAGGCCCACCCTCGCGCCCTTCTTCTTCGTGGTCGTCATTCGCTACCCCTCGTCGCTCTTCCCTACCACGCCCGAGTGGCGTCGGCGGAAGCCCGGTGCGCTCGCTTCATACCACGGCGGGAGTCTCCTCCGCGTGGAGAACTCCCGAGGTCATGCGTGCCCCGAGCGCTCAGGCCCCCTGGGCCTGTGCGGCGGGCATGTGCCGGGGCAGCTCCAGGCGCAGGCGCGCGCCGCCCTCGGGCCGGTTCTCCGCTCGCAGCGTGCCGCCGAAGCGCTCCACCAGCTCGCGCGAGATGGACAGCCCCAGCCCCGTCCCCTTGTCCAACGCCTTCGTGGTGAAGAAGGCCTCGAAGAGCCGCTGCAGCACGTCCGGCGGGAAACCCGGGCCGTTGTCCTCCACCAGCAGCACCACCCTCCCCTCCTCGGCCAACCCCCTCTCCCTCACCTCGCCCCCCTGCACCTTCGCCTCCTCCAGCGCGTCCCCCGCGTTCACCAGCAGGTTGAGCAGCACCTGCGCCAGCCTCCGCCGCGTGGCGAATACCTCGGGCAGGTCCGCCGGCACCTCCACCTTCAGCCGCGCCACGTGCTTGAGCCGCATCGCCGCCAGCCTCGCCGCGTCCGACACCACGTCCGCCAGCGCGCACTCGCTCGGCTCCTCCCCGTCCATCCGCGAGAAGCCCTTCAGGTCCGACACAATCTGACGGATGCGCTCCACCCCCGTGCGCGTCTCCTCGAAGACCTCGGCCAGCTCCGTGCGCGTCTCCTCGGGCAACGGCTGCTCCAGCACCTCGGTGCGCAGGAAGTCCAGGTTGGAGCGCACGAAGGCCAGCGGGTTGTTGATTTCGTGCATCACGCTCGCCGCCAGTCGCCCCACCGTGGCCAGCTTCTCCGTCTGGGCCCGGTGGCGCTCGGCCACCGCCGCCTTCTCCAGCGACTCGCGGCGCGTGCGCTCCAGGCGGGCCTCGTCCTCGGCGGCCTGGGCCTTGCGGAACTGCGTCGAGCCGTACACCCCGAAGAAGGTCGCCGTCCCCACCATCAGCGCCCACGCCACCGCGTGCCCCGGGTGGTGGTGCTCCATCCACTGCAAGCCCATGACGCCCAGCGCGCTGGCGATGCCGGTGAGGATGGCCGGCCGCGTGTCCTGCGGCTGCAGGAGCGCCATCATCAGCGGCATGGACGGCACCAGGTTCATGTAGGGGCTCTCCGCCCCCCCGGTGAAGTAGACGAGCAGCAGGAAGAAGAGGCTCACCAGGACGCTGTTGACCGCCAGCACCACCGTCTCCCAGCGCCCGTCCACCCGCCGCCGCAGCCACGCGTACAGCAGCATCTGCGCCGCCCACCCCAGGCGCGTCAGGAGCGTTGGGTAGCTCGGGGCCGGCACCAGGAGCAGGTCCATCGGGTAGAGCAGGAGGATGGTGGCCGCGAACACCAACACCGGCCGCCGCCGCTGCCAGGCCACCGCGCCCGCGCTGGGCTCGGGCGCGTCTTTCTCGGGGGCTTCGGGGGGGACAAGGCGGTGGGATGTGGGCTGCATGGTCGGGCTCCCCCTCAGCGCCGCGTGGCGATCACCACGCGGTAGCCGTAGCGCCCATAGGGCTCGGGCAGCGCGTCGTGGCGGGCCTGCACGGTGAAGTCATGGGCCTCCAGCAGCGCCCGGGCGCGCGGAAGCAGGAAGGTCAGGTAGTACATGACGAAGGGCGGCTGCCAGAAGGCGTTGCGCACGCGCATGGCCGCGTTGAAGGCCCGCGCCACCCAGTAGCCGGGGCGCAGCGGCGAGGGCGTGTCCCCGGTGACGAAGACGAAGCGCCCCCCCGGCCTCAGCGCCCGGTGGATGCCCTGTACCAGCCGCGGCTCGTCCTCCTCGGGGATGTGGCCGAAGGCGCCAAAGCTCGTCACCAGGTCGAACTCCTCGCGCCACGGCATCTCCAGGGCGTCGCCGCGTACGAACTCCAGGGCGGCCTCCCCCGGGGCGTCCGCCAGCAGCCGGCGCGCCTCGTCCAGCATGCCCTGGCTCAGGTCCAGCCCCACCACGCGCTCGCGGCACAGCGGCCTCAGGTAGCGCATGGCCGCTCCCGTGCCGCAGCACACGTCCAGCGCGCTGCCCACCGAGCCCGGGGGCCCGGCCAGCTCCAGGCTCGCCTTCAAGAGCCCGTTGGGGGTGCGGAAGGGCGTGTACTCGAACTTCGGCGCGAGCAGGTCATACCCGCGCTCCACCGAGCTCAGGCCCTGCCGCACCAACTCCACGAAGCTGGGTCCCTTGGGATGGAACATGGCGGGCCCTCTACCCCAGGCCAGCGTCCTGAACGAGTGAGGAGGGTGTAGAATTCGCGTGAAGCTGAAGAGTGGGGCCGCCGGGCGTGCGGTGGTCAACGTTCAGCGGGCGCGGGGCAGCTCGAAGAAGAAGGTGATGCCGGGGCCGCCGGGCGTGCTGAAGACGCCGAGGGTGCCGCCGTGGCGCGCGATGATTTCCCGCGAGATGTAGAGGCCCAGGCCCAGGCCCGGCTGGTGCACGGAGGAGGAGAGCCGCTGGAAGCGCTGGAAGAGGCGCTCCTGCTCCTCGGGGGGAATGCCGGGCCCCTCGTCGACGACGGAGAGGCGGAAGCAGCCATCCCACTGGGCCAGCCGCACGCTCACCCGGGCCTCGCGCGGGGTGTACTTCATGGCGTTGTCGAGGAGGTTGGCCAGCACCTGCTCCACCCGGTCCCGGTCCGCGCTCACCCAGGCGACACCCTCGCAGAGCGCCACGTCCAGGGGGCGCTCGGGGTACTGGTGGCGGAAGTCGTCGGCGACATCGGCCACCAGGGCGCGCAGGTCCACCGGACGCGGGCGGATGTGGAGCTGGCCGCGCTCCAGCCGCGAGGCGTCGAGCAGGTCCCCCGCGAGCCGGTTGAGGCGGCCCGTGTAGCGCTCCATGCGCGAGACGAGGGTGACGTCGGAGACGGGCTCGCCCTTGTCCAGGTGGCGCCGGGCCTGGGCGAGCACCAGGTGCAGCGAGGTGAGGGGCGTGCGCAGCTCGTGCGCGGCGATGTTGAGGAACTCGCTCTTGGTGCGATCGGCCGTCTCGGCGGCGTCCTTGAGCTTCTCCAGCTGGGCGGTGCGCTCGCGCACGCGCACCTCCAGCTCGTCGCGGGCCCGGCTCAGGGCGGCCTCGGCGCGCTTGCGGTCGGTGATGTCCAGGACGATGCCCACCAGCCCCGCCACCTGGCCCCGCGTGTCCGCGTAGGTGGCCTTGTAGAAGATGACGTCGCGCACCTCGCCCGTGCCGAAGCGCATCTGGGACTCGTACGTCTGGGTGCCGGGGTGCTCGAAGAGCTCCTGGTCCTTGGCGGCGTAGCGCGCGGCGAGCTCGGGCGGGTACATGTCCCAGACGGACTTGCCGACGAGGGCGTCCCGCGTCAGGCCGAGCATGTCCGCGAAGGCGCGGTTGCAGCCCTGGTAGCGGCCATCCAGCGTCTTGTGGAAGATGGGGTTGGGGATGCTGTCGATGAGCGTCTGGAAGAAGCCCACCTGCTGCTGGAGGGCCTGACCGCGCCGCGTCACCTCGATGCCGGTGAGGACGACGTGACCGGCGGCGTCGCCCGCCTCGGGGCCCAGGGACGCGGCGCTCCACTCGAGCAGCACCCGCTCGCCCTCGGGGGTGTGCCAGGCGCCCTCGTGGTGGGCCGGGTGGGGCCCCTGGGCCAGCCGCACGAGGGCCGCGTGCTCCGACTCCTGGCCAGGAGTCAGGCGGGCGAGCTCCTCCAGGCGCAAGCCGCGGACCTCGGGCGAGGAGTGGCCGAGCACCTGCTCGCTCCGGCGGTTGAGGTGGAGGAGGCGGCCGGTGGGGTCCACCACCACCACCAACGCCTGGAGGGCGTCGAGCAGCACGGCCGGGCCCAGTCCAGCCGGTAGCGGGGAACCGGCCGGGTCATGGGAAGGCGCGGGCGACGGGGCCATGCGACGCAGCATACCGATTCAATCCCTCGGGACCGGTCGGCTTTTCGTCCCTGGCTGGTGCCCGCACCGGGGACAGGCGAGCGGATGTCGGAGGCGCCAGCGCCCTCAATGCATCGAGGGCACGGACCCGGTGTCGTAGACGTCGCTGGAGACGGCGGTGCGGGCCTCGAATTCGTTGCAACCACTCGCGCCGGTCACCTGGAGCTCGAAGGCCTGGAGATCCGGCTCCATGCATTTGGCGACCGCGGTGTCGCCCGGGTCGGGGTGGTGGCTGCCGAAGTGACGACATCCCTTGCAGTTGCCCCAATTCTTGCTGTCCGCCATGGCTCTCTCCTGGGTTGGCTGGAATCCCTCCCACGAGGGTGGGAACGGGCCGGGACGGCCACAAGGGACGCCCGCCGCGCGCCCCAGGGCAGGCACGGCCCGAAGGGTCGCGTGTCACCCGTGCGAGGAAGCCCGTCAGGCGCCGACGAGCACCCGCACCTCGGGGACGCGCTGCCTGGCCAGGGTGCGCAGGTGCTCGGCCACCTCGTGCAGCTCCGGCTGCGGCGGCTCCCAGACGAGCAGGGCCAGGGCCTCGTCGAAGCGCTCCAGCTCCCGGAGGGCCTCGGCCTTCATCCAGTGCTCCAGCGGCCGCTCGGGGTCGAGCAGCTCCAGCAGCGCGCGCAGGTTGTCCCGGGCCGCGGGCTCGCGCTCGGCGAAGGGCTTCCACGTGGCGCCGGGCTCGCGGTAGGGGTCGTTGCCCGCCCACCAGGCCCTCAGGCGCAGCTCGCGCTCCTCCTCCCCCCCCAGCGTCACCCCCGCGGCGAGGGCGGCGAGCAGCTCCGCCTCGGGCAGCTCCCGGACAGCGGGCAGCGCGGCCCACTCGGGGGGGAAGTCCTCTCCGGGCAGGGGCCGGGGCCTGGGGGGCGGCGGCAGCTCGTAGCGCGTCAACACCGCGCCCGCCGCCTCGTACTTCCCGAGCAGCACCTCGAGCGGCTCGAGCTGCGGGCCCCGGCCAGGCAGCTCCAGCGGAAGACGTTCGAGCAGCCCCTTCACCTCGGACAGGCTCACGCGGAAGTGCTCGCGCAGCACGGCCATGACCTCGAGGCGCCGGGGTCCCACGCTCATCAGGAAGAAGTTCGTCACCAAGGGCGGCGCGGGAGGCTCCAGGACGGGCCGCACGCGCGCGGTGGCGCCCACGGCCTGGAACTGCTCGATGAGCTGCCACGCCGCGTCCCGGGAGACGTCCACGGCCAGCTCCACGGGAAGGTGCTCGAGCAGCGCCTTGGCCTCGTGCGGCTCCGCACCGAGCACCCGGCGCAGCATGGCCATGACCTCGAGGCGCCGGGGCCCCACGTCCTGGAGGACGACGTCCCGCGAGGGATCGGGGAGGACGCCCGCGATGCGCCCCAGGGGCTCGCCGCGCGCGAGCCAGAAGTGGCGGCCGCACCCGCGACACCGTGTCACGAGGGGGCGGGAGGGGAGCATCGGCGCCTCGCGCTTGCCGTCCGACCACCAGCGCGCGCCCGAGGCGTTGCCGGACATGAGCGAGCCCAGCCGGTGGGGCGCGCGGCACGAGGGACAGCCGATGATGTGGGTGGGACCGGGCATCCTCCGTCGCCTCCTCGGGACGCGAGCCTAGCGCGTCGACTCGGCGGGAGGCGCGTGTCTCGGAGTCCAGGGAGTCCGCACGGCCCCCTCCAGGGTGGAGAACCCGGAGGGGGCCCGGCCCGGGCCGAGGTGGGAGGCACCCACCTTGTGCGGGCCGGCCATCCAGGGCGCGCGTCGTTGAGGACGCGAGCCCCGGGGCGCCGGCCCGGGTTGCTACTTCGCCTTGCGCAGATCGCCGCTGTTCTTGATGTTCTCCTTCACCAGGCCCTCGGCACCGCTGCAGTCGCCCTTGGCGCGGGCGTCGATGAGCAGGGTGTTGCCGGAGATGACCAGGTCCCCCTTGGCGAGGCACCCGGCGACGGGCAGGCCCTCGAGCCACGCCTGGGGCTTGAGCAGCGCGAGCAGCTCGTCGTCGGCGCCCACCTCGACGCCGGTGGAGGACTGGAAGCGCGCGTCCTCGCTGAACTTGAGCTTCAGGTCGAGCGTGGTGGGCTTGGAGTCCTGGATGAAGTCGGCCTTCACCACGAGGCTGTAGCCCACGAGCGGCTCGGTGGCGGCCACCTCACCGGCCTTGGCCTCGTCGAGGCGGAAGTCGATGCGCTTGTAGGTGCCGGCGGGCAGGCGCAGCCCGGAGAGGTCCGGGGTGGTGGCGCCTGTCATCAGGTCCACCACGATGGGGCCGGGGACGACGACGGTGCCCGAGCCGCTGCCCGAGTCGCCGCCCTTGCAGGTGGCGCCGGAGAGCAGGCCGCGCACCTCGGCGCACTGGGTGCCCTGGGGCAGGTCCAGGCGGATGTCCTTGAGGTGGATGCGCGCCTGGGTGAGGGTGAAGGTGACGCCGTCCTTGGAGCGGAAGGTGGGGGCCGGGGCGGCCTCGGCGGCCTGGACGTGGACGCTGGCGGCCTGGGCCTGGGACTCGTTCACGGAGAAGCGCAGCGCGGCGCCCTCTCCCCCGCAGGCGGCGAGGGTCAGGGCGGCGGCGGACAGGAGCGACTGGCGAAGCGAGGGGGTGCGAAGGATCATGAAGTTGGAATTCGGAGGGGGAGATCCTGCCGGCCAGGACCCTCCGGATTCCGCCCCATTGGACCCCAGGGGCCCGGCGTCGGTCACTTCGGGGCCCCGAGGGGTGGGTCCAGGTCGCACGAGGACGCACCTGGGGCCAATGAGAACGCGGGGTTACACTGGCTCGTTCCCTTTCGCCGGAGGACTCCCATGAGACAGGCCCGAGCCGTGCTCCTTGCGGTGGCGCTCGCCGCCGCGCCCGCGCTGGCCGCGCCCCCCAAGGAGACGAAGCGCATCACGCTGGACGTGACGCGGGCCAACATCCACGACGTGCTGCGGATGCTGGCGGACGTGGGGCGGATGAACCTCGTGGTGGCCGACGAGGTGCAGGGCACGGTGACGCTCAAGCTGCGCAACGTGCCGTGGACGGAGGCGCTCGACGTGGTGCTGGCCTCGCGCGGGCTGGGGATGCAGAAGCAGGGCAACATCCTGCGTGTGGCGCCGCTCAAGGCGCTGCAGGAGGAGGCCGAGGCGCTCGCCCGACTGAAGAAGGCGAAGGCGGAGTCCGCGCCGCTGCGCACCTTCTTCATTCCGGTGAGCCACGCGAACGCGGCGGAGATGGCGCAGCACGTGAAGGGGGTGCTGTCGCCGCGAGGCAGCGTGAGCGTGGACACGCGCACCAACACGCTCATCGTCACGGACGTGGAGGCGCCGAGCCTGCCGTAGCGCTCAGTCGCCCACGATGCCGAGGCGCACGCGGTGGTGCTCGTCGTGGGTGGCGACGTGGAGGGTGAAGTCGGCGACGTCCTCGGCGTACACCTGACGGCCGGCGGGGAGCGACTCGACGGCGGTGCGGTACTTGCCGGTGCGCACGCCGCTGGGCATGACGGGAGGGCACACGACGACCCAGTCGAGGTTGCTCTCCTGGAGCACGGCGAGGGCGCCGCGGTGATCCTCGAAGGCATGGCGCAGGAAGGGAGGCAGCCCGCGCTCGCCGACGAGTCCGCCCTCGGCGTGGGGCAGCAGGCCGGCGGCGCCCACCACGACGAGGCGCTGGACGCTCTCGGCCTTCATGGCGGCGACGATGGTGCGAGTGCCCTCGGTGACGACGGTGACGGAGTGGGTGACATCGCGAGCCCCGAGCGTGCTCACGACGACCTCGGTGCCGCGGATGGCCTCGGTGACGGCGGCGGAGTCCTCGAGACTGCCCTTCTTCACGAAGAGGCGCCCATGCTTGTGCTTGAGGCGCTGGGGGTCCCGGACGTACGCCGTCACCTCGTGACCCTGCTCCAGTGCCGAGTGCACCAGGATGTGCCCGACCCGACCCGTCGCTCCGAAGACCGTCAACCGCATGGGTGTCTCTCCTCCGTGCCCCGTCCCGAGTCGATGTCCCAGGCCCTTGCGTGGCACGGCGCCTGTGCCGGCGTCGCCACCTTACAGCCTGCTCATGAACGAGTGCGGCCCGGGATATAGCGCCTCCGGGGCCAGGTTGTCCGCACGGTTGGTGGGGGAGCGACCCGGGGACTACGTTTCGAGTCGCCGCTCCAGCGCCGCCACCCGGGAGGCATCGGCCTTGAGCTCGAGCCGGGCCGCCAGGTTCCGTATCTCTTCCGTCAGGGCTTGGAGGTTCTTGCTGTTCTCGCGGAAGCGTTCGTCGTTCAGTTGGAGGGCCTGCTCCACCATCGCCAACCGTGTATCGAGCTGGCTGAACCGCTCGGAGAGTTCCTCTCTCAGCCTGTTCACCTGAGTGTAGAGGGTCTCGGACAGCTCCTTTCGCCATGCGAGGAACTGCAGCTCCTTCTGCTGGTGCTCCTTTCGGAGCTGCTGGAGGTCCGTGGTCAGCTGCCGGTCGCGCGTGTTGCTGGCAGCGCCCTCGTAGTCCACCTTGATCAGCAGGGTCTTGAGCTGCTCGCCCTGGAGGCTCAGCGTGTGCTCCACGGACTGGATGCGCCGCTGGCCCTGGTCGAGCTGGACCCACATGCGCTGCTGGCCCTCTTCCAGCGACTGTAGGCGCTTTTCCATCCGCTGCTGCCCCTGCTCCATCAGGGTCAGGATCCGCTGCTCGCCCTGCTCCATCAGGGTCAGGATCCGCTGCTCGCCTGGAGTGAGGTTCTGCTCGCCCGGACCCGGGGTAACCGACGTGGACTGTTCCATCGACACACACCTCCCGTGATGACTTCCTGAGTAGAGTGACTCATCAGGTCACCCCTCGTCAAGTCACCCTCAAGGTCAGATGCTCGGGTTCCCGTGTGCCCGGCTACTCGCCGGTCAGCTTCGCTTCCAGCTCGTCCAGCTCGCGCTTCACCGCGGCGTCCGTCTCGCGCTGCTTCTCCACCTTGCGCACCGCCGAGATGACCGTCGAATGGTCCTTGTTGAACCGCGCGGCGATCTCCGGGAACGAGCCCTTCGTCAGCTTGCGGCTCAGATACATCGCCACCTGCCGCGCGTGCGCCAGCGCCTTGTGCCTCCGGTCCTCCTTCAGTGCCTCCACCGGCACCTTGTAGTACCGCGCCACCTCGCGCTGGATGCTCTCCACGTCCACCGTCTGCCGCGCCGGCAGCACGTCCTTGAGCACGTGCGCCACGAAGTCCACCGTCACCGGCTGCCGCGTCAGCGAGTGGATGGCGCTCACCTTCACCAGCGCCCCCTCCAGCTCCCTCACGTTCTTCTGGATGGCCCGCGCGATGAAGTGCGCCGCCTCGTCCGGCAGCTCCAGCCCATCCAGCGCCGCCTTCTTCTGGAGGATGGCCACCCGCGTCTCGAAGCTCGGCTCCTGGATGTCGGTGATGAGCCCCATGTTGAAGCGGCTGCGCAGCCGCTCCTCCAGCCCGGGCACCTCCGCCGGCACCATGTCGCTCGTCAGGATGATCGCCTTGCCCAGCTCGTGCAGCGTGTTGAACGTGTGGAAGAACTCCCGCTGCGTCTCTTCCTTGCGTCCCAGGAACTGCACGTCGTCGAGCAGCAGCACGTCGCAGTCGTCCCGGAACTTCCTGCGGAACTCCGGCATCCGCTGCTCGCGCACGCTCTCGATGTACTCGTTGGTGAACTGCTCGCTCGACAGGTACACCACCCGCTGCGTCGGGTCGTTCTCCCAGATTTTATTGCCGATGGCGTGCAGCAGGTGCGTCTTGCCCAGCCCCGTGCCCCCGTACACGTAGAGCGGGTTGTAGGCGCGCCCTGGGCTGTCGGACACCGCCTGCGCCGCCGCCGCCGCCAGCTGGTTGCTGTCGGCCACCACGAAGCTTGGAAAGGTGAAGCGGGCGTTGAGGCGCGGTGGCCGCCGGCCCTCGGGCTTGACCACCTGTGCGGGTTGCAGCTCCGGCGGCGGGGCCATGCCCTCCACCACCTCGTAGTCCAGCTGCATCGGCCCGTCCGACACCCGGGCCAGCGTCGTCTCCATCAGCTCCCGGTAGTGGTTGTCCACCCAGTCGCGGAAGAAGCGGTCCGGCACCCCCAGCACCAGCGTGTTCTCCCGGACCTCCAGCGGCTGCATCCGGCCGATCCACGTCAGCGCGTAGTCCCGCTTGTCCTGCCGCAGGCAGTCCAGCATCCGGTCCCAGAGATTCTCGGCACTTGGCGTCTGAGGGAAGGGTCGGGCGAGGACGTTCACGAAGGGCTCCAATGCACTGGCGGACCCGCCAGGCAGGGGGCCGTCCGTGCTAACAGGCCCCCCCTGGGCGATCAACTTCTCGGCGACATCCCCAAACATTCCGCACCCCTACACCCCCCCGTCTGATCTCAGGAATCCCCCCACCCTCCTGGACGTTGTGGCGGCGATGTTCCCACCCCGCCCCCGCTTCACCCCGGGTGTGGGCGCAAAACGACGGAAATCCCGGCCGTGCAGGCGGCCCGGAGTGATCCGACGTTGACTTGGGTGGGAGATCGGGTTACGAGCGCCGCCTTCCTCAGTCTCGTGGATAAGGGCGCCCGCCTCAGGGGCGTGTGCCCCGATGTCCCAGGAGTTCAGCCGTGTCCAAGCGCACCTATCAGCCGTCGAAGATCAAGCGCAACCGTACCCACGGGTTCCGCAAGCGCAACTCCACCCGCGCGGGCCAGGACGTGCTCAGCCGTCGCCGCGCCAAGGGCCGCAAGCGCCTGGTGGTCTCCAGCTACAAGAAGTAGTCGGGACGCTCGCGTGAAGGCCGAGGGACAGGCGCCAGCTCCTGACGAGCGCTTCCCCAAGGCCGTCCGCCTGCTGCGGCGGCGCGAGTTCCTCGAGGTCCAGGACAAAGGTCAGAAGATTCCCTCTGACTGTCTCCTGGGGCTCGCGAGGCCCAACGGCCGGCCCTTCAGCCGCGTGGGTCTCACCGTTTCCAGCAAGGTGGGCAATGCCGTGGTGCGTGCCCGCCTGCGCCGGCTCCTGCGCGAGCTCTTCCGCAAGCGCCGAGGCCAGTGGCCCCCCGGTGTGGATGTCGTCCTGGTCGTGCGCCAGTCCGCCAAGGACGCCTCCCTCCCCGAGTTGTCGCGCGCCTTCGATGGAGTCACCCGCAAGCTGCAGAGGCTCTTCCCGTCAGGCCCCCGGGAGTCCGCTCGATGAGCCCGCTCGCCTACCTGCTCGCGCTCCCCATCCGGTTCTACAAGCGGTTCCTCTCCCCGCTGCTGCCCCCGGCCTGTCGCTTCCACCCCACCTGCTCGGTGTACGCCCTGGAGGCGCTCCAGAAGCACGGCGCCCTCCGCGGTGTGCGTCTCACCCTGTGGCGCCTGCTGCGCTGCCAGCCCTTGCACCCGGGCGGCATCGACCCGGTGCCCTAGTCGCCCTTCCTCTATGAACGATCTCGATCCGCTCTCGCCCCAATCGGCTGACTCCCAGCGGCGACTGATGGTGGCGCTCGCCCTGGCGATGGTGCTCACCTTCGCCTACACCTTCTTCTTCTCGCCCAAGGTGCCGCCGCCGGGCGCCGAGGGCGCGGACGCGGGCCAGGTGGCCGCCGCGACGGATGGGGGCACCGCTCCCACCGCCACCGCCCCCACCCCGGGCCCC
>NZ_DASVSO010000473.1:0-45824 GCF_036388035.1 Archangium sp.
GGCAGCCACGACCCGGACCACGGGCCCTCGCCGCTCTCGGTGACCCAGGCTCCCGATGCCTCCTTCGGCCCGGGCAGCCACGCCGTCACGCTGACGGCCTTCGACGGGGAGGCGAGCGCTCAGTGCGTGGGCACCGTCACCGTGGTGGACACCTCGAAGCCCACCATCACCTGCCCCCTCTCGGTGGACGTCCAGGTGGGCCTGGGCTCCAACCTCGACCTGGGGGTCGCGGTGCGGTACGCCGTCTCGGCCAGGGACAACTGCGGCCCGGCGCCCGTCACCTGCTCGCACCCCTCCGGTACGCTCTTCCCGCTGGGCCTGACGCGCGTCACCTGCACCGCGAAGGACGGCTCCGGTAACACGGCCTCGTGTGACTTCGGGGTGCGGGTGAGCCTCGGCGTCTCGTTGCCCTGAGCCCGACCCACCCGCTGTCACCGCGAGCACCCGCCTCGGAGCCCCCGCCGGGGCGGGTTCTCACGGTCTGAAAATCGCTGGGAATTCAGCACCTTCCCCTTCAGGTGTCCGGGGGCCAACGAGATTTGACCTCACGGCAAAGTTACCCCCTACCTGCGCGAACGCACCTGGGGTAGGGTGCACCCCCGTGTCAGCTCCGACACCCTAGGTGTCGCACGGGACCCTTTCCCCCCCAAGGGTCGCCACACGAGGGAAGACGCATGGGTAACGCACTCCGCCTGCTTCCGACTGCCCCCCAGCCGGTCAACTCCGTCTCCGCCCTGGCCGCACCCGTCCTGGCCACCCTCTGGGGTGACCGGATGCCCTTCGAGGACGCGGGGACACGGAGCCACCCGATGCTGAACACGTCAGAACTCTACGCGCGCATCTGCGTGAGGGACCCGTACTTCGCGCTGCGCGAGGTGACGGAGATGGGCCCGGGCGAGGTGCTGGCGCGGGTGCCGGTGGAGCAGGAGCCCGGGGCGGAGGCCTCGCCCATCAACGCTGCCGAGGTGGGGCGGCACCTGGCCATCCTCGGCTCGTGCGCGGCGTCGCTGGTGAACCCCAAGGACGGGCAGCACTACTACCTGGCCCGGCGCGCGCGGCTGGAGCGGCTGCACCACGGCCCCCAGGGGCGCTTCGACGAGGACCTGTGGGGCCTGGCGCAGGCGCGCTTCACGGACAAGCGCAGCGCGCTGGCGCACATGGTGCTCGCGAGCCCCGACGGCCTGCCGCTCTTCTCGCTCGAGGTGGACTACAACGTGCTGTCCGCGCAGGCCTTCCTGCGCCTCTTCCAGGGAGCCCGGCTGGAGATGCGCCGCGAGCCCCGGGCCGAGCGCGCGCCGCGGGGCGCCATGCCGGGCGACTTCGCCGCCATGCGGCAGAACCCCCACCGCCTGCCGCTGGCGCTGCGCGACCACGTGCGCGACGGCGAGTGCCTGAAGGCCCAGCTGGGGCCGGTGAACGCCGACCACTGCAAGGGCCACTTCGCCCTGCACCCGGTGCTGCCGGTGGCGGTGGTGATGAGCGGGCTGTCTGGGCTGGCCGGCACGCTGCTGCGCCAACTGCTGGGCAACGAGCAGGCGCGCTACCTGGTGACGCGGGGCGAGGTGCGCGCCGAGAGCCTCGCCTTCGCCGGGGAGACGGTGACGTTCGGCGCCCACCGCCACGGCGTGGAGGGCTCCGACCACCGCTTCTACTGCTGGGCCTCGGTGGGCGAGCGCCTCATCGGCGTGATGGACCTGACGCTCACCCCGCTGGAGTGAGCCTCACTCCCAGGAAATTTCGTAGTCCACCGAGTCGATGTTGAGCGTGTGGGCCTTCACGGTGCCCTTGAAGCCCAGCGCCTCCAGGGCGCCTTCGAAGATGCCCACATGGTAGGCGGCCGGCTGCATGTCGCCGCGGTAGGCGATGATGCAGGCCTTGGGGCCGGCGGGGCGATGCTCGCGCGTGCCGTACGTCACCACGGTGCTGAAGGCCACGCGCGTCTGGGCGAAGAGCCGCTGCGGGTCCCCCTTGCCGAGGATGCCGAAGACGACCTGGCCCGGGCCCTTGGAGAAGCGCCCCACGCAGGCCCTGCCACAGGCGTTGAACACCACGTCGGCCGGGCCCAGCTTCTCCTCCAGCACGTCCGCCGCGCTGTAGAGCAGGGTGAGGTAGTCCGCGGCCGGGTAGGTGCGCAGCTCGCTGATGTCCTTGGTCAGCGCGCCGGTGCGCACCTGCCGCAGCGCCTCCATGCCCCCCTTCTGCTCGATGAGATCGAACACCACCTTGAAGAAGAGGCCTCGGACGGCGTCGCCCGGTTTGGTGACGGCGATGCGCGCGGCGAGTTCGGTCTTGTTGGAGGGCATGGTTTGGGTCCACCTGGAAGCTTAACGCCCCATTGCCGCAGGTCGAGAATTTGGGACTTCGGGTAGGAAACGCGCTCCCAACCCTCCCCGGGGGCGCGAGCGGACTTCGCTTGACTCCCCGTGCGCTGGCACGGAAAAGCCCGGGGCGAGGCGCCGGCCCGCCTCCTCTTCTTCTCCGGGCCGCCTGGGAGTCCGACGCGTGAAGCTCGCCACCCTCAACGACGGAACCCGCGATGGACGGCTCATCGTCGTCAAGCGGGACAACTCCGCCTACGCGCTCGCCACCCACGTGGCCCTGACGCTCCAGGCCGCGCTCGATACGTGGGACGAGACGGAGCCCAGGCTGCGCGCGCTCGCCGAGGAGCTCGAGGCCGGCCGCGTGCGGAGCCACCCCGTCGACGTGCGCGCCCTGCTCTCGCCGCTGCCCCGCGCCTACGAGTGGGTGGATGGCAGCGCCTACCTCAACCACGTCATCCTCGTGCGCAAGGCGCGCAACGCCGAGCCCCCGCCCACGATGAAGACGGACCCGCTCGTCTACCAGGGGGGCTCCGGCACCTTCCTCGCGCCCACGCAGGACCTGCCCCTGCACGACGAGGCGTGGGGCATGGACTACGAGTCCGAGGTGGCCGTCATCCTCGGTGACGTGCCGCTGGGCACCCAGGCGAAGGACGCGGCGCCGTACGTGAAGCTGGTGATGCTCGTCAACGACGTCACCCTGCGCAACCTCATCCCCAACGAGCTGGCCAAGGGCTTCGGCTTCTTCCAGGGCAAGCCCTCCAGCGCCTTCAGCCCCTTCGCCCTCACCCCGGACGAGCTCGGCCCCGCGTGGAAGGACGGCCGCGTCCACCTGCGCCTGCGCTCCACCCTCAACGGGCAGGTGGTGGGGGACACCGACGCCGGCCCGGAGATGCACTTCTCCTTCTTCGACCTCATCCAGCACATCTCCAAGACGCGCCCCTTCACCGCCGGCACCATCCTCGGCAGCGGCACCGTCTCCAACGAGGATCGCGCCCGCGGCATCTCGTGCCTCGCCGAGCGCCGGATGATCGAGACCATCGAGACGGGCTCGCCCAAGACGCCCTTCATGAAGGTGGGGGACACCATCGACATCGAGATGTTCGGCCCGGATGGAAGCAGCCTCTTCGGATGCATCTCCCAGAAGGTGGTGAAGCCATGAAGCTCTACAGTTACTGGCGCTCGTCGTGCTCGTGGCGCGTGCGCATCGCGCTCCACCTCAAGGGCCTGTCCTACGAGTACGTGCCGGTGCACCTGGTGAAGGACGGGGGCGAGCAGCACAGCGAGGCCTACCGCGCCATCAACCCCATGCGCACCGTGCCCACGCTGGAGCTCACCGAGGGCGGCCAGGTGCGCCGCCTGTCCCAGTCGCTCGCCATCCTCGAGTACCTGGAGGAGCGTCACCCCTCGCCCGCCCTGCTGCCGGCCGACCCGTACCTCCGCGCCCGGTGCCGGATGTTGTCCGAGATGGTGAACTCGGGGATTCAGCCGCTGCAGAACCTGGCCGTGCTGCAGCGCATCAAGGGGGAGCTCAAGGGCGACGACAAGGCGTGGTGCGCCTATTGGATTGATCGGGGGCTCGCGGCCTTCCAGACGGCCCTCCAGGAGACGGCGGGGACGTACTGCCTGGGCCGCGAGGTGTCGTTCGCGGACATCTGCCTGGTGCCCCAACTCTACGGCGCCCGGCGTTTCGGGGTAGACCTCGGGCCGTACGAGCTGCTCACCCGCATCGAGGCGGCCTGCGCCAGCCTCCCCGCCTTCCAGGCGGCCCATGCGGATCGGCAGCCCGACGCGCAGCCGGCTTGAGTCGGTTGCGCCGCGGCACCTGAACAGGAAGCACCGAAGGAGGCGACGAATGGCGAAGGTCGAGTCTCTGGGCATCAAGGGGTTGGAGAGTGTCCACTGGTACGTGCACGACCTGGAGCGCAGCCGGCGCTTCTACGTGGACGGGCTGGACTTCGCGGAGCAGGGCGTCTCCTCGCCGGAGCTGGAGAAGCAGGGCCGGCAGAAGTCCGCCGTCTTCCAGGCGGGCAACATCGTGCTGGTGGTGAGCCAGCCGGTGGGCGAGGGCGGTCGCGCCTGGCGCTACCTGCGCAAGCACCCGGACGGGGTGGGCACCCTCAACTACCAGGTGGAGGACATCGACAAGACGTACCGCCTGCTGGAGCAGCGGGGCGCCACCTTCATCAACGACATCGAGCGCCACACCGACGCGAAGGGCGGCAAGCTGGCGCAGTTCTCCATCGCCACGCCCTTCGGCGACACCACCTTCCGCTTCATCCAGCGCGAGGGCTACCAGGCCCTCTACCCGGGCTTCATGCAGTACGAGAAGCCGCGCGGCGGCGCCAACCGCTATGGCTTCACGCACATCGACCACATCACGTCCAACTTCCAGACGATGAGGCCCATGCTCCTGTGGATGGAGCACGTGATGGGCTTCGAGAAGTTCTGGGAGATCCAGTTCCACACCGAGGACGTGGCGGCCAAGCAGAAGCGCGAGCACGGCTCGGGCCTGCGCTCCGAGGTGATGTGGGACCCCGTGAGCCGGGTGAAGTTCGCCAACAACGAGCCCCTGAAGCCCTTCTTCAAGGCCTCGCAGATCAACATCTTCAACGAGGACCACAAGGGCGACGGCGTGCAGCACCTGGCCCTGGTGGTGAAGGACATCCTCACCGCGGTGAAGGAGATGCGCGAGCGGGCGGGCATCTCCTTCATGCCCACCCCGGGCACGTACTACGACGCGCTGCCCGAGCGCATCCAGCGGCTGGGCATCAAGAAGATCGACGAGGACATCCAGGTGCTGCGCGACCTGGAGGTGCTCGTGGACGGGGGCGGGGAGCACAGCTACCTGCTGCAGATCTTCATGAAGGACGCGGCGGCTCTTTATAAGGACCCGAGCGCGGGCCCGTTCTTCTACGAGATCATCCAGCGCAAGGGAGACCAGGGCTTCGGTGGCGGCAACTTCCGCGCCCTGTTCGAGAGCATCGAGCGCCAGCAGAAGGCGGAAGGGCGGCTGTAGTCCGCCCCCGTCTCAGGGGTGCAGCTTCTCGTGCCGGGCGAGCATCTCGACGAACTGGGAGATGCGCCTGGCACGGGTCTCGGGCTTCTTCGCGGTGTGGATGCGGAACAGCACCGCGTAGCGGTTCGTCGCGTCGAGCGTGGAGAAGAACTCGGCCGCCCGGGCGTTCGCGGCGAGGGCGGCCGAGAGATCCTCGGGCACGGTCGCGCGGCTCGGTGAGTCGTAGGCCGCCTCCCAGCGTCCGTCCTGCTTCGCGCGCTCGACCTGCTCCAGCCCTGGCGGCTTCATCTCGCCCGAGGCGATGAGCGCCAGGGCCTTCTCGCGGTTGATCTTGGACCAGATGCTCCTGGCGCCGCGCGGCGTGAACTTCTGGAGCCACGCCGTGTCGTCGTGGCTCCTCTTCTGTCCGTCGATCCACCCCCACGCGAGCGCCACCTCGAGCGCCTGCGCGTAGTTGATCGACTCGATGCCAGACGCCTTCTTGGCGAGCTTCAGCCACACGCCGCGCGACGACGCGTGGTTCGAGGCCAGCCACGTGGACCACGCGCGCGGCTGCGCGAAGGAGATGATCGGTAGCTCCCCCACGGGCGCTGGCTTCACCTTCGGCGTCTTCGCCTTCGCTGTCTTCGCTGTCGGCGTCTTCGCCTTGGGCGTCTTCGTCACGGCCTTCTTCGCGGGGCTCATCGGGTCCTCATTCGGTGCGGGCGCTTCAGGGCTCACTCGCGGAAGTTGGAGCCACCATCGACGTTCCAGATCTGCCCGTTCACCCACGAGCTGTCATCGGAGAGCAGGAAGCAGATGGCGTTCGCGAGATCCTCGGGGCGACCGAGTCGGTTCAGGGTGGTGTTGGCGCGCAGCCGGGTCTTGAACTCCTCGCTCATCGTGCGCAGCGCGGTCTCGCTCATGACGGCGCCGGGCGTGACCCCATTGCACCGGATGTTCTCCGGCCCCCAGCGTCGGGCGACGTGGCGGGTGAGGGCGTTGATGCCGGCCTTGGAGGCGGCGTAGGCCGGCCGGGTCGCCTCGCCGACGAAGGCCGCGCCCGACGAGGTGTTCACGATGGCGCCGCCGCCGCTCTTCTGGAGGTGGGGGAGGACGGCGCGGCAGGTGTGGGCGTAGCCGGTGAGGTTCACGCGGAAGGTCCGCTCCCAGACGGCGGTGTCCATCTCGAGCAGGTCCCGGTCCCGGCCGATGGTCTCGGGGGAGAGGTCGGCTCCGATGTTGGCCAGTCCGTCCACGCCACCGAAGGCGTCCACCGCGAGCTGTACCAGGTCGCGCACCGAGGCCTCGTCCGCCAGGTCGAATCGGGCCGCCTTCGCCTCGCCCCCCGCCGCGGCGATGCGTCTGACGGTGGCCTCGGCCCCCTCCAGGTTGATGTCCCCGACGAGCACGCGTGCGCCCTCGGCGGCCAGCCGCTCGGCCGTCGCGGCGCCGATGCCCGTCGCGCCACCAGCGATGATGATCCTCTTGCCTTTCAGTCCTCGCATCGCTTCCTTCCCTCCCGTCCCCTTGGGGGACTCCTCAAACGGATACCCACCTCAGTTCCACTCTTCCGCGGGAGCGCAGAGCTGCTGACGCAGCTGCGCCACCGGCGTCTCCCAGTGCGACTCCCACGGGAAGCTGGCGAAGTGCCGGGACCTGCCGCCGCGCCGGAACGCGGCCCACAGCCGCCGCCTGTACTCGCCCGCGTCGAACTGGGGCACGCGCTTGTGAAGGTCCCGCGACGAGAAGAGGAGGATGAGCACCGCGGTGGGGAGGTGGAGGTTGCCCAGGATGAACGCCTGGAGCTCCATCTCGCCCACGACGTCGGTCTTGTAGCCCGTCACCACGTGGAAGAGGTCATGCGTCTCGCGCACACGCTTGCCGATGTACTGGAGGTCGGTGGTCACCGGCTGGGTGGTCGGGAACGGTTGGATGTTGTTGTCCTGGAAGTAGCGCATGAGCTCGCGGCCGAGCGTTCCCGACGGCAGCTTCTCCAGCGCCTCCAGGTCCAGGTCTCCCGCCCGCAGTGAAGGCCGCTCGGAGAGGAGCCGACGCCCCTCTTCACTCCGGGAGAACGTGCGGACCAGCGACTTGTAGACATCGATATCCAGGCACTCGTTGAACAGGGGGCCGTAGACCGGGTCCGAGGCGTCGCGCTTCAGGACCTCCAGGGCCTGCCAGGCCGTGCGCAGGCGCGTGAGCAGCGAGGCGTTCTCGGGCAGGGAGGGAGGCGGGGGGACAACGTCGGACATGGAGGCTCCAGATGAAAGGTCGGAGGTGCAATCAGATCATCTCCTGCTTTCGCTGCCTCGCGAAGGGGGGCGACAAACGCGCTGCGGGGGGGAGGCGGCTCCGGTTAGGGTTGCCGACAGCCCAGTGACACCAGGAGAGCGGATGACGACGATCAACGCGGCGGCGAGCGGCACCTTCCGGATTGGCGGCGACCTCGAGGTGAACCGGCTCGGGTTCGGTGCGATGCGCATCACCGGCAACGGCATCTGGGGGGACCCGGAAGATCCGAAGGAGGCACGACGGACCGTGGCGCGCGTTCCCGAGCTGGGGCTCAACTTCATCGATACCGCCGACAGCTATGGTCCCGCCACCAGCGAGGAGATCCTCGCGGAGGTCCTCGCGCCGTACAAGCGCGGCCTGGTCATCGCCACCAAGGGGGGGTTGACCCGGCACGGGCCCAACCTCTGGCTCCCCGTCGGTCGGCCCGAGTACCTCAAGCAGTGCGTGCTGATGAGCCTCCGGCGCCTCAAGCTGGAGCGGCTCGAGCTCTGGCAGCTCCATCGCATCGACGCGAAGGTGCCGCGCGACGAGCAGTTCGGGGCCATCGCGGAGCTGCAGCGCGCAGGGCTGATCCGCCACGTCGGGTTGAGCGAGGTCTCCGTCGAGGACATCCAGGCCGCGAGCCGGTTCTTCAAGGTCGCGACGGTGCAGAACCTCTACAACCTCGTGAGCCGCCAGAGCGAGGCGGTGCTCGACCACTGCGAGAAGCACGGCATCGGCTTCATTCCCTGGTACCCGCTCGCCGGGGGTCCGCTGGCCAAGGAGGGCGGGGTGCTCGACACCATCGCCAAGAAGGTCGGTGCCACGCCCTCGCAGGTCGCGCTCGCGTGGGTGCTGAAGCGCTCGCCCGTCATGCTGCCGATTCCGGGGACCGGGAAGGTGAAGCACCTCGAGGAGAACACCGCGGCGGCCACCGTGAAGCTGAGCGACGAGGACTTCCGCGCCCTCGACGCCCAGGGCCAGGAGGCCTGGCGCGCGCAACAGGCCTCGCGGCGCTGAGCCCGTCCTCAGCCCAGGGGCAGGGCCGCCACGGTGGCCTCGGCCGGGCCTTCGCCCACCGCCAGCACCGTCCCCGGCTCCAGATGGTCCCGGTGCACGTACCCCAGCGCCACCACCTGCCCCTGGCGCGGCGAGCGCACCACGGTGGTCAACCAACCCACCTTCTTGCCGTCCTTCTTCAGCTCGGTGCCGGGCGTCGCCTCGGTGGCGCCGAGCAGCAGGCCCGTCAGTTTGCGGTTCATGTGCCCCCGGAAGGTGGCCCGCGCGATGACCTCCTGGCCGATGTAGCACCCCTTGTTGTACGAGATGGCGTGCGTGAGGTTCGCCTCCAGGGGGATGGTGGTCTCCACCATGTCCTGCCCGAAGCGCGGCACGCCCGCCTCCACCCGCAGCACCTCCAGGGCCCGCCAGCCCAGCGGCCTGAGCCCGAAGGCCGGACCCGCCGCCACCAGCGCCTTCCACACCGCCTCCAGCCCGCCGTGAGGCACCAGCAGGTCCACCCCATGCGGCTCCACCCGGGTGGAGCCCACCAGCAGCACCTCCTGGCCCGCCAGGGGGGCGGCCCGGGTGGCGTCCTGGGGCAGGGGAGCGAACGGGCCTCCCAGCGCGGCGCCCAGCAGGTCGGCCGTCCGGGGTCCCAGCAGCCGGAGCACCCCCAGCTCGCCCGAGGCGTCGTGCAGCTCCGCGTCCTCGGAGATGAGGAATTTCTCCAGGAACTCCCGGACCTTGGCGCCCATCCCGGGCTCCACGTCCAGGAGGAGGTCCGCCTCGCGCCGCAGGATGCGGGCGTCCGCCACCATGGCGCCCTTCACGGTGATCATCGCCGCGTAGGTGGCCGCCCCGGCCGCCAGCCCCTTCACTTCCTGGGTCACCATCCCGTGCAGGAAGCTTGCGCGGTCCTCCCCGGTTATCCGCAGCGCTTCACGATAGGTGGCATCATGGAGGGCCACCGCTTCCCGGGCGGCCCGGTATTCCGACTCTCCATCCCCGTAATCGGTCGCCACTTCCCGGCCGTTGACATCCAGGAAGCGGGCGCCTGCCTGCTCATGAAGAAAATGCAGAGACAGCGGTTCCATGTCCGTCGCTATATAGAGGCCCTGGAGTGAATGCCACGATGGATGTGAGACACCTGTCGGACTTCCTGGGTTTCTCGGCCGAGAAGCTCCAGAAGCACAACCTCTTCCAATCCGAGCGCTTCTTCCTGGACGTGTACTGCCTGACTCCCGGCCAGACCCAGAAGCCCCACCGGCACGCCACCTCGGACAAGGTGTACCTCGTCCTCGAGGGGAGCTGCCGCTTTCGCATCGGCACCGACGAGGCCTCCCATGGCCCCGGGGCCGCCCTCTTCGCACCCGCGGGCGTCGAGCACGGCGTCACCAATGATGGCCCCGACAACGCCCGCCTCCTCGTTTTGATGACCCCTCCTCCGGAGCACGCATGAGCAAGAAGGCCAATCCGCCCCCACCCGTCCCGGTCCGTGGTGCCCAGGTGCTGCTCGCCCTGGGCCTCGCCGAGAGCGCGCTCGCCATCTACCAGTGGAGCGAGCTGCTCACCCTGCGTGGTGGCGGCACGACCCAGTGTGGCATCTCCGAGCGCATCAACTGCGAGACGGTGTGGAACTCGCCCTTCGCCAGCGCGGTGCATGAGCTGGTGCGCATGCCGGTGGCCGGGCTCGGCCTGGTGTGGGGCATCGTCGCCGTGGCGCTCTCCGCCCTCTACCTCGTGTGGCGGCGCAACGGGTACACCGTGCGGCCCGCCACCAACGGGCTGCGCCTGACGGCCGCGGCCGGTGTGGCGGCCAGCCTCGTCTTCGCCACCGCGAGCGCGAGCTCCGGCGCCCTGTGTCCCACGTGCCTGGGCACCTATGCCCTCTCGCTCGCCTTCGCCGGCGTGGCCTGGCGCATGCTGCCCGGCCCCGTCCTGCCGCAGGCCGGTGAGTGGGGCCGCGCCCTCCAGTGGACGGGCGGCTTCGCCGTGGCCGGCTACCTCGCGCTGCTCGTGCCCGGCATGCAGACCCCCCGGGCCTCCTCCTCCTCCTCTTCCTCCTCCTCCGAGCAGAGCGCCAGCGCGCCCGTCACGCCCCTCCCGGCGTCGCTGGAGGCGTACCTGGGCAGCCTCACCCCGAAGGAGCAGCAGGCCGTCTCCAACGCGCTCGCCCGCTACCGTCAGGAGGAGCCCCTGGCGGCCCATGCGCCCGCTCGCCTCCGCTACGGGCCCGAGAACGCGCCGGTGAAGATGGTCGAGTGGACGGACAGCCGGTGCCCCCACTGCAAGTCCCTGGTGGAGACCCTCACCCTCATGAAGAAGCGCCTCCCCGAGGGCAAGCTGTCGCTGGAGGCCCGCCAGTTCCCGCTCGACGCGGCCTGCAACCCCGCCATGCCCCCGCGGGCCGTCGACCCCACGGGCATCCGTTGCCTGGCCGCCAAGGCGCAGGTCTGCCTCGAGGGCGCCCCTGACTTCTGGTCGCTGCGCGAGAAGCTCTTCGCCGAGCAGGCCACGCTCTCGTCCGGCAAGGTGATGGACATCCTCTCCTCCGGCTCCGTCGAGCGCTCGCAGCTCGAGGAGTGCGTCGCCAGACAGGAGACGGGCCGGAAGATCGTCGAGGACGTGGAGTACGCGATGAAGCACCACCTGGAGGGCACGCCGCTCGTGGTCATCAACGGCCGCACCGCGCCGCCCATCGAGCCCTTCCTGTACGCCATCATCCTGGCGGACGGGGATGCCAACGCCGCGGCCTTCAGCCTGCTGCCGCAGCCTCAGCCGCAGGCCCTGCAGGCCCACGACCACCCGCACTGAGTGGGCCGCGATGGGTAAGCGCGACAAGAAGCCCGAGTCGCCCGCCCCGGCGGCGCCCTTCCACAACCCCTTCGCCGCCCTGGGGCTCAAGCGCGAGGAGCTGCCCGCCGGGCCGGCTCCCGCGCCGGTGAAGAAGGCCGAGGAGCCCAAGGGCCCCGCGCGCGCCGTGGTGCGCATGGAGCGCAAGGGCCGTGGTGGCAAGGAGGTGACGGTGGTGGAGCAGCTCGGGCTGCCGGCCGCGGAGCTGGAGAAGTGGCTGAAGGCCCTCAAGGGTGGCCTCGGCTGCGGCGGCACCGTGGAGGACGACACCCTGGTGCTGCAAGGGGACCAGCGCGAGCGCCTGCCCGCGCTCCTGGAGGCCCGAGGCGTGCGCCGCGTCACCGTGGGCTGAGGGCCCGCCGTGGAGTTGGGGAGGTGGCGCTGCTGACCTGGCCCATATGTCTTGTTGGGAGATGCGGCTTGTCCACCCGTCTTGTTGGCCAGCTTCTGGCGGGCCTGGGCCAGCGCTCCTTGTTGGGCTTGCTGTCCCTGGTCGTTTTGCTGCTCCAGTCCGCGTGCGCCACGGGCTCACCTCGGTGGGCTGGAGCGCGGCGTGGCGTTCCCTCGAGCTACAAGCAGTCGTGTGCGCTCAACCCCGGATGTGCGGCTCCCGCGGCGAGCGGGGAGTTCGTCGTCCCCGCCACGGTGCGAAAGATCGTGCAGGCGGCTGAGACCGTTCAGGGCCTCCTCACCCTCAAGGAGTTCCTCGACGAGGCGGAGGTGGCTCGGGTCGAGGAGGTGCTCATCCAGTGCGCCAAGGAAGCCGACTCCTAGGTCAATCAACGGGAGTACCCCAAGGAGGGCTACCCGAGTGATCCCGAGTGTGACCGGGTGGTCGGCAAGAACGCGAAGGGCAAGAGGATAACTCGGGCCATGGAACTGGGAACGATGAAGCATGAGGTGGCCTTCGCCTGTGTCGAGCGAAAGCTTGGTCGGGAATTCTCGGACCACCTCACCCGGGAACCACGCTATGGCAAGAAGCCGCCGGGCGAAGAGTACGCCCTCACCGATGAAGGGACAGGCTCTCTTGTCCCCGACATCGTTCTGCATCTGGTGCGCGACGCCAACAAGGTTCAATTCCTCTACGACTTCCTTTTCCCTTGTACCTCCACGAGCAAGAGCGACCCCCTTGGGTACCAGAAGCGGACGCTGAGCCGGAAGTTGGACAAGTACAAAGACCTCCCAGGGGAGAAACGGAGCGCACTCGTCACGCCTCAGCTTGGAATCAGCCGATGACCGACCACTACCCTCGAATTCGTCTCCGCTCCTCGCGGCCGGACGGCGAGCGCCTCTCCATGCGGGAAGTGGTCAGGCTCGTTCTGCATCTGCCGTTTGACCACCATGAGCTCGCGGAGCGGGTGCGGCGTGCGCTCGATGTCTACCTCGATGCTGTCGGCACCGGGCCGGACGTCTTCTCCGAGTACGATCTTGGCTACGAGCCCTCTTGGCTGCACGCGGACGCTTGGGAGCGGATCCGCGATGAGCTCTCCCCACCTGTCGGACCCCGCTTCCTCGAGGACGTCGAAGACAAACAGACGGTCCACTTCTATGTGAAGAATCAGTTCGAGCGGACCGTGGAGCTGTCCGGTGGCGACTCCGGCGTCAGCGGCTACGGCTTCTTCTACTGGGCTCGTCTCCCATGGCGCGCACGAGCTCCAGTGAAGGACGAGGTCAGCATGGTGAGCTTCTCGTGGCCCACGGAGTACCTCGAGGCGCACGGCCCCGGGAGACTGCGGGAGCTGGCGCTGGAACTGGCCTCATTGCTGCCATTCTCCTCCGGCCATGCCGGCCTCGCCTTCTATTCACCCAGCCCCTTTGGTTCCTCTCTGGAAGGGATTCACGAGGAAGCCTTCCGCTATCCGGGGTTGGATGTGGCACATGGGAGCCTGTCCCTCGGGTCCCGGGTGGATGGCGTGCATTGGCTCAACTTCCTGGGCCATCCGGTACTGGGAGAGTTGGGGGGCGCGGCGGGTCTGCGCTCCCGGCTGCACTCCCCCGGAACCACGGTGCAGGAGCTGGAGGGCGAGCGGGTCGTGGTGACGCTGGGACAGTGGCCCGAGGGCGGAGACCTGACGCAAGGCCGCGACCTCCCCGCGTACCGCGAGCTCGCACGTGTGTTGGAGCCCTGGCTCTACCCATGTCCCAAGTCCCACGACTTCAAGGGCGCGTCTCACGAGGAGACCCTGCGTTGGTGGCGCCGCTTCCTCGACTGACGTCCCGAACTCGCCGTGCTGTACGACCCGGCGACGGGCACCTGGTCCTCCGCGGGCACGATGAGCGTGGGCCGCAGCACCTACTCCGCCACGCCGCTGTCGTCGGGCGACGTGCTCCTGGCCGGGGGTTGGAGTGGGGGTCCGGGGAGCAGCAGCGCCATCAGCGGCACCGAGCTGTTCCTGCCGTGACGAAAGGGAGGGGCCCGCCGCGGTGGGCCCCTTCCACTGCCTGGTGGGGGACTACAGCGCCGCGATGACCGCGTCGGTGAAGTCGCGCGTGGTGGCGCTGCCGCTCAGGTCGCCGGTGCGCACCTTGCCCTCGCCGTACACCTTGGTGAGCGCGTTCTCGAACTTGCGCGCCTCGTCGCGCATGTCCATCCAGTCGAGCATCATCACCGCCGACATCATCAGCGCGGTGGGGTTGGCCAGGCCCTTGCCGGCGATGTCCGGCGCCGTGCCGTGGACCGCCTCGAACACCGCCGTGCGCTCACCGATGTTGGCGCCGGGCACCAGGCCCAGGCCGCCCACCAGGCCCGCGCACAGGTCGCTCATGATGTCCCCGTACAGGTTCTCCATCACCAGCACGTCGTAGCGGGTCGGGTCCTTCACCATCTGCATGCACATGTTGTCGACGATGACTTCCTCGTACTGAATCTCCGGGAACTCCCGGCCCACCTTGCGGGTGCAGTCGAGGAAGAGGCCGTCCGACAACTTCATGATGTTGGCCTTGTGGACGCACGTCACCTTCTTGCGCCCGTGCCGCTTGGCGTACTCGAAGGCGAAGCGGGCGATGCGCGTGGAGGCCTTCTCGGTGATGATCTTCAGCGACTCCACCACGCCCGGGACGATGATGTGCTCCAGGCCGGCGTAGAGGCTCTCGGTGTTCTCGCGCACCACCACGACGTCCACGTCGTCGTAGCGCGTCTTCACGCCGGGCACGCTCTTGACCGGGCGCAGCGAGGAGTAGAGGTCCAGGCGCTTGCGCAGGCCCACGTTGGCCGAGGCCATGCCGCCGCCCACCACCGTGCCCGTGGGGCCCTTGAGCGCCACGCCGCTGCGCAGCACCGCCTCCACCGTCTCGTGGGGCAGGTTGGTGCCGTACTTGGCGATGACCTCGGCGCCCGCGTCCTTGAACTCGAACTCCAGGGGAACCTTGAGCGCCTCCAGGACGCGGAGGGTGGCCGCCATCACCTCGGGGCCGATGCCGTCGCCATTGATGACCGTGACCGTACGCGTATTCGCCATGTCTCGCGCTTGAAGCACAAAACACAGGGGCCCGGAAGGAGGAAAACGCTCCGGCCCCAGCCTGGCTAATGCATCGGTGGAGTCTGGGTGGGAGGCGAGGGCGGCCCCGGGGGGGAGGCGGACTTGCGGCGGGCCCGGCGGCGCGGGGAGAGCGTGGCGTAGGGCCGGTAGAAGGACTCCCACAGGGTGGCGCGGCGCCCACGCGGCCGGCTGCGCAGCTCTCCCAGCGGGGCCCGGGTGAAGAAGGACGCCACGAAGAGGTAGGCGAACACCAGCACCAGCAGGAAGAGGAACGCCATCACGACCCCACCATGGACGGGGCCCACGTGCGCGCGCTCCACGAACTCCTCGAAGCTCTCGGGGGCGGCCGGGTGGCTGTACACCTTGACGAACCAGGAGAGGGTCAGCACCAGCAGGATGGGCCCGTAGGCGCGGTTGAGGCGGGTGGAGATGGAGGAGAAGACCGAGAGCTGGATCTGCGGCCGCTCCATGAGGCTGACCAGCTCGCGCAGGGAGTCCGGGTCCACCGGCTCGCGGCGCAGCATGGGAATCCAGTAGCCCTCCTCCAGCAGCCGCACCCGCCGCATCCACAGGTCGTAATAGCGGTAGCGGCGCGCCTCGATGGTGAGGAAGGACACCACCATCCAGATGCCCACGATGAAGACGACGTGGGAGGCGGTGCTGGAGAAGCCGAAGGAGACGACCGCCGCGGTGGTGGTGAGGGACCAGTTGGTGGTGTTGTCCAGACGTGAGCGCCAGGTGTCCGAGCGACTGAGCTCGCCCCGGAACAACTGGGCCATGGCCGCTTCCGAGATGGAGGGCCCCTCGTACTCGTTCTTGTCCCGCTCGTTACCGTCGTTGACCATCCGGTGTCCTCTCCTGGGTCGCGCAGGCGGGTGGCCGGACCGGCCCGCCGTGTGCACCCTCCCGGAGGAACCATGGCCATTCCCTTCCTCCACGACACCCCGCCGCCCGTGGATCCGGTGGCCGCGCTGCTCCAACTCCTGGAAACGGAGGCGGAGCGGGTGGTGCGCCTGTGGTCCAAGCGCATCCGCGCGGAGACGTACGAGGTGGACATCCCCGGGCGCAACCTGCGCGCCCCCCTGCGCCGGCTCCTGGATGAGCTCGTCCGCCTGCTCAGGGACCGAGGAGATGACGCCTTGCGCCTCTGGCCGGAGGTGGTGCGCTCGCACGGGGCGCGCCGGTACGACCAGCGCTTCGAGGTGGAGGACCTGGCGCGCGAGTTCAAGTCGCTGGAGGAGGTGCTCCTGTACGTGTACGCCCGGCGCAACGGCGTGCTGGAGCCGGAGGTGGCCACCTTCATCGTGGAGCTGGTGGGCGAGGCGCATGCCTCGGCGCAGGCCTCCTTCGCCCGGGTGCTCAGGACGGAGGAGGTGCGCTTCCGCGAGGCGGCGGTGATGGAGTCGGTGCTGCACCACGTGGAGGTGGGCATCCTCCTGGCCGAGATGGACGGGACGGTGTCCTTCGCCACGCCGCCGGTGAGCCGGCTCATCGGCGTGCCCATGCGGGCGGTGGTGGGGGCGCGCTCGCAGGCGTCGCTGGTGGCGGTGCTCGCCCAGGTGAACGCGCGCCACCCGAATGGCGAGCCCTTCAAGGTGACGGACATGCCCTTCGTGCGGGCGCTGAAGGAGCGCGGCCCGGTGCGCGGGGTGCTGGTGCTGGTGGAGCGGCCCGGCAGTGGCGAGGCCACCCTGGAGCTGAGCGCCACCCCCGTGTGGGAGGAGGGCGGCGAGCTGGTCGGCGTGCTGCAGACCTTCACGGACCGGACCGAGTCGGCCAACAAGTCCAAGGCGCTGGTGAGCGCCCACGACGAGCTGCGGCGGTTGCAGGGGCGGCTCCTGCAGCGCACGCGCACGCAGGCGCTCGGGCAGCTCGCGAGCGGCGCGGCGCACGCGCTCAACAACTTCCTCAACGTGCTGCGGCTGCGGATTACGTTGCTGCGGCGCGACTCCAAGCCCGAGCACCTGGACGCGCTGGACAAGACGGTGGGGCAGGTGGGCGAGCTGGTGGCGCGGCTGCAGGAGTTCAACGTCCAGCGCACCGAGGAGCAGCACGCGGACGTGCAGGTGGACGCGACGGTGCACGAGGCCCTGGAGCTGGCGCGGGCGGAGCTCGAGCAGCGCGAGCACCCGGTGACGGTGGAGCTGCGGCTGGGCAACCCGGGGGCGGTGAGGGCGGATCCGGGCTTCTTCCGCGAGCTGGTGGTGAACCTGCTGCTGGCCGAGAAGGAGCGGCTGGGCGAGGCGGGCGGGCGGGTGCGGGTGGAGACGCGGGCGGAGGCGAGCGGGTGGGTGATGCTGCGCGTGGAGGACTCCGCGGCGCCCTACGACGAGGAGGAGCTGACGCGCTTGTTCGATCCGCTCAACCGCGACGCGGGGGCGCCCCAGCTCTCGCTGCTGCTGGCGGTGGCGCGCAGCCAGGTGCAGCGCTGGGGGGGCGAGCTGACGGTGGAGAACATGCCCGAGGGCCATGGGACGGCCTTCGTGGTGCGGCTGCCGCTGGCGCGCTCCGAGGAGGAGGCGGCGGAGCGGGTGGAGGCGGGCCGGGCCGCGCCGAGCCCGAGGCGCTTCCAGCAGACGCGCCGGGTGCTGGTGGTGGACGACGACCTGGACAACGCGCGGATGATGGCGGAGGTGCTCAGCGAGGAGGGCTATGACGTGAAGGTGGCCCCCAGCGGAGACGTGGCGCTGAAGCTCTGGGAGGAGCGCCGCTACGACGCCGCCCTGCTGGACGCGGTGATGCCGGACATGTCGGGGTGGGAGGTGGCGCGCGAGCTGCGCAAGCGCTCGCCCCAGGCGCTGATGGCCATCGTGACGGGCATGGACGTGCGCGGGCAGAACCGCGCCAACCTCGCGCTGGTGGACGCCGTGTTCCGCAAGCCCATCGACGTGGGCGCGCTGGACGACTTCCTCGGTCAGTCGGAGTCGCCCTTGGCGGGCGGCGCGGGCGGGGCCGGCGCGAGCGGCTCCGGGTCTCTTCCCCAGACGTGAGGCCCCGGGCGCGGCGGTTCCGGCCAGGCCTCCAGGCGCGCTCCCGTGTCGGAGGTGGAACACCGGGAGTGGATTTCTTCATGCGTCCGACAGCGGGGAGCCAGAGCGGGTACAGTAGGGCGCGGGGGCCGTGCCACAACGCGCTGAGGGGAATGCATGCACATGGACGCAGGGAGGGCCGAGTGGCCGATGGCCGTGCCCGGGTCGGACGAGGACCTGGAGTTGCGGCTGGCGCTGACCTCTCCGTCGGACACGGCGCGTGGCATGTTCCTGCGGACCATGCTGGAGGCGGTGCGCACCCTGGGGGACGAGGAGTTGATGCGGCGCTGCCAGGCGGCGGGCGGGGAGGAGAAGCTGGTGGACTTCTTCATCTACCCCATCACCGTGAACCTCCGGATGGTCTTCGCCGCGGCGCGGATGCTGGAGACGCGGTGCGGGAGCCGCGACGAGGCGCTCCGGCAGCTCGGGCGCAGGGCGGGGGAGTGCTTCCTGGCCTCCACGGCGGGCCTGGCGCTCCAGTTCCTCGCCCGGGGAAACACGAAGCGGCTGGTGAGCAACCTGCCCTCGGCCTACCGCGCCGCGGTGAGCTTCGGGGCGCGCTCGGTGGTGTGGACGGGGCGGACGAGCGGACGCCTCACCATGCGGCGCGAGTTCATGCCCTACCCCTTCCAGGAGGGCATGCTGCTGGGCGTGCTGGAGAAGGCCCACGCGAAGGGCGTTCGGGTGTGCGGGCATCAGCTCTCGACGCTGGAGAGCGACTACGACATCTCCTGGGAGACGTGAGCGCCCCCGCGGGGGCCGGGCGAGCGGACAGCACTCCGGCGAGGTGGCCCTGACGGTTGCCGGCTGATACGGGGAGACGATGAGCCCCTCCCCGCGTCCGCTCGCCGCCATCTTCGACATGGATGGCACCCTGGTCGACAACATGCGCTTCCACGTCCAGGCGTGGGTGGCCCTGTCGCGCGGCCTCGGCCTCGACGCGCCCGCGGAGCGCTTCGAGCGGGAGTTCGCCGGCATGCGCAACGAGGAGCTCCTCCCCGCGCTGCTCGGCCGGCCCGTGGCGACCGAGGAGCTGGCGCACCTGGCCGAGCGCAAGGAGCGCCACTACCGCGAGCTCTACGCGCCCCACCTGGCGCCCCTGCGGGGCGCCCGCGAGCTCCTCTCCCGCCTGCGGGGGGCGGGCTTCGGCCTCGCGGTGGCCTCGGCCGCGCCGCGCGCCAACCGCGCCTTCGTGCTCGACGGGCTGGGCCTGCGTCCGCACTTCGCCCACGTCATCGGGGCCGAGGACGTGTCGCGCGGCAAGCCGGCCCCGGACCTCTTCCTCGCCGCCGCGCGGGCGCTCGGGGTGGAGCCCTCCGCGTGCGTCGTCTTCGAGGACGCGGTCAACGGCATTCTCGCGGCGCGCGCGGCGGGGATGCTCGCGGTGGGGGTCTCCACCCTCACGCCCGACGCGGTGCTGCGCGAGGCCGGGGCCCATTGGGTCATCGGCGACTTCGCCACGCTGCCGCGGGCCTTCGAGCAGCTGCTCTTCGCTGACACTGTTTGAATCCCGTGCCACGGAAATCTGGAATAGTGTTGATAGCTTTTCAGCACTGAAAGCTTTCGCGAAACCCTGCCATGCCCGTGCGCTCCCGGTGCAATCCAACAATGTCAGTGGATGGCCGGGGGCCCACCCCGTTTCCCCTCCGACACCGGGGGGACGATGGTCGCTCGTGAAGCTGACAGGCGGCCCTGAAACAATTAGGATAGTCATTGCTCAGCCGGGCTGATTCCTGCCAACGGGGGCACTCGGGACCGTGAGTACCCGCGGACCCTTGGGTGGGTAAAGCCAGACACCTGGCAGCGGGAATCGACGCAGAGAACTCGGCACAAAGGGGTCAGGGGAAATGAGCAGCGCAGCCACCGCATGGAATGTCGCGCCGCAGGCGTGGAACATGGTTCCCCCCGGGGGAGTGCAGGAGTGGGGGCAGCGCATGGCGCTGGCCTCCTCGGAGGACAGCGTCCGGGGGCTGTTCTCCCAGAGCGTCCTCAAGTCCATCCGCGCCCTGGGCGACGAGGCCCTGGCGCGGCGCTGCTCCGCGGTGTGCGGGCAGGCGCGCTTTGTCGACTATTTCAGCTACCCCATCCGATTACACCTCCAGATGATTTCCGCCGCGATGCCGGCGCTCGCGGCCCGTCACGGGGATGGGGAGCAGGCCCTGTGGCTGCTGGGGCACTGCGTGGCCATGGACTTCCTGGACTCGGAAGCGGGCAGGACCATGCAGGTGCTGGTGCGGGGGGAGGCGAAGCGGCTGGTGAACAACCTGCCCTCGACCTACCAGGTGGCGCTGACCGGGGAGCGCTCGGTGAAGTGGCTGGGGCCGCAATCGTGCCGCTTCATCATGAAGCGCGACTTCATGCCCGCGCCCTTCCATGAGGGCATGCTGGTGGCGATGCTGGAGCGGTTGAAGGCCAGCAAGGTGAAGGTGGTTGGCCGTCAGACGAACCTGCTCGACAGCGAGTACGACATCGCCTGGCAGTGAGTCGCGGGGAGCGGCGGGCGGCTACACTGCGCCTCCGTGGACCCGACTTTCCTGGAGCAGCTCCGCCGCAAGGTGGAGGCCGGCGAGACCCTGAGTCATCCGGAGCTGGACGCGCTGCGCTCCGCGGCGCGGGACACGCCGGGGCCCACCCTGCGGCTCGCCGTGGCGCATGCGCTGGTGAACGCGGGCGCGGAGCGCGAGGCCCTGCCCCTGCTGGAGTCCCTCCGGCGCGACTTTCCCCAGGACGTGCAGGTGCGGCTGGGCCTGGCGCGGGCGCTGCTCGGGCTGGAGCGGATGGGGGATGGGGAGGCCGTGCTGCGCGAGGCGCTCGCCCTCAACCCGGGAGATCCCGAGGCCCTCAAGGTGCTCGCGGTGCTGGCCCTGCGACGGGGTGAGCACGGCCGGGCCCGGGCGTATGTGGTGGAGGCCCTGGAGAGAGACCCCTTCGACGAGGAGGCGCGGCTGCTCAAAGCGGAGCTGGAGGCCGCGGACGTGCCCCCTCCGCCCTCGCCCCGGGCGCGGGCGCTGCGTCCCGAGTTCACCGCCGCGCTGCTGGCCGCGCTCCACCGCGCGGGCGTGGCGTGTCGGCGGCAGGCAGGCGCCTTGCTGGTGAAGCTCGCCTCGGGCGAGGTGGGGCGGGTGGACGTGGCCTCGCTCTACGCCGACTACCGGGACGGCGAGGGGGACCTGGCCGCGTACGTGGAGGCGCTGGTGGCCCAGCTCCAGGGCCTGTCCGGGAGCGCCGGGGATGCGCGTGCCCTGGAGGCCCGGCTGCGACCGGTGCTGCGGCCCGCCGATTTCGAGGCGCAGGCGGTGGGCGCGCTCCACCGGCCGGGGCCCGCGGGGCTCGAGGTCTTCTACGTGCTGGAGGACGCGGAGCTGCTGCGCTACCTGCCCCGGGCGGCGCTCGGGCCCGCGGGGCTCTCCGCCGAGGCGGTGGACGCGGTGGCCTGGCGCAACCTCGAGGCGCACCCCGCGCCGGTGCGGCCGGTGGTGGTGGACGAGGGGCAGGTGGTGCTCGCGGAGAGCTTCAGCGGGCTGTGGGCCGTGGCCGGAGGGGACGGGTACGACGCCGCCCGGCTCCTCACGGCGGAGCAGCGCGAGCGCCTCGTGCTGCACGCCGGAGAGGTGCCCCTGTGCGTCCACCTGGGCCGGCGGGAGTTCGCGCTGGTGTGCCGCGAGTCGGACGTGCCCGCCCGGGAGTCGCTGGCCCGTCTGGGCAGTGCCCCGGACGGAATCTCCGGCCTCTTCCGGCTCGGGGCCGGGGGGCTCGAGCGGCTCTGAGTCACCCGGCGGTGGCCGGAGGCGGCAGCACGTCCACCACGTTCACCTCGCGGAAGCCCGCCGAGAGGAACAGCACGCGCAGGGTGTTCTCCGCCGAGCGCCGCGCCCGCTCCCTCAGGCGGGCATCTCCCTTCACCTCGCGCTCGAAGGCCTCGCGCGCCTTCTCCAGCAGCAGCGTCGTCTGCGCGCTGTCCAGGTTGGAGCCGATGATCTCCGTCTCCCCAGGCCTGAGTTCCACCTGCACCTCCAGCGGCGGGAGGGCCACGTCCACGCGCGTGCCCTGGACGCGCAGCGAGGAGCCATCGAGCCGGCCGAAGTCATACCCGAGGTGCACGTCCGCGAAGACGATGGCCCGGCCGCGCGGTGTGTGGATGGAGTAGGCCGCCCAGTTGATGACGTCCTTCCAGAGTGAGTTCGTCGCCTGGGGCTCGGGGGAGAACTCGACCTTCTTGTAGAGGGACACGTCCAGCGTCTCCAGCCGGGCCACCTCGCGCACGCGGGTGACGAGCGCTGGCGTGTCGGGCAGGGCGGGGGGCTTGGGACGCAGCAACAGGAAGGCCCCCACGGCCCCGGCGGCCAGGGCGACGAGGAGGAACAACACCCGCGGGAGGAGGCGCACCATGGGCCGCCATTCTAGTCGTTGTGGGGTAGGGTTCGCCGCGCCATGGCCCTCACGTCCCTTGGGGATGAAGAAATCCAGTCACTCGGTGAGCGGGGGTGGTTCACCCGCGCGTCCTTCCTCGGGGAGGCGGATGCGCGGGCCGTCCATGCCGAGGCGAAGGCACGCGCCGAGGCCGGCCTGCTGCGGCCCGCGGGCATCCGCCGGGGCGCGGACCACACGCTGGACAGGGACACGCGCGGCGACTTCATCTCCTGGGTGACCCCGGAGGAGCAGGGCTCGGCGATCGCCCGCCTGCGCGAGGCCTTCGCCGCGCTCGGGGAGACGCTGTCGGCCGAGGCGTACCTCGGACTCGGGCGCTTCGATCTGCAGCTCGCCTGGTACCCGGGTGAGGGGGCTCGGTACGCGCGCCACTTCGACGCCTTCCCCGGCCAGTCCAACCGGCGCGTCACCGCCATCTACTACCTCAACCCGGACTGGGTGCCCGCCCACGGGGGCCTGCTGCGCCTCTACCCCGAGGGCGGAGCCGTGGACGTGGCGCCCACGTTGGACAGGCTCGTGGTGTTCCTCAGCGAGCGCATCGAGCACGAGGTGCTGCCCGCGCAGGGCTCCCGGCTCGCGCTCACCGCCTGGTACTACGGGCGGGGCGCGGGGTGAGGGGGGCTGGGCAAGCGTGTGCCCAAGGGGCTGCACGGCCGGTGCCCGGGTGCCTCGAGTCCTGACTCCCCGTACCTTCCCGAAGGAGGGTTCCGTCATGACCGAGAAGGAGCAGCAGCAGGGAGTCCTGGCCCAGAAGTACGGGGCCGAGCTCCAGCAGATCGACTCCCACGTCAGCCAGATGGAGGCCCTGCTCCAGCGCAACTCGGCCGAGCAGCTGCAGGTCACGCGGGAGGAGTTCGAGCTCATGCGCCGCTCGCTGGGCATCGTCCGGCAGTCGCTCTCCCATCTGCTGCTCGCCGACGACAACGACTGGCACCCGCTCAAGGAGCAGTTCGAGCGGGCCTGGAGTGACTTCCAGGAGCACTCCCGGAGGATTGGCACCGCCTCGGGCGAGAAGCCTCCCGCGCAGGGGTGATCAGCGCCTGGCTCCGGCGCCCTTGCGCCCCCGGCCGACACCGCCTCCGCTCGCGTCGAACCTCCCGGCCAGGTCCTGGCGCTTGAACTCGCGCACGACGTAGTCCACGAACACGCGGGTCTTCGCGGGGAGCTGCCGGTGCCCGGCGTAGTAGAGCGAAATGGGGCCGATGTCGGCGTGCCAGTCCGGCAGGAGCCGCACCAGCGTTCCCTCGCGCAGGTAGGGCAGCGCATTCATCGTCGCGACGAAGGCGATGCCCAGGCCCATCACGGCGCAGTGACAGAGGGCCTCGGGGTCATTGAGAATCATGCGCGGCCGCATGTCGATGGCGACCTGCTCGCCGGAGCGGTTGCGCAGTGGCCAGGAGCGGATGCGCCCCGTCAGCGGCGAGCGCAGCAGGAGGCCCTCATGGTGCTGGAGGTCGGCGGGCTCCTTGGGCGGTGTGATTCGCGCCACGTAGGACGGTGAGGCCACCGCGATCACATGCGCCCGGGCCAGCTCCCGCGCGGCCAGCCCCGAGGGAAGGTCGAAGCCGCCGCCAATCGCCGCGTCGAAGCCCTCGTTGATGAGGTCCACCGGTCGGTTGTCGAAGTGCCAGTCCGGCACGATGCCGGGATAGCGCCCGAGGAAGTCCTGGAGCAGCGGCACGAGGTAGCCGTGCCCGAAGGCGGCGGCCATGCTGACCTTCAGCACCCCCGCCGGTTGTTCCGCGGCCAGCGACACGTTGGCGATGGCCGTCTGGAGCGTGTCGAGGCCGCCGCTGACCTCGCGCAGGAAGCGCTCCCCCGGCTCGGTCAGCGTCAGTCCCCGGGTGCTGCGCTGGAACAGGCGCACGCCCAGCCGGGTCTCGAGCCGCGCGACATTCTGACTGACGGCCGCGGGCGTGAGTCCCAGCCGGCGCGCGGCCGCGGAGAAGCTCGCGGACTGCGCGCTGCGCACGAACGACTCCAGGGTGATGAGGGTCTCCATGCTTTAAACATCCTGTTGAAAGTGATTCCGCGGATTGCCCTCTACTGCAAGAGGTGCCGCGCCTCCATCATGGTCTCCATCAGCAACCGGGCACGGACCACGGCGTCCGCCCCCTTCCCGCTGTCCCTGGAGACCGACATGAGCCCCGCCCACCACCCCAAAGCCGGCCTCGATGCGCTGCTCACGCCCGACAACTGCGTGCTGCTCCTCATCGACCATCAGCCCTTCCAGTTCGCCGGCCTGCGCAGCCACGACACCCAGACCGTCATCAACAACGTCGTGGGGCTGGCCAGGTCCGCGAAGCTGTTCGGCGTCCCGACGTTGTTGACCACGGTGGTGGAGGAGCGCGGCGGCTACATCCTCAAGCAGCTGCAGGACGTCTTCCCCGAGCAGAAGCCCATCAACCGCACGTTCATCAACACCTGGGAGGACACCCGGGTCGTCGAGTGGGTGAAGAAGACCGGCAAGAAGAAGATCGTCATGGCCGCGCTGTGGACGGAGATCTGCCTGGCGATGCCGGTGATTCAGGCGCTCGGCGACGGCTACGAGGTCTACATCGTCACCGACGCCTCCGGCGGCGTCACCCTCGAGGCGCACGAGATGGCGATTCAGCGGATGATCCAGGCCGGCGCCGTGCCGCTCACCTGGACGGTCTTCGCCTCCGAACTCCAGCGCGACTGGGCCCGGACGGACACCGTGCCCGGCCTCGCCCAGCTGCTCGTCGACCACATGGGCGTCGTCGGTACCAGCTTCACCTGGGAGCAGCAGCTGCTCGCCACGCACTCCGCGAAATGAAGGCGCGGGGGTGATTCCCTTTGGCAGCGGGTGCTTGCCCGTGGGGCAGGTGGCCCTGGTCGCAGCCAATCCGCTGTGTGCCGATGGCCAGGTCGTCGATCCACCAGTCGGTGGGCACCGAGAGGCCCTGGTAGAGAACGACGCCGGTCTCGAGCACGGTGAAGTCGGTGGCCTTCTCCCGCGTGGGCCGCGCCGTCGTGGGTGGATCGGAAAAGACGAACCTCTCGGGCCATTCGAGCTCGGCTCCGTTGAGCCAGACGCGGGGCTCGGCGGCTTCCGGGTGGGAGCCGTTGGCTCCATCGAAGAGCCATTCGAGACAGGCCCAGTCATCGAGCACGAGCGGCGTGTCGGAGAGCAGCACCCACTCGGGGAAGCCTGGCGGCTCGGGCGGGTGCCAGATGGCCATGTACTTCTGCTGGTAGGTGGCGAGCTCGTACCAATCGAGCGTGTCGAACGCGCGGTCGGCACTTCCAGGCCGCGGGTACCGTGCGCTGAAGAGCCCCGCGTGCGAGGCGGGCCGCGCGGGAGTCGTGTAGACGTAGGCGCGGCCCCACAGCACGGGACCGAAGTGGGCGGGCAGGTCGAAGCGGACGGTCTTCTTGGGGCCTCCCTGCGTCCCTTCCTTGCCTCCCACCAGCTCCCTGGCGTGCAGCGCATACCTGCCGGTGTGGGCACGCGTGTCGTCCACGAGCAGCTGGCCGTTGAAGTCGTCGCGGTGGGCCGTCCAGCCGGCCGGCAGTGCACCTTCCTCGAAGTCCCAGCACAAGGTCGCCTGGGCCGTGCAGCCGGTGGTGGCGCTCATTTCCCCGCCCGGTGTCGGCTGGCGGTGTGCACAGGCGACCCCGAGGGTCAGAAGCAGCGTCGAGCTCCACCCTGCGATTCGGGTACGCGACATGGGAAGTCCTGTCTTGGTGGGAGGCCCTCCCCGGCTCGGGCGAGGCACGCGTCGCTGTGCTCAGCGGCGCGTGAGTGCGCCGAAGCATGGGCATGGGACGGATGGGGTCTTGTCGAGGGGGCGGACCTCTCTAGGGAACCGCTGTCACCGGAACCTGAATCAACTTCTGGATCTCCTTCACACTGGCGCCAATCTCATTCACCAGCACGGCGAGGTCGATCGCGGTGGACGCCGCCGTGCCAACCCCAGGGAACGCTCCGGCCACGGTGCTGACCAGCCCCGCCCAATTCGTCCAGTCGCCCGGCTTGCGCGCGATGTTGTAGATGTCCGTGACGCCGACGATGAGCGTGCCCAGGACGGGCACCTTCCGTCCCACGATCTTCTTCATCGTTTTGTCGCGGATTCTCTCCGGGAGCAGCGAGGCGAGTGCCGCGACGATCTTGGCGATCTTCTCCTTGCCGATGCCCTGCTCGGCCAGGAGATGCTTGACCACGCCCGAGAGCCCCTTGACGACGTCATCCATTTCGCCGCGCATCAGTCCACTGACGACCTTCATCGCATCGGTGGACTTGGTCATCTTCAGGATGTCCGCGAGGGCGCTGAATCTTCCGCGCAGCGGCGTGAGGAGCGTGTCCATGATCTTCGAGCGTTGTGAGTCGGAGAGGAGCCCCCAGCCCGAGGCAGCTCCCTCCGCCATGTACGCGAAGGCGGCCTGGCCGTTGCCCTTCTGCCACTGCTCGTACGCCTTCGCGAACAGCTCTACCGCCTTCAACCCGGACTCTTTTTTGGAGAGAAGCGCCAAGACATCCTTGGTCGTCTTCTCGTCGAGCTTCAGCACGACCTGCAGGAACTTCAGGAACTTCTCCGGCCCCGCCACGCCGACGTTGCGGAAGAGCTTCGTCAACTCGGCGGTGAGGGCCGCGTTGTTGCCCGGGGTCTTCGAGGTCTGGGGGGCGCTCGTCGTGCGGGACTGCGCGGGGCCACCGCCCCGTGGCGTGTTCGACGTACCGGCGGAGGACCCACCTTGAGTCGTCACCGCTTTGGACATCACGGCGGTCGCTATCCGGAGCCGCGCCGCCGTCTTGATGATGGCCGTGCGCTCCTTCTCTGAGAGCCGGAAGTCCTTCGGTGGGAGCAGGAGCCGTGTCCCCAGGGTGATCGCGTTCGCGTCCTTGCCGATGACGCGGCTGTTGTAGGAATACACCTCGGCCCATCGCCGCTCATCGCCGTAGATGCGGCTGGCGATCTTCGAGAGCGTGTCGTTTTTCTGGACGATGTAGTCAGGAGGCGCGAGGGCCATCGGGTGGGAGCTCGCTTTCACCGGATTAGCCGGAAAAGGGTGCTGAAGGCATGTGGAGGGAGCAGACCCTTGGGAGCATAGAACGGAGAGGGGACGCTTGTTGAGGGGGAGCCTGTCCTCGGGCCAACCTCCGGTCGGTCCCGGGGGGCTGCTTTCTTCTCCCACACGGGGAGAAGCAGACTCGGTGACACCATGATGAAATCCGCGCCCCTCCTCCTCGCGCTCACCGTTGCTGGATGCTCCGCCCCGCAGCCGGCGTCATGCCCTGCGGATTTCGACACCTTTCTCGCCCGCTACAGCGAGGACGCCGCGTTCCAGCGCGAGTTCACGGCCCCCGTGGTCATCCAAACCCACGTCGAGAACGTGGAGCCGGAACCCCGCACCGTCACCGAGCACAAGCCGGCGGACACGCTCGTCTATCCGGCGCTGCTGGGCCGTGCCAAGCGGGAGGCCCGGGGCCTCAATGGCATGAAGGTGACCTCCGGAGCCCGGCAGGCCCTGGTGACGATCTGGAAGGAAGACACCGACTACCAGATCTCCTACCGCTTCGAATTCGACTCGTGCTGGCGGCTCGTCCAGGTCGACGACGAGTCGCTCTAGTTTCAGCGACTCCACAGCACGTCGACGATGACGGCGTAGTGCACGGAGGCCCCGGCGATGACCATGAGGTGGAACACCTCGTGGTAGCCAAAAACGGTGGGGTGGGGATCCGGCCATTTGCGAACATAGACCCCGGCGCCCAGGGCATAGATGACGCCCCCGAAGACGAGCCACCCGACACGCACCGGGCCAATGACGTCTGGCAGCCGCGGGATCAACGGGAGCGACACCATTCCCAGCACGACATAGAGCACGGAGCGCAGCCCCCGCGGCCCCGAGCGGCCCAGCAGCGCGAGCCCCGCGCCCGTGAGCGCCGCGGCCCACATCACGCAGAGCAGCAGCGGGCCCCGGCCTTCCGCGTCCATGGTGGCAATGGGCGTGAAGGTCCCCGCGATGAGGGCATAGATGGCCGCATGATCGAAGCGCTGGATGCGCTGGGAGGTGGTGGGGCTCCAGTTGGGACAGTGGTACGTCGCGCTGATGCCGAACATCAGCACGAGGCTGACACCGAACACCCTGCCAGCCAGGTGCCGCACCCCCTCCGCCGGGGCCAGGGCCAGGAAGAAGTACCCGGCGAGCGCCACCACGAACGCGAACGCGTGCGACACGCCGCGCAGCCGGGGCTTCACTTCCTCTTCAACTTCAACCCGAAGAGTCTCGACGCGCTCTTTGGAGGCCATGGATTACTCGTACCTCCGACGGCCCCCCGTTGCGTCGGCGCATGGCCTCCTCCTGTCCAGGCACGGACTTCTGGCGCCAGGGCCTGCCGCCCTGTGCACAGGTCAGGTGGGGAGAAGTGTCGAGCACCCGGCGATGCACCCCGTGTAGGCCACGGGGTCACCGCAGCTCTACGTCAGCAGCTGCGGCTCGAGCTCCACCTTCATCCAGCCCGGCTTGCGCGTGTCGAAGGAGCGGTAGGCCTCGATGGCGCTCGTCAGCGGCTGCACGTGGGTGAGGAGCTCCACCGGATCCACCGCGCCCGTGCGCACCAGCTCCAGCAGGTGGGGGATGTACTTGCGGTGGGGGCAGTTGCCCATGTTCATCGTCAGGTTCTTGTTCATCGCCTGGCCGATGGGGAACGTGCGCATCTGCTGCGGGTACACGCCGATGATGGACAGCGTGCCGGCCTTGGCCAGGGCGTCCACCGCCCAGACGAGGGCCTGGGCCGGCGCGTCACCGGGCACCCAGTTGTCCCCATCCGGGTTCGTCTTCGGCGCCACTTCCTTCACCTCCCGCTTGAACTCCGCCTTCTCCTTGCGCGCCGTCTTCGCCGCTGGCCCGTGGTGCGCGTGCATCGAGTCCACGCCCACCGCGTCGATGGCCCGGTCCACGCCGATGCCCCCCGTCAGCCGGAGGATGACGTCCACCGGGTCCTCCTCCTCGAAGTTGATGATCTCCGCGCCCTGGGCCCGCGCCGCCTCCAGCCGGTCCAGGTGGCAGTCGATGGCGAAGATGCGCCCCGCGTCCATCAGCTTCGCGCTCAGGATGGCGAACTGCCCCACCGGCCCGCAGCCGAACACCGCCACCGTGTCCCCGGGCTTTATCTCCGCGATGTCCGCCCCGAAGTAGCCCGTGGGGAAGATGTCCGAGAGCAGGATGGCCTGCTCATCCGTCACCTCGTCCGGGAGCTTCACCAGCCCCACGTTGGCGAAGGGGATGCGCGCCCGCTCCGCCTGGAGCCCGTGGAAGGGCCCGCTCATCTCCGGCCCGCCGAAGAACGCCGTGCCGGCGCGCTTGCCGTTGGGGTTGGCCACGTCGCACTGCGCGTAGTAGCCCGAGCGGCAGTAGGAGCACGTGCCGCAGGCGATGGTGGACGGAATCACCACCCGGTCCCCCGCGCGCAGGTTGCGCACGTCCCGGCCCACCGCCTCCACCACGCCCACGCCCTCATGCCCGAGGATGGTGCCCGGCCTCATCCCCGGGAAGGTGCCGCGCACGAAGTGCAGGTCCGTGCCGCAGATGGCGCTCGCCGTCAGCTTGACGATGGCATCCGTGTCCTGCTGGAGCTCCGGCTCCGCCATTTCCTCCAGCCGGATGTCCCCAACCCCATGAAAGACGACTGCCTTCATTGCCGCTCCTTCCCCCCGCGGGGCACCGGGCGGATGGCCGCGCCGGCTTCGGAACCTCCTCGCTAGGGGTGGGCACGCGCCCCGTCCGGTGCCAGACAGAGGCGCTCCCTCTCCAGGAGGGCGGACGGCGGGGCTAGCGGCTGACGTGCAGGGCGAGGCGCTTGCCGAAGACACGGCGGAAGAGGAGCGTCTCGTGCTCCACGTTCCACAGCTCCAGGTCCACCGGCTGGCGCGCCTTGAGGTGCAGCGACACCGCCTCGCGGCCATTCACGGCCCGCAGCTCCTTCACCGGCTGATGGTGGCTGCTGTCCAGGGAGTTGGCCACCCGCAGCAGCGTGGCCAGCTTGCGCACCAGGCGGGCCTCATGGGCACTCAACCCCTCCATGCCCGCGTGCTTCAGCTCCGGCGGGCTGCGCTGGTGGTAGCGCGCCACCCGGGCCACCAGCTCCCGCTCGCGGTCCGCCAGGCCGGGGATGTCGCTGTTGTGGATGAGGTAATAGGTGTGCTTGTGGTGGCGCTCGTAGCTGACGGCGTTGCCGAGGTCGTGCAGCAGCGCCGCCGTCTCCAGGTACGGCCGGCACGAGAGCGGCAACTGGTGCAGCGCGGCCAGCTCGTCGAAGAGGGTGAGGGACAGCGAGGCCACCTGCCGCGCGTGCTTCTCGTCGAAGAGCAGCCGCCGCCCCATGGCCACCGCCGCGTCCGCCAGCGAGTGGTCCTGGCGCGTCTCGTCCTGCCGGTACAGCAGGTCCACCAGCAGGCCGTCGCGCAGGCCCCGGTTGACGGCGGTGACACTCTCCACCCCCAGGTGTTTGGCCACCCGCTCGAGGACGGTGGCGCCCGCGACGATGATGTCCGCGCGCCTCGGGTCGAAGCGCTTGCGCCGCCGCTCCGGCGGCAGCTCCGCCAGGGTCTCCACCGCCTGGGAGAGCTGGCGCACCGTCGCGTGCGCCGTGCCCTCGCTCGCCGCGAAGCCCACCACCGCGTTGATGGTGCCGGAGGAGCCCAGCGCCACCCGGGGCAGGTTGTCGGGCCGCTCGGGGATGGCCTTGCGCAGCTGCTCCTCCACGTAGCTGCGCATCAGCCGCAGCTGCTTGGGCGTCACCTTCCCGGCCGCGTCGAACATCTCCGTCAGCCGCACCGAGCCCATCGCGAGGCTCCACAGGTCATCTGGCCGCTCGCCCGTGGCGATGGCCACCTCGGTGGAGCCTCCGCCGATGTCCACCAGCAGCGAGCGTGTGTTGGGCGGCTTGCGGTGCAGCACGCCCAGGCAGATGAGGCGCGCCTCCTCCTTGCCGCTCACCACCTCCAGGTTCAGCCCCGCCTCGTCGCGCACCCGCTGGACGATTTCCTCGCGGTTCTTCGCGTCGCGCATGGCGCTGGTGGCCACCGCTCGCACCCGGGCCTTGTGCCGCCGGCACAGCGCCGCGTAGCGCCGCAGCGTGGACAGCAGGCGATCCGCCGTCTCCTTGGGCATCACCCCACTGGCGAAGACGCCCTCTCCCGGGCGGATGGGGTCTCGCTCCTGGTGGAGCGTCTCCAGGGCGCCATCGGCGTCGGGCCGGGCCAGCTCCAGGCGGACGGCATTGGTGCCCACATCGATGGCGGCGAGCACGGGCTGTAGGGGCGAGGTGGGCATGGGTCTTCCAGAAGTCCGAAAGGGAGCGGATGGCCGGGTGGGGGGCTTCACCCCACCTCCCTCATCCTTATTAGGGTTTCGTGACAGCTCCGTGACGTGACGGGGTCGCCATCCTGCAAGAGTCTCCGCCCGTGTCTCCGCCCGTGGAAATCAATGACCCGCAGCTCTTCATCAACCGGGAGCTGTCCTGGCTCGCCTTCAACGAGCGGGTCCTGGCGGACGCCTGCGACCCGGAGCTTCCTCTCTACGAGCGCTTGAAGTTCTTCGCCATCGCTTCCTCCAACCTGGATGAGTTCTTCATGGTCCGCGTGGCGGGCCTCCAGCAGCAGCTCGCCAATGGGGTGGCGGAGACGGCCGCGGACGGCATGCTACCCGCGGAACAGCTCGCCGCCATCAGCGAGCGCGTGCACCGGCTGGTGGACGAGGCCTCGCGCCTCTGGGTCGAGGAGCTGCGGCCCGGGTTGGCGGGCGCGGGCGTGTCCATCCTCCGGCGGGACAAGCTCACGGCCGAGCAGAAGGCGGCCGCGCGCATGTACTTCACCACCTTCGTCTTTCCGGCCCTCACCCCGCTGGCGGTGGACCCCGGGCACCCCTTCCCCCATCTGCGCAACAAGTCCCTCAACGTGGCGGTGCTGCTGCGGCGCGAGGGCCCCAAGCGTCGGCGCAACGGGGCGGGCACCTCGCTGGCCGTGGTGCAGGTGCCCGGTCTGCTCCGCCGGCTGGTGCCCCTTCCGGCCGAGAGAGGCCTGGCGTTCATCCTGCTGGGAGAGCTCATCGCCCTGTGCTCGGGCGACCTCTTCCCCGGCTACGTGGTGGAGCACACCACCGCCTTTCGCGTCACGCGCAACTGGGACCTCAACGTGGACGAGGAGGAGAGCGAGGATCTCCTCTCCACCCTCCAGGAGGAGCTGCGCCGGCGCGAGCGGGGCGCCGCGGTGCGCCTGGAGCTGGACGCCGTGGCCAGCCCTCACATCGAGTCCCTGCTCACCGCCGCCCTGAAGCTGGGGCCCATGGACGTGTACCGGCAGTGGGCGCCGTTGCAGCCCTCGGACCTGATGGCGCTGCTGGACGTGGACCCCCGGCCGGAGCTGCGCGTGGAGCCCTTCACGCCCGTGGTGCCCCCGGTGCTGCGCGACGTGGGGTCCCTCCTGGACGTCGTCGCCGAGCGCGACATCCTCCTGCACCACCCCTACGAGTCCTTCGACCCGGTGGTGCGCTTCCTCGAGGAGGCCGCGGAGGATCCGGACGTCCTCACCATCAAGCAGACGCTGTACCGCACCAGTGGCGACAGCCCCATCGCCCGGGCGCTGTCGCGCGCGGTGGAGAACGGCAAGCAGGTGGCGGTGCTGGTGGAGATCAAGGCCCGCCTGGACGAGGCCAACAACATCGCCTGGGCGCGGAAGATGGAGGAGAGCGGGGTGCACGTCGTCTATGGCCTCATCGGCCTGAAGACGCACACCAAGGTGGCGCTGGTGGTGCGCCGCGAGGGCAACGGCATCCGCCGCTACGTGCACCTGGGCACGGGCAACTACAACCCGCAGACCGCCCGCCAGTACACCGACCTGTCCCTCTTCACCTCGCGCGAGGAGATGGCCGACGACGTCAGCGCCCTCTTCAACCTGCTCACCGGCTACGCGGTGGCCCCGCAGTGGAAGCGGCTGGCCGTGGCGCCCATGGGCCTGCAGGAGAAGGTGCTCTCGCTCATCCACCGCGAGGCGGACAAGGCCCGGCGCGGCGAGCCCGCGCGCATCCTCGCGAAGATGAACTCCCTGGTGGACGCCAGCGTCATCCGCGCCCTCTACGCGGCGAGCCAGGCGGGGGTGGAGGTGGACCTGCTGGTGCGCGGCATCTGCTGCCTGCGGCCGGGCGTGCCGGGGGTGAGCGAGCGCATCCGCGTGACGAGCGTGGTGGACCGCTTCCTGGAGCACAGCCGGGTGTTCGCCTTCGGCGCGGGGCCCAGCCCCGAGGTGTGGATGAGCAGCGCGGACTGGATGCCGCGCAACTTCCTGCGCCGCATCGAGGCCATGTTCCCCGTGGAGGACCCGGCCATCCGCCAGCGGTTGCTGGACGAGGTGCTGGGCGTGGCGCTGCGGGACAACGTGAAGGCGCGGCGGCTGCGGGTGGACGGCACCTATGTGCCGGTGAGCCCGGAGGGGACGCTGGTGCGCAGCCAGGGCGTGCTGATGGAGATGGCCCGGCGCACCCACCAGCCGGACCTCAAGCCCCTCGAGGTGCTGCGCCACGCCACCGCCCCGGACGCTCCGCCCTTGCGCCAGGTGCCCCAGGCCACCGGTTGACGCCTGGTGCGCGCTTCACTTCTGGACGTCCAGAAGTCATGTGCGGCTTTGTGCTACATCACTTCTGGACGTCCAGAAGGGGAGGGGGACTTCCTGTGAAGGGTGCTTGCTCCCCCGGTTGGAGTCGGGCCCGGAGCGTCGAGCAGGCGACGAATGGGTGCGCTCTCGCCGGTTGCCAGCATTGACCCGAAGGCTCAACTTGGGGGACTGCGGCTACCTCATGCGACACCGGGTGCCGCGGACCCCATCCGCTCATGCCCTGCGGGTGGAGATGGAGAGGGATGTGTCCGAGCAGCCTGGCTTGGAGAGTGCCCTCGACCAGCTGGCCATTCCCGTGCTGCGGGTCGAGGAGGGGACGGCGCGAGTGCTGTTCGCCAACACGGCGGCACGCATGCTGCCCTTCACCCTCGAGCCCCCGGCGGCCCCGGGCGCCGTGCTGGACGCGGAGGGCACCCCCCTTCCCGTGGAGCAGCACCCGGTGGAGCGGGCCGCTCGCGGTGAGCCGCTGGAGGGCGAGCTCGTCCGCTGGGCGGGCCCCGAGGGCAGCCGGGCCTTCGTGGTGCATGCCCGGATGGACCGCTCCCGCTCGCCGGGCGTGGCGACGCTGTCCTTCCAGGACGTGAGCGGGTGGCATCAGACGGAGGCGGACCTGCGGCGGGCGCTCGGGGCGCGCGACACCTTCCTGTCCGTCGCCTCGCACGAGCTGAAGACGCCCATCACCGTGCTCCAGCTCGTGCTGGAGCGGCTGCAACGCGGCGCCCACCGGGAGGTGTCCCTGTCCGGCGCCCAGCTCGTCGAGCGCCTGGAGCCCGCCCTGCGACAGGTGCGGCGGCTGGGCGTGCTGGTGCAGAACCTGCTCGACGTGAGCCGGGCCCGCAACAACCACTTCGAGCTGGAGTGCGAGCGTTTCGAGCTGGGCACCCTGGTGCGTGAGGTGTGCGAGCGCTTCTCCGAGCATGCCCGGCAGGCCGGCTCGGTGCTGGCGGTGGAGGACTGTCCGCCGGTGGAGGTGCACTGGGACCGGATGCGGGTGGAGCAGGCGCTCAGCAACCTCATCACCAACGCCATCAAGTACGGCGCGGGCGGGCCCATCTCGGTCCGGGCCGAGCCGCACGAGGGGGCGGTGTCCCTGCGGGTGGAGGACCGGGGCCCCGGTGTGGCCGAGGGGGACCGGGAGCGCATCTTCAACCCGTTCGAGCGGGCCGCCTCGGGTCACCGGGGAGAGAGCCTGGGGCTCGGGCTGTACATCGTCCGGGAGATTGCCCGTGCCCATGGCGGCACGGTGGGACTGACGGGGCGCGAGGGCGGAGGCTCCTGCTTCACGCTGCGCCTGCCGCGGGAGGCGGCGGAAGGAGGGTATGAGTGAGCCAGTGAAGGAGGAGGTGCGGGAGGCGCGGGTCCAGAGCGGCATTCCTCGCCTGGACTTCATCCTCAAGGGAGGCCTCAAGCCGGGCGGCACCTACGCGGTGATGGGGCCGCCGGGCAGTGGAAAGACCATCTTCGCCAACCAGCTCTGCTTCAACCACATCCAGAAGCAGGACGGGCGGTGCGTCTACATGACGCTGCTCGTCGAGACGCACGCGAAGATGCTGGCGCACCTCTCCTCGCTGCGCTTCTACAAGCAGGAGTACATCCCCGAGCGGCTCTACTACGTCAGCGGCTACCAGGAGGTGCGCGAGGAGGGCTTCACCGGCCTGCTCGAGCTCATCCGCCGCACGCTGCGCGAGCGCCGGGCCACCCTCTTCATCATCGACGGGATGGAGAGCGCGGAGCAGTTCGCCCCCAACCCCCAGGCCTACCGGGAGTTCATCCACTCGCTGCAGACCGCCGCCAGCCTGCTGGGCTGCACCACGCTGCTGCTCTCCAACGTGCGCGGGCGCACGCACATGGAGAATGCCCTGGTGGACGGGGTCATCGAGCTGTCCGACCAGCTCATCGGTCCCCGGGCGGTGCGCGAGCTCACGGTGCACAAGTTCCGCGGCAGCGACTACCTCCGGGGGCGCCACGAGGTGGAGATCACCGACGACGGAATCGTCATCCACCCGCGCACGGAGATTCAGTTCAGCAAGCCGCCCGAGCAGGCGCGCGAGCAGCGCCTCCGCATGGGCTTCGGTCTGAAGCGGCTGGACGAGATGCTCGCGGGGGGACTGCCCTCGGGCTCCACCGCCGCGCTGGTGGGGGCGCCGGGCACGGGCAAGACGCTGCTGGGGCTCTCCTTCCTGGTGGAGGGGGCACGCCAGGGCCAGCGGGGCACCTACTTCGGCTTCTACGAGCCGCCGCCCCGCCTCATCGAGAAGGCCGAGGAGGTGGGCATCCCCCTGGAGCGGTACGTGAAGGAGGGCAGCATCAAGCTGGAGTGGCAGCCGCCGCTCGAGCACTTCATGGACTCGCTGGCGGAGCAGCTCCTGGAGAAGCTGGGGCTCGACGAGAAGACGCAGGAGCGCCGGCGCCTGTTCATCGACGGAGCCGAGGGCTTCCGCGCGGCGGCGGTGTACCCGGACCGCATCCCCCGCTTCCTGTCGGCCCTCACCAACCAGCTGCGCATGCAGGACGTCACCACCGTCATCACCGACGAGCTGGAGCTCTTCACGCCCGAGGTGAACCTGCCCACCCCCGAGCTGGCCAACGTGGTGGAGACGGTGCTGGTGCTGCGCTACCTGGAGCTGCGCTCGCAGATGTACCGGCTGCTCTCCATCATGAAGATGCGCGAGAGCGCCTACGACACCTCGCTGCGCGAGTTTCGCATCACCCCCCAGGGCATCGACGTGGCCGACTCCTTCGCGAGCGCGGAGGCCATCCTCAGCGGCCACGGGCGCCTGCGCGGCGAGCACGGGAAGAAGGGCGAGGGGGCCCCGCGGGAGCCAGCGCGGAAGACGCGGAAGAAGGCGGGCCCGCGCACCGGGCGGACCGGCAAGGGCGGCGGGAGGAAGCGGTGAGGACCATCCTGGTCGTCGAGGACGAGTTCGACGTGCAGCAGGTCGTGGCGGACGTCCTGCGGGACGAGGGCTACACGGTGTCCGTCTGCGGCAACGGCCGGGAGGCCCTCGTGTCCCTGAGCAAGAGCCCGCCGGATGTCATCGTCATGGACGTGATGATGCCCCTGCTCTCCGGGCACCAGGTGCTCGAGGAGATGCAGAAGCGCCCCGGGCTGAAGGACGTGCCCGTCATCCTCATGAGCGAGACCTCGCCGCGTGCCTCGGAGCCTCGCCTCTGGCGGGCCTTCCTCAAGAAGCCCTTCCGGTTGGACCAGTTGCTGGACGCGGTGACGCGGGTCTCCGGCGTTTCGGGCAAGGACTGAGCGCCGTCACGCTGGCCTGTCGCGGGCGTCTCTACAGGGACAGGCGTTGCCAGGGAGAGCCGAGATGCGATTGAAGAGACTGAAGGCTGGCGACCGGGAGCTGGCGAAGGTGCTGTTTGCCCTGATGGCGGAGGTCTTCGAGGAAGACAGTGAGGAGCTGAGTGATGGCTATGTCGACCGGCTCCTCGGCCGAGAGGATTTCTGGGCGATTGCCGCGTTCGCTGACGAGGCCATCGTCGGAGGAATCACCGCCCATACCCTGCCCATGACGCGAACGGAGTCTTCGGAGATCTTCATCTACGACATCGCCGTGCGAAGCGATCATCAGCGAAAGGGTATTGGCCGCCGGCTGGTTGCCGAGCTTCGGGCCCAGGCGGCTGGCATGGGAATCCGGGAGCTGTTCGTCCCCGCTGATGACGAGGATGTCCACGCGCTCGATTTCTACCGCGCCCTCGGCGGGGAGGCCGCCCCGGTGACGATCTTCACGTTCACGGACGCTTCTGAAGACCGATAGGGCCGCCCTCGTCCACGCTCACTCCCGCGTGTGCCCTGAGGGCAGGGGGCACCCCATCTGGTATCACGGAGGAGTTCAAGTTCCAGGGCTTCAAACCGTCCGGTGTTCCAGTCGTCTCAGCGAGGTTGCCAGTTCACGGCGCAGCTGACCGGGCAGGGCGTGCACGTGTCCTCGTCGATGTAGCAAGACGTGCTGGTGCTGTACTGCCGAGGCTGGGCCGTGAAGACCTTGTTGGTGAGCGTGGGGGCCTCCTCCGAGCAGAAGAGGGAAGGGCCGCGCTCCGTATAGGTACAGGTCGCCAGGTCGAACCAGGCCGTCACGTTCGGATCGCTCGGGCTGACCCAATACCGGTCTCGCGACCAATCCTGGATGGGGAAACTGCGCAAGTGCGTGGGGTAGCTGGACACGCTGCACGGGCCGAGAGCCCACCAGCCGGCCATCTCGCACGGGTCGTTGCAGCGCAGCACCGCGCGGATTCGCACCTTGGCCGGCCGCATGTCGGCCCCCGGCTGGTGGATGACGGTGAACTCGAAGGCCGTGTCGGGCGCCTGCTGGCACCGCTCGGATTTGAATTGCAGGCCCAGCGCGGTGCCCGAGCCGGTCATGCGGATGTGCGCCACGGACGTGGCCGACTCCACGCTGACGGAGGCGGCGTCCACCGGCATCAGCCTCACCCGCTCCGGGACTGCCTCCAGGTCGATCGGCATGGGGAGCGGGTCGGACAAGTAGGCATTCACCCCCGCGAGTTTGTGGCGCATCTCCTGATACTCAGCCACGAGCGGCTCGAGCGCTGGAGACGTGCTCGTGAGGTCCGCGGCGCTCAGGTTCTTCAAGGGGAGCGAGAGGCTGACGTCCCGGGAGATGGCGTGCAGGAAGACGGGGGGCTGGCCCACCGCCGCCGCGCGCACCTCGCGCGTGGCGTCCGTCAGGCCCTCGAGCGGGAGCGAGTGCCCCTGGTCCTCCGTGGTGCTTCCCGTGCCGTCCTCAGCCTGGAAGAACTCGTTGTAGAGGGCCTTATAGTCCCTCTGCAGCGCGGGGAATTCTCTCGTAGCATAGCGGACGGTCACGGCGCCGGCGGCGAGGCAGAGCGGGGGGAGTTCCGCGCATACCACGGCGCCGCCGACGACGGTGGCGGCGATGATTCCGATGGACACCATCACCTTGGCCGAGCGCGTGAGGATTCTGCGCGTCGTGGCATACCAGTCGAAGCGCAGGGAGGAGTACGGCGCGACGTGGCTGCTGGCGAAGTCGTCGTCCAGCAGCCCGTTCGTGGCGAGCAACTGCGCCACCTGCGCTCGCGTCTCGGGAGAAGCCCTGCTGAGGTCCACCTGGAGCCGCTTGAGATAGACGTCCGCGAGTTCCGCCACGAGCTGCGTGTCCGCGGAGGCCCGCAGCACCTCCACCTCCGATGCGCTCTGGGCGAGGAACGCCTCGAGCTTCACCTCCGGAGCCTCGACCACCAGCGGCGCCGCGATGTCGAGTTCCAGCGGAGAGAATGCAGCGCCTCCCCCTTGCGTCACCTGCAACGAGTGCCTGCCCGCCGGCAGCGGCGGCACGATGAGGACGAGCTCGCGCTCGGTCTGGGCCACCAGCGTGACCGCCGCCTCCCCCAGCCGCCCCTCATAGCTGCCGCTCAGGCCACCCTCAGCCGCCTCGAGCGCGAGCAAACTCAGGGGCCGCACCAGCTCGCTGCCCACCTGCCGAAGCGCTCGCGGCCGGGCCCCGGCCGGCTCGGAGTGCGGCGGGTTGGGACGCTCGGGCCCTGACACATCGCAACCGGGACAGACGAACAGCACGAAGGCCAGCAGTAGGCTGGTCCACAAGACACGCATGAGGGTGGCTCCGCTCGGAGGATAGGTCTCGCGGAGGTGTTGCCGCCGCAGGCACGCACGAATCCTCTGAGCGGCGGCTCGTCGGTGTCAATCCCGCGAGACAGGCTCGCCCCGTCGCACGGCGAGCGCGCTGGCACTCCGCCGAAGGTGTCAGACGACTCGTAGGGCGCGAGGCGTCGGAACGAGTCCTTTGACACCTTGCCCAGCTCGGGTCAGGGCCGCGGCGTCACCCGCCACACGCGCTCGGCCTGCGCCGAGCCCCAGGTGAGCCGCAGCGTCGCCTCCCCGGGCGCGACGCCCTCCAGGCACAGGCCGTCCTTGAAGGCCCTGGGGCTGAACACCAGGGCGTCACCGCCGAGCGACACCCGTGGCCGCGCCGGGGGCCGCCCGAGGATCGCCACCCCGCCCTCGCCCAGCGGCACGGCGGCCTCCGCGCAGGCGCTCTGGCCCTGCACGACGGCCTCCGCCTTGAAGGCGCCAATCCCCAGGATGGCCGAGGCGTCCCGCACCTTGATGGTCAGGGTATTTGGAGCCAGGGGCGAGGACACGGTCAGCGTGTGCGGGCCGCGGCCCGTCGCCAGGGCATCGGGGTCACGCACACTGGAGAGGGCCCCCGGGTCATCGGTCTCGATGCGCAGGGGGCCGCTCCCATGGAGGGGCGTGCCGTTCTGCCGCTGGTAGCGCGCCGTCAGCGTGGCCTCCGAGCGGACGAACAGCTCCACCGGCGAGCCGGTCCTCGACGGGCCTCCGTCCGGGCGAAGGGTGTAGACCACGCGGTCCACCCGCCGGGCCTCGACGTCCAGCTCCCCCGTGTCATCCAGGTTGTCGGCGCGGAAGGCCAGCCCGTGCGTGCCCTCGGCCAGCGGCGTCACCGTCATCAGCACCTCCGAGCCCACGCAGCCCCGGTTCTCCAGCCCCAGCCCCGCGCTCCGCCTGGGAGGAAAGACGCTCCAGTCCCACGCGGGGTCCTGCTCGTAGGTGAGGTGCTGCGGCGGCCCCAGCGAGATGGGAATGGGCGTGGGGTTGAGGCCCAGCTGCAACGACAGCAGGAGCCGCGTCGTCAGGCCGACGCCCACGGGCGCCTCCTCGGCCACCACGCCCCCGTCCGTGGCGGCGGGGTCTCGGTGTTGGATGCGCCAGTCGGAGTCGATGTAGCAGTCCCCGTCCAGGTACCAGGGCGCCTCGCACCGTCCATCCGAGACGCTCCCCGGACAGGCGCCACCGGCCGGCACGGGCAGTGACAGCTCCACCCCTTCCTCGGAGACCACCGGCCCGATGACGGGGGGCACGCCTCCATCCGGGACGGCCCCGGTGAAGGGCCGCGTCACGCCCCGCCCGCCCACCCGCCGCGCGTCCACGTCACAGCTCCCGGCGCCCACCAGCTCGAACTTGAAGGCGCCGCTCCCGAGGCGGACCGGCATGGGCCCGGCGATCTCCACCCCCGACAGGAGCGGCGCGCACCCCTCTCCCGTCACGGTCACCACCGCCCGGTCGTCCGGGGCGTGGACGCAGACCGGGGTGCCCCCCACCGCGGCGCCCAGGATGATGGCGCGAGGCTGTGTCCCTCGCGCCGCCTCCTCCGTCAGCGTCAGGTCCAGGGCGTCCGGGGTGAAGACGAGGAACTGCGCGGAGCCGCCGCCCGCGAGCGTCCAGGCGTACATTCCAGGCTCGGTGGGAGCAATGGCCACGCCCTTGCCGTCCACCGGCTCCGTCAGCATGAAGCCCGGCGCTTCCACCAGGGAGAGGTCTCCTGTCGTCAGCCCCGTGTCACCGGCGTTCGCGTAGATGTCGAACTCGAAGCGGCTGCCCGCGGCGACGGGACGGGGGCGCTGGGAGAACCGGTCGGCGCACGGCAGCCCGAGTTCCGTCCGGGTGACCTCCAGCGCCTGGAGCCGGACCTCCACGGACTGGGCCTGGCCCCGCTCATCGACATACTCCACCGTGAGCGTCCCCCGCCCTGGGGCCTTCGCCCTCACGCGGATGAGCGCGGCCCCGGCCTCCACCCGCTGCTCTCCCAGCTCGAAGTCGTCGCCGGACAGGGAGGCCCGGGTCAGGCTCTCGAGGTCCCAGTCCGTGCAGAGCCGCACCGGGGGCGCGTTGATGCACTCGCCCACGGACACCGTCACCTCCGCGCCGACGGGGAGGGTGAAGACCTCGTCATCCTCCCCGGACGGCGAACGCAAGTCGTCATCACAGCCGAGGGCTGGCAGCACCATCACCAGCAGCAGGAGGACACAGGCGGGACGAAGCATGGACTGGGAGTGTACCCGAGCCCGCCCGTGCGTACCTGCCCAGTCCTTGCTAGGTACCGGGCTGCACGGAGATCTGCACGCGCCCGTAGTTGTCACCGACGGGCTTGTCGATGTTGCGCACCTGCAACGCGTTGCCCTCTCCCGTCAGCTCGTAGGTGTACTTGTGCTCGGCGTTGAAGGCATCCTGGGTGGTCGGGTGCTTCCAGGTCTTTCCCCCGTCCAGGCTCACCTCGATGAGGGCACTCTTCCGGGGAGCCGGCTCCGTGCTCTTGTCGAGCGAGGAGCCACTGGGCCACGCGAACATGAACTCGGGGTCGAGGCCCACCTGCTTGTTCTCTCCCTTCGCGCTCGGGAACATGGGCGTGGGCTCCGGCTTGCTAGACCTCTTGCCCTGGCCGGCGAAGCCAGACCACATGCTGTAGGTGCCCTGCAGCGTGAGGCGATACGGCTTGCCCTGCTCGAGCACCATCTTGGTGGTGATGGGGGTGTTGCTCTGGTTCTCGAGCCACAGCTGCTCCGCGGCGGCCTGCGTGCCGGGCACGCCGCTGTCGGGCACGCCGCTGTCGGGCACACCACTCGAGTCCTGGGAAATGACCCGGACGTCATCGATGAGCCCGCCCACCCCGTTCTTGACGCCGAGATCCTCGAAGCGCAGCTCGGTGCTGGCGCTGGTGGCGCTCACGCGGTAGGTGAAGCGTTTCCAGGTCGTGCCTTTGGTACCCGCGCCGTTCATGTCCAGCACGGCGAGCTGCTGGCCGTTCCAGTAGACGCCAATGCGGTTATCGGGGATGCCGGGCCGAGGCGAGAAGGAGAGGCTGAGCTCATAGACGCCGCCGGGGCGGGTGTTCAGGTCCTGCGCAATCGACGAGGGAGCGTTCGAGTCGAGTTCCACGTGCTGGGCGCCGTCCAGCGGGCTCCAGCCCACGTTGCCCGTCTGGATCTCGGGCCCGGGACCCGAGACGGTCCGCCAGCCGGGGATGGTTGGGCGCACGGCCCAGGGCTGACCGAGTTTGGGATCCTCGAAGCTGCCATTGACCACGATGGACTGCTGGGCGTGGGCGGCGGTGGCGCTGAACAGCAGGGCGGTAAGTAGAGGGGTTCTCATGATTCCTCACGCATTCGGGAGACTGGTTGGGTGGACAGGGCGCATTCCAAAGTCGCGGCGCACTGTTGCTGCTCATGTAATGCAACTGCTCGGCCACGCCAAGCGTGACCCGTGATGGCAGGAGAAGGTCCTCGTGAAGGGGCAATGAACGCGGTGTCAGCGAGCGACTGACACGTCATTGACGCGTTGTGATGTGTCACCGGAAGGGTGTCAGACAATTCATAGGGGCCCCAAGTGCCCGATACCCTCACCCCGTCCCTCCCGAAATGGGTAAGGTCGAAACTCGAACGGCGCCCGTGTCATCGGCTCTTGGATGAGAGGCAGCCCGTGCGTCCAGCCGGCGCCGCCAGAAATCCTCTCCCGCCCACCGTTGCTCCAGGGAGTAGTGGGCCTGGCGCGCGGACAGGTAGCGGCTGAATTCCTCCGCTTGTTGCCGCGCGTACTCCTCCAGCGCGCCGCTGTGTCCTCCCAGGGCAGCACACAAGGCCCGCGCCGCCGCGCGCCCGGTGCGCAGCGCCTTGAGGATGCCGCTCGAGGAGAGCGGATCCCACATCGCCGCGGCGTCCCCCACCGCCACCCAGCCCTCTCCCGCCGCGTGCTCCAGGCGGCTCGTCTCGCAGCGGCGCACATGCAGCCGCGTCACCGCCTCGAGCCCGCCCACCCGCTCGCGCAGGTGCCGGGTCGAGGAGAAGAGCGCGCTCCATCCCGCCGGCCGCAAGGCGTCGTGGCGCTGGAGCACATCCACGTCGCTCAGGAGCGTGAGGATGAGGTGGCCCCCGGGCAGCGGCGCGGCGTACCACCAGCCCCGTGGCGTGGCCTCCACCACCAGGTGCTGCTCCGGGAACCCGGGCGGCCTGTCGATGACCCCGGACACGCTGCACAGCGCATCCCAGTCGCGCCGCCGCACGCCCTGCCGCCGCGCTACCTGGGCCGAGCGCCCGGTCGCATCCACCAGGGCCTCGCAGCGCAGCTCCGCGGGGCCCCGGGGCGTGCGGACCCGCACCCGCCACCCGTGCCCCTCGCGCTCCAGGTGGGTGACGCAGGTGTCCCGCCACAGCGGCACCTGGAGTGACTGGGCATGGCGGGCCAGCAGCGCGTCCAGGTGCCGGCGCTCCACATGCCAGCCACTCCCATAGGGATTGGCGAGGAAGGAGTGGTGGTGGGGCCGCTCCGAGCCCCAGGTGGCTTCCAGGCCATGCGACTCCAGGAAGCCCTCCGGCTCCAACGGCTCGGGTGCCAGCAATTGCCGCAGCTCGGCCCAGGCCACCGGGGAGAGGGTCTCCCCGGGGCGCCAGGCCGAGTAGTCCGTGCGCTCCAGGACGCGGACGGAGACCCCCGCCCTCACCAGCGTGAGGGCGGCACTCAGGCCCGCCACGCCGCCTCCCACCACCACGACGCCATGGGTCGCAGTGGAGTCCATCGGGTCCGCGGGGCTGGAGGTGGGAGGAGTCTTCATGGGGGGGCCGGGCCTGGGCGATCGCCTTCTGCGCGGGGGCAACCGCGGTCGGAGCGCGCTCCTTCTCGATGTAGGCACCGCCCTCGTTGATGACGAAGCCGAGCTGCGACCAGTTGCGGAAGGGCGCCGCGTACAGCTCGGGCCGGCGCACCATCCAGCTGCAGTCGATGCCAGGGAAGAAGGGGCCGCCCACGGCGTTCTCCAGCGCGGCCCGGTCGAGCCCCTCGGCGGTGAGGGTCGGGTCGATGGCGTGGGCCTTCGTCGCGTCCCAGTCCTCCTCGAACGCCCCTTCGGCCCAGCGCTTGATCAGCGCGAACTGCACCCGCGTGAGGGTCATGAAATAGCCCGGCTTCATCCCCGCGTCGGGCGCTTCGTCCGAGTAGAGGTCGCCAAACCCCTTGGGCATCAGCAGGGGCTCGAGGGCGGTGCTGAAGGGGTTGCGCAGGTAGTTGAAGATGGTCCTGCGCAGACGCTGGCCCTTGACCGAGGCCACCGTGCCGAGCTCCTGCTCCACACCCGCGAAGGTGGCATGGAAGGACTTGGAGGCCTCGGGGTTGTGGACGTGGCGGTGCCCCAGGGCGCGCTCGAGGATGGGGAACACCTCCAGCCGGCCAATCTCACGCTTGTCGGGAGCGACGCTGAAGTTGACGATCTTGGGCGCGAAGAAGCGGGAGACGAGGATCTCCTCGCTCGCACCGGCCCTCTGCACCACGACGGTCCACTGGGCGCTGGCCTGGCTCCTGGGGTCGGCGGCATTGATCGTGACCGTGTCGGCAACCGTGGCGGTGGGCGAGCAACCGTTGTACTGGCCCGTGTCCGCCTTGAGGCCGATCTTGCCATTGCCCGCGTCCACCACCTCGAAGATGGCGGCGGCCGCGGTGCCCACGTTGGTGACGTGGACGGTCACGGTGTCCGGCAGGGGGGCGACACGGGGGTCTGGCAGCCCTTGCAGCGGGCGAGGAACAAGCCCGTGTCCGCCTTGAGCGCGACCTTGCTGCCCACGGGCAGCGCCTGCGCGACGGTCGCCCTCCCCGCCATCAACGCCTCGGGCGCCGCGAACGCGACGTCCGCGGGGGTGAGCTCCTTGGACCCGAGGTAGCTCAACAGGTCCTTGGTGGTCGCCTGCTTCTCGATGGTCGCGGGCGTGAGGAAGCCCAGCTTCCTGGAGAGCTCCTTGTAGTACGCGGATGCTTCCTCCGGACTTCCATTGTTGAGGGCGCTGGCCTGGGGCGTGGAGGGGAGGGACTGCGCCAGGCCGGGCCGCGCCTGCAAGGTCAGCAGAAGGCCAAAGGCAAACAAGGAGCCTCGGCGGAGGAACGACGATGGGCGTTTGAACGGTTTCATGTCGTGGTAGGTGGCTGGGGCGGACAGGCGCATTCCCAAGTCGCGGCG
>NZ_DASVSO010000474.1:0-13338 GCF_036388035.1 Archangium sp.
GACTTCAAGCTGGCGAAGGTGAAGCAGAACCAACTCGACAAGCTCTCCGCGAAGTTCGGCAAGAAGACCAAATGAGCGACAACATCTCCGACCTGTATCCGCTCTCCCCGCTGCAGCAGGGGATGCTCTTCCACGTCCTGCGGGAGCAGGGCACGGGCCTGTACTTCAACCAGCTCTCCTGCGAGCTGCGCGGGGTCTTGAACCTCTCCGCCTTCACCGAGGCCTGGCGGCTGGCGGTGGCGGCGTTCCCCATCCTCCGCACCGCCATCGTCTGGGAGGACGTGGACGAGCCCCTCCAGGTGGTGCTCAACGAGGTGGACCTGCCGCTCGTCCAGGAGGACTGGCGCGCGACTCCGGCCTCCGAGCAGGAGGCACGCTTCACCTCCTGGCTGGAGGCGGATCGTCGCCGGGGCGTCGAGCTCGGCACGCCACCGCTGCTGCGGCTCTCGCTGCTTCGCACCGGGGACACGGCGTACCGCTTCGTCTTCAGCCACCACCACATCCTGCTGGACGGCTGGTCCGTTCCCCTGCTCATCCGGCAGGTGTTCGTCCTCTATGAGAGCCTCGTCCGGGGCCACTCGCCGCGCGCGGAGCAGGGGCGGCCCTACCGCGACTACATCGAGTGGATCCAGGAGCGGGGCCTGGAGGAGTCCGAGCGCTTCTGGCGCCAGTCGCTCGCGGGCTTCTCCGTGCCCACCGAGCTGGGGCGGGGTTTCCCGGGCATCGACGGTTCGCCGACGTCCGGCCGCGCCTCCCGGAAGATCCACCTGTCCGCCGCCACCACCGAGGCGCTGAACGCGCTCGCGCGCCAGCATGGGCTCACGCTCAACACCGTGGTGCAGGGCGCATGGGCGCTGCTGCTCGGCCACCACGCGGGGACGAAGGACGTCGTCTTTGGCACCACCGTGTCCGGCCGCCCACCGGAGCTGCCCGGTGTGGAGGGCATGGTGGGCCTCTTCATCAACACGCTGCCGGTGCGCGTGCGCCTGCCCGCGGACGCGCCGCTCGTCACCTGGTTGAAGGGGCTCCAGGACTGGCTGCTGGAGGTGCGTCAGCACGAGCACTCGCCGCTGGTGAAGGTGCAGCGCTGGAGTGAGGTGCCCCCGGGCACACCGCTCTTCGAGAGCCTGATGGTTTTCGAGAACTACCCGGTGGATGCGGCGCTCACCGCGTCGCTGCCCTCGCTGGAGGTGCGAGATGTGCGCGTCGCCGAGGCGGACCACCACCCGCTGACGCTCGTCGCCGTGCCGGGGCGTGAGCTGCGGCTGGAGCTCGGTCACGAGAGCGCGCGCTTCGACGCGGCCCACATCGACCGGATGCTGGGGCAGTTGCGCCACCTGCTGGAGTCCATGGCCTCCCGGCCGGAGCAGCGGCTGGGCGAGCTGTCGCTGCTCTCCGAGCGGGAGCGGCGCCAACTCCTGGTGGAGTGGAACGACACGCGGGCCGACTACTCCCGCGACCTCTGCATCCACCAGCTCGTCGAGGCCCAGGTGGAGCGGACGCCGGACGCGGTGGCGGTGGACTTCGAGGGACAGCAGCTCACGTACCGGGAGCTGGACCGGCGCGCCAACCAGCTCGCCCACGCGCTGCGCGAGCGCGGCGTGGGCCCCGAGACACGGGTGGGCCTGTGCGTGGAGCGCTCGCTGGAAATGGCGGTGGGACTGCTCGGCATCCTCAAGGCCGGCGGAGCCTACGTGCCGTTGGATCCCGGCTATCCTCCCGCGCGGCTGGCCTTCATGCTGGAGGACTCCGCGCCCGCGGTGCTGCTCACCCAGCGGCACCTGGTGGAGCGGCTCGTCCTGAAGGGCACGCCGACGCTCTGCCTGGACTCGGAGTGGCCGGAGGAGCCCTCCCGCCCCGCGCCGGACGCGGGCACCTGCCCCGACAGCGCGGCCTACGTCCTCTACACCTCCGGCTCCACCGGCCAGCCCAAGGGTGCCGTCATCACGCACCGCGCGCTGGGCAACCACATGGCGTGGATCCTCTCCGCGTTCGGTCTCGGGCCGGCGGATCGGGTGCTGCAGAAGACCCCCCTCAGCTTCGATGCCTCGGTCTGGGAGTGCTGGGCTCCGCTCATGTCCGGCGGGCGGCTGGTCATCGCCGCGCCCGATGCACACCGGGACGGCGTCGCGCTCCTGGAGGCGGTGGCGCGCGGGCAGGTGACGGTGCTCCAGCTCGTTCCGTCGCTGCTGCGGGTGCTGCTGGAGGTGGGAGGGCTGTCCCGGGCCACGAGCCTGCGCTGGCTCTTCTGCGGCGGTGAGGCGCTCCCCGTCGAGCTGGAGCACCGGCTGCGTGCGCAGCTGCCCTCGGCCACCCTGGTCAACCTGTACGGCCCCACCGAGGCCACCATCGACGCCACCTCCGCGCGCTGCCCCTCGTCGGGCCTCGGGCGGACGGTCCCCATCGGTCGCCCCATCTCCAACACCCAGCTGTACCTGCTGGACGCGTCGCTCCAGCCGGTGCCGGTGGGCGTTCCGGGCGAGCTGTACCTCGGCGGCGAGGGGCTGGCGCGCGGCTACCTGCGCCGGCCGGAGCTGACGGCGGAGCGCTTCATTCCCCATCCCTTCAGCGGCTCGCCCGGCGCGCGGCTGTACCGGACCGGGGACCTGGCCCGCTACCTGCCGGACGGGAGCGTGGAGTTCCTGGGGCGGCGGGACTCGCAGGTGAAGGTGCGCGGCTTCCGTGTGGAGCTGGGCGAGGTGGAAGCGGCGCTGGCGAAACACCCGGCGGTGCGCGAGGCGGTGGTGGTGGTCCGCGAGGACAACCCCGGCGTCAGGCGACTGGTGGCGTACGTGACGGGCGAGCCTCGGGCGCTCGGTGCCGACGCGCTGCGCGCCTTCCTCGAGGAGAGGCTGCCCGCGCACATGGTCCCCGCGGCCTTCGTGGCGCTGGAGGCCCTGCCGCTCTCGCCCAATGGCAAGGTGGATCGCAAGGCGCTGCCGGCCCCGGACGCCACGCCCGCGGCGCAGGCACGGCCCTTCGTCGCCCCCCGCGACGAGGTGGAGCGGACGCTGGCGGAGGTGTGGGCCCAGGTGCTCGGGCACGAGGGGGTGGGCATCCACGACGACTTCTTCGAGCTGGGCGGGGACTCCATTCTCGCGATCCAGATCATCTCGAGGGCCGCGCAGGCCGGCCTCCACGTCACCGTCAAGCAGCTCTTCTCGCACAAGACGATCGCCCGGCTCGCGGCCGTGGCGGACTCGGCGCCCGGAGTCACGGCCGAGCAGTCGCTGGTGACGGGGCCGGTGGTGTCCACGCCCATCCAGCGCTGGTTCTTCGAGCAGGAGCGGGTGAACCCGCATCATTACAACCAGGCGCTGCTCCTGGCCGTGCGCGAGCCGTGGGACGCGGCGCTGCTCGAGCAGGCGCTCCAGCACCTGTTGCAGCACCACGATGTGCTGCGCCTGCGCTTCTCCCGGAGTGGCGAGGGGTGGAGCCAGGAGCATGGCGGCTCCGAGGGGCGGCTCCCGCTGGAGCAGGTGGAGCTCTCCGGGCTGAATCCGGCCGGGCGCCGTGCGGCCCTGGAGGCCCATGCCGCGAAGACGCAGGCCTCGCTGGAGCTCCAGGAGGGGAGGCTCGCGCGGGCGGTGCTGTACGACTTCGGCGCGGGGGAGCCGAGGCGGCTGCTGATCGTCATCCACCACCTCGTGGTGGACGGCGTCTCGTGGCGGGTGCTGCTGACGGACCTCGTCATGGCGGGAGCCCAGCTCCAGGCGGGCGGGCCGGTGCGGCTGCCCCCGAAGACCACGTCCTTCCAGCAGTGGGCGGAGCGGCTGGAGGCGTATGCCCAGACGCCAGCCGCGCGGGAGGATGCGGCGTACTGGCTGGAGCTGCCCTGGGAGCGCGCCTCCCGCCTGCCCGTGGACCTGCCCGGAGGCGAGGACTCCGAGGGCTCCGCGCGCCTGGTGCGGGTGGAGCTGGACGCGGAGGAGACGCGGCTGTTGCTCCAGGAAGTGCCGCGAGCCTGGCGCGCGCGCGTGGAGGAGGTCCTGCTGGCGGCGCTGGTGGAGTCCTTCCGGCGCTGGACGGGCGCGCCGTGCCTGCAGGTGGACCTGGAGGGGCACGGGCGCGAGGACGTCATCTCGGGCGTGGACCTGTCGCGCACCGTGGGCTGGTTCACCAGCCTGTACCCGGTGCTGCTGTCCTCGGGGGATGGGCGGACGCCCGAGTCGGGGCTCAAGGCCGCCAAGGAAGCCCTCCGGCGTGTTCCCCGGCGCGGCCTGGGCTTCGGCGTGCTGCGCTACCTCGCTCGGGATGAGGCGCTGGCCGCCCGGCTGGGTGCGATCCCGGCCTCGGAGGTGTCCTTCAACTACCTGGGGCAGTTGGACAACGTGCTCCCGGCACAGTCGCCGCTCGTGCTGACCTCCGAGTCCGCGGGCCCGACCCAGGAGCCGCGGGACCGCCGCTCCCATCGGATCGGCGTCAACGCGTTCGTGGCCGGAGGGCGTCTCCAGCTCTCCTGGGCGTACGGCGAACACCTTTATATGCGGGAGACGATGGAGGCCCTGGCACGCGGCTTCCTGGAGGCCCTGCGAGTCCTCCTCGGGCGCTGCACGGCCGAGGACGCGGGGAGTGTCCTCTCCCCGGTCGACTTCCCGCTGGCGGCGCTCGATCAGGCGCGGCTCGATGCGGTGGTGGAGCAGGTGGCGGGCGGAGGCACGCGCGGCCAGCGGAGCCTCGAGGACCTGTATCCGCTCTCCCCGCTGCAGCAGGGAATTCTCTTCCACGTCCTGCGGGAGCAGGGCGCGAGCCTGTACTTCAACCAGCTCTCCTGCGAGCTGCGGGGGAGTCTGGACCTCTCCGCCTTCGCACGGGCGTGGCGTCAGGTGGTGGAGGCCCACCCGATTCTCCGGACGGCCGTTCTCTGGGAGGGGGTCGCCGAGCCCCTGCAGGTGGTGCTCCGCGACGTGGAGCTGCCGCTCCTCCAGGAGGACTGGCGTGGGGTATCGGCCTCCGAGCAGGAGGCGCGCTTCACCTCGTGGCTGGAGGCGGATCGCCGCCGGGGCTTCGAGCTGTCCTCGCCGCCGCTGTGCCGGGTGGCCCTGCTGCGGATGGGGGACGCGGCGTACCGCTTCGTCTTCAGCCACCACCACCTCCTGCTGGATGGCTGGTCCGTTCCCCTCGTCATCCGCCACGTCTTCGCCCTCTATGACCAGCTCTCGCGGGGGCTGTCGCCGCGGATGGAGCCGACGCGGCCCTACGGCGACTACATCGGGTGGCTTCAGGGACGGAGCCTGGAGGAGTCCGAGCGTTTCTGGCGGCGCTCGCTCGCGGGCTTCTCCGCGCCCACCGACCTGGGGCGCGGCACCGCGCTCCCGGACGAGGCTGGCGCCGACCGAGCGACGCGGCGGGTCCACCTGTCCGTCGCCACCACCGAGGCGCTGAACGCATTCGCGCGCCAGCACGGGCTCACGCTCAACACCGTGGTGCAGGGCGCGTGGGCGCTGCTGCTCGGCCACCACGCGGGGACGAAGGATGTCGTCTTTGGCACCACCGTGTCGGGCCGCCCACCGGAGCTGTCCGGCGTGGAGGGCATGGTGGGCCTCTTCATCAACACGCTGCCGGTGCGCGTGCGCCTGCCCGGGGACGAGTCGCTCGTCACCTGGTTGAAGGGGCTCCAGGCCTGGCTGCTGGAGATGCGTCAGCACGAGCACTCGCCACTGGTGAAGGTGCAGCGCTGGAGTGAGGTGCCCCCGGGCACACCGCTCTTCGAGAGCCTGATGGTTTTCGAGAACTACCCGGTGGATGCGGCGCTCACCGCGTCGCTGCCGTCGCTGGAGGTGCGAGACGTGCGCGCCGCCGAGGCGGATCACCACCCGCTGACGCTCGTCGCCGTGCCGGGGCGCGAGCTGCGGCTGGAGCTCGCCCACGAGCGTGCGCGCTTCGACGCGGCCCACGTCGACCGGATGCTGGGGCAGCTGCGCCACCTGCTGGAGTCCATGGCCTCCCGGCCCGAGCAGCGGCTGGGCGAGCTGTCCCCGGTGGATGCGGCCGAGCGGCACCGGCTGCTGCGGGAGTGGAGCGTGGCGGGCGGGCCGTCCACGCAGCCGTCCGTCCTCCACCGCCTCTTCGAGGAGCAGGTGGCGCGCACGCCGGACGCGGAAGCGCTGGTGTTCGGCTCCCAGGGGCTGTCCTACGCGGAGCTGGACGCGCGGGCCAACCAGCTCGCGCACCACCTGCGGGGGCTCGGGGTGAGGGTGGAGTCCCGGGTGGTGCTGTGCCTGGAACGCTCCCTGGAGCTCATCGTCTCCATGCTGGGCGTCCTCAAGGCCGGCGGCGTGTATGTCCCGGTGGATCCGGCGTGGCCGGCGGCGCGGCTCCGCTCGCTGGTGGAGGACTGCGCGGCCGACGCGGTGCTGGCGCAGTCGCGGACCTCGGCCTGGCTGGAGGGACTGGACGTGCCGCGCGTGGTGTTGGACGCGCCAACGGGCCTCGAGGCGCTCTCCGGGGCTCCCCGGACGGCCCCCGAGGTGCGGGTGCACCCCGAGCAGCTCGCCTACATCATCTATACGTCGGGCTCGACGGGCAGGCCCAAGGGCGTGATGGTGACGCACCGGAACATCTGCAACACCGCGCGGGCCTCGCGAGGGGCCTGGGCCGTGGGTCCGGGCAAGCGGGTGTTGCAGTTCGCCTCGGCGAGCTTCGATGCGTCCGTGTCGGAGACCTACGCCGCGCTGCTCGAGGGAGCGGCACTGGTGCTGGCCTCGCGTGAGGCCATCCAGCCCGGACCGGACCTGGCGCGGCTGCTGCGCGAGCAGCGAATCACCTCCGTCATGCTCACGCCCTCGGTGCTGGAGGTGACGCCCGCCGAGGAGCTGCCGCTGCTGGAGACCGTGTTGTCGGGCGGTGAGGCCTGCAACCCGAGGCTGACGAAGCGTTGGGGAGCGGGGCGGCGCTTCATCAACGCGTACGGCCCCACGGAGATAACGGTGTGCGCGACCCTGGCCACCTGCGAGCCGGGCGCGTCGGTGACGCCCCTGGGTCCGCCGATTGGCGGAGCGCGGCTCTACGTGCTGGACGCGGAGCTGCGCCCGGTGGCGCTGGGAGTGCGCGGGGAGCTGTACGTGGGCGGCGCGGGCGTGAGCCGGGGCTACTACGGGAGGCCGGAGCTGACGGCCGAGCGCTACTTGTCGGATCCCTTCTCGGACGAGCCCGGTGCGCGGATGTACCGCACGGGTGACGTGGTGCGGTGGATGCCGGACGGGCAGCTGGAGTTCTTCGGCCGGGCCGACGAGCAGGTGAAGCTGCGCGGGTTCCGCATCGAGCTGGGGGAGATTGAAGCGGCCCTGCGCGCGGAGTCCTCGGTGGGCGAGGCGGTGGTGGTGCTGCGCAAGCGGGCTGAAGGCGACCCCTGGCTGGTGGCCTACGTCGTCCCCAGGGCGGGCGGGCCAGCCCCCTCGGCGCGCGAGCTGCGCGAGCGGTTGCGCGAGCGGCTTCCCGAGTACATGGTGCCCGCGGCCTTCGTGCCGCTGGAGGCGCTGCCCCTCAACACGAGCGGCAAGGTGGATCGCAAGGCGCTGCCCGCGCCGGAGCAGGCGCGAGAGACGCCCTCTGCCCATGAGCCGCCGCGCACTCCGGTGGAGCGCGCGCTGGCGGAGGTGTGGGCCCAGGTGCTCGGGCACGAGCGGGTGGGCATCCACGATGACTTCTTCGAGCTGGGTGGCGACTCCATCCTCGCCATCCGGATCATCTCCCGGGCCGGGGCGGCGGGGATCCGCCTCACCGCGAAGCAGCTCTTCTCCCAACCGACGATCGCACGGCTCGCCGCGGTGATCGGCTCCGCGCCCGAGGCCCCCGTCCAGGAGCCGGTGGCGCGCGCTTCCGGCCGAGCCCCCGAGGGCCGGGAGTCCTTCACTCCGTCCGACTTCCCGCTCGTGACGCTCGGCCAGGACGCCCTGGAGGCGCTGGTGGAGCGGGTGGCGCGGGGAGATGTCCTGCGCCGCCGGAACATCGAGGACCTGTACCCCCTCTCTCCGCTCCAGGCGGGACTGCTCTTCCACGTGCTCCACGCCGCCAGCGCGGACATGTACCTCAACCAGCTCTCCTGGGAACTCCACGGGCCGCTGGACGTCACCGCCGTCGCCCGCGCCTGGCAGGAGACGGTGGCCCGCCACCCCGGCCTGCGCACGGCCTTCTTGTGGGAGGGCCTGGAGGAGCCGCTGCAACTGGTGATGCGGGACGTGCAGCTCCCCATCCGCTCGGAGGACTGGCGCGAGGTGCCGCCCTCGGAGCTGGAGGCGCGGTTCGTCGCGTGGATTGACGCGGATCGGCGCCGGGGCGTCGAGCTGGAGCGCGCGCCCCTGCTGCGGCTCGCCCTGTTGCGCCTGGGCGAGCAGACGTGGCGGTTCGTCTTCAGCTACTCGCACCTGGTGCTGGATGGCTGGTCCATGCCCCTGCTGCTGCGCGAGGTGTTCACCCGCTACGGGGCGCTGGTGGTCGGGGACGCGCCACGGTGGCCCGAGGCACGTCCGTATCGAGATTTCATCGCGTGGCTGAAGCGCCAGGAGCTGGGCGCCGCCCGGGAGTTCTGGCGTGGGTCGCTGGCGGGCTTCACGTCGCCCACGCGCGTGGGAGTGGATCGCGGGCCCGTCTCGTACGGGGTGCCCCTGCGACGGGAGCGGCGGGCCCACCTGTCGTCCGAGCGGATCGCCTCGCTCCAGGATCTCACGCGCCGTCACAAGGTGACGCTGAGCACCTGCATCCTGGGCGCCTGGGCCCTGCTGCTGCGCCACCATGGTGGCGAGGAGGACGTGGTCTTCGGCAACACCGTCTCCGGCCGTCCGGCGACCCTGCCGGGCGTGGAGGAGACGATCGGGATGTTCATCAACACGCTCCCGGTGCGTGCGCGCGTTCCGCGTGAGCAGTCCGTGGGCGAGTGGCTGCGGGAGCTCCAGGGCTGGCTCCTGGAGATGCGGCAGCATGACTACAGCCCCCTGGTGGAGGTGCAGCGCTGGAGCGAGGTGCCGCTCGGGACGCCGCTCTTCGAGACGCTGGTGGTGGTGGAAAACCTCCAGTTCGACAACACGCTGGGGGCGGGGTCCGGGCTGGAGATCCGCGGCGTGCGCAGCTTCGAGCTCGACAGCTTCCCGCTGGTGCTGATCGTCAATCCCCACCAGGGACTGACGCTGCACCTCTTCCATGACGAGCGCCGCATCGACGCGGTGGACGCGGAGCGGCTGCTGGCGCACTTCGAGCGCCTGCTGCTGGGGATGGCGGAGGCGGCGGAGCGCCCGGTGGCGGAGCTGTCGCCGCTGGACGAGGCCGAGCGCGGGCGGGTGCTGCGCGAGTGGAACGCGACGGCGGTGGAGCGCGGGGAGGGGGAGGGGCTCGCGGCGCTGTTCGAGGCCCAGGTGGCGCGCACGCCGGAGGCTCCGGCGGTGGTGATGGGCTCGGTGCGGCTCACCTTCCGCGAGCTGGACGCGCGGGCCAACCAGGTGGCGCACCGGCTGCGGCGGATGGGCGTGGGCCCGGACGAGCGCGTGGGCCTGTGCGTGGAGCGCTCGGTGGAGCTGGTGGTGGGCCTGTGGGGCATCCTGAAGGCTGGCGGCGCGTACGTGCCGTTGGATCCGGGGTACCCGCCCGAGCGGCTGCGGTACATGCTGGAGGACTCGGGAGCCGGGGTGGTGGTGACGGCGGGAGCGGCCGCCGAGGGGCTCGTGGGGCCCGGGAAACGGCTGTTGCGGCTGGACGCCGAAGCGGAGGCGCTGCGGGGTGAGCCGACGTCCCCGGTGCCGGGCGGCGCGGGGCCGGAGCACCTGGCGTATGCCATCTACACCTCGGGCAGCACTGGCCGTCCCAAGGCGGTGATGGTGCGGCAGCGGGCGGTGGCCAACCTCGTCGAGGCGCTGCACCGCGCGGTGTACGCGCCAATGGGGCCGGGGCAGCGGGTGAGCGTCAACGGCTCGGTGTCCTTCGACACGTCGGTGAAGCAGCTCTTCCAGCTCCTGCGCGGGCACACGCTGGACGTGACGCCGGAGTCCGTGCGCTTCGACGGCGAGGCGCTGCGCGAGTACCTGGAGCACCAGCGGGTGGATGTTTTTGACTGCACGCCCTCGCAGCTCCAGCTCCTGGTGGAGACGGGCTGGCTGGAGGAGGCCACGCGGCCCGTCACGCTGCTGATTGGCGGCGAGGCCATCTCCGAGACGCTGTGGCGGCGCCTGGCGGCCTCGCGGGCGGTGCGGGGCTTCAACGTGTACGGCCCCACCGAGTGCACGGTGGACGCGACGGTGTGTCCCATCACGGCGGAGCAGGCGCGCCCCGTGCTGGGCCGGCCCATCGACAACGTGCGGCTGTACGTGCTGGACAGGCACGGGCAGCCGGTGGGCGTGGGCGTCGCGGGCGAGCTGTACATCGGTGGAGCGGGGCTGGCGCGCGGGTACCTCGGGCGTCCGGACGCGACGGCCGAACGCTTCGTGCCGGATCCGTTCGGCGGGCAGCCCGGCGCGCGGCTGTACCGCACGGGAGACCGGGCCCGGTGGCTGGTAGACGGGACGGTGGAGTTCCTCGGGCGCGTGGACTTCCAGGTGAAGCTGCGCGGCCACCGCATCGAGCTGGGCGAGGTGGAGGCGGCCCTGCGCGAGCAGCCCTCGGTGCGGGAGGCGGTGGCCCTGGTGCGCGAGTACGGCCCGGGAGATCAGCGGCTGGTGGCGTACGTGGTGGCCTCGGCGCCGGTGGATGGCGCCGCGCTGCGGACGCTCCTCAAGACGCGCCTGCCCGAGCCCCTGGTGCCGGCGGCGATCGTCGAGCTGCCCGCCTTCCCGCTCACGCCGAGCGGCAAGGTGGACAGGAAGGCCCTGCCGCTGCCGGGAGTGGCGCCGAGGAGCGAGGGCTTCGTCGCGCCGCGCACGGACGCCGAGCGGCGGCTCGCGGAGCTGTGGACGCGGACGCTGGGCGTGGAGCGTGTAAGCGTGACGGACTCCTTCTTCGAGCTGGGCGGGCACTCGCTGCTGGCCACGCAGCTCGTGTCGAGGGTGCGCGGCACCTTCGGGGTGGAGCTGCCCCTGCGGGCCGTCTTCGAGGCGCCGACGCTGGAGGCGCTCGCCCGCCGGGTGGAGGAAGCACCGCGGCTCGCGACGGGAGCCGGGGCCCCGCCGCCCCTGGTGGCGCGGCCGGGAGAGGAGCCGGTCCTCGGCTTCGCCCAGCAGCGGCTGTGGTTCCTGGATCGGCTCCAGCCGGGGAGCGCGGCGTACAACGTCCCCTATGCGGTCCGGTTGACGGGGGCCCTGGACGTCCAGGCGCTGGAGCGCGGGTTGGAGGAGCTCGTCCAGCGGCACGAGGTGTTGCGGACGACGTTCGAGGAGCGCGAGGGCCAGCCGGTGGCGCACGTGGAGGCGCGGGCGCGGGTGTCGCTCGGGCGGGTGGAGCTCTCCGGGCTGGCGACGGACGCGCGTGAGGCGGAGGTACTCCAGCGGGCGGAAGAGGAGGCCCGGAGGCCCTTCGTGTTGTCGGAGGGGCCGCTGCTGCGGACCCTGCTGCTGCGCCTGGGGGAGACCGAGCACGTGCTGCTGCTGACGATGCACCACATCGTCACGGACGGCTGGTCCACGGGCATCTTCGTGCGGGAGCTGGCGGCGCTGTACGGGGCTTTCTCGCGCGGCGAGCCGAGCCCCCTGGCGGAGCTGCCGCTGCGGTACGCGGACTACGCGCGCTGGCAGCGGGAGTGGCTGCGGGGCGAGGCGTTGGAGGCGCAACTGACGTACTGGCGTCGGCAGCTCGCGGGCAGCCCGCCGGTGCTGAACCTCCCGTTGGACAGGCCTCGCCCCGAGGTGCCGGAGTTCCGGGCGGGAGTGCACCGGCTCTCCCTGTCGCTGGAGCGGGTGGAGTCCTTGCGAGCCCTGGCCCAGCGCGAGGGGGGCAGCCTGTTCATGGTGCTGCTGGCGGGGTTCCAGGCGCTGCTGGGGAGGTGGAGCGGACAGGAGGACATCGCGGTGGGCACGCCGGTGGCGGGCCGCACGCGAGCGGAGGTGGAGGGGCTGGTGGGCCTCTTCGTCAACACGCTGGTGCTGCGCACGGAAGTGGGAGGGGCGCCGACGTTCCGGGAGCTGGTGGCGAGGGTGAGGGAGGTGGCGCTGGGGGCGTACGCGCACCAGGAGGTGCCATTCGAGAAGCTGGTGGAGGAGCTGAGGCCGGTGCGAGAGCTGCGGCACTCGCCGCTCTTCCAGGTGATGTTCGTCCTCCAGAACACGCCCCGGACGCGGCTGGAGCTGCCGGGCCTGACACTCACCGGGCTCGACGTGCTGCGTGGCAGCTCGAAGTTCGACCTCACCCTCTCCCTGGAAGAGACGGAGACGGGGCTCGAGGGCGTGTTCAGCTACAACGCCTGCCTCTTCGACGCGGCGACGGTGGCGCGGATGGCCACCGAGCTGGAGGTGCTGCTCGGCACGGTGGTGGGTCGGCCGGATGAGCCGCTCCCGCGCTTGCTGGAGGGCGGACTCCGGGCGGTGCCTCCGCCGCCCCTCGCGTCCGTGCCCGCGCGCCCCTCGGGGTACGTGGAGCCGGAGGGGCCGGTGGAGAAGGAGCTGGCGGGCCTCTGGCGCGAGCTGTTGCGCGTCGAGCGCGTGGGAAGGCGCGACGACTTCTTCGAGCTGGGCGGGCACTCGCTGCTGGCCACGCAGCTCGTGTCGCGGGTGCGCAAGAGCTTGGGCATGGAGCTGCCGCTGCGGGCCCTCTTCGAGGCGCCGACGCTCGGGGCGCTGGCCACGCGCATCACGTCCGCACGGAAGGCCGCGCGAGAGGTGGGAGCGCCGGGAGCCCCCGTCCTCCAGGCGGGCGGTCGGGAAGGGCCATTGCCGCTGAGCTTCGCCCAGCAGCGGCTGTGGTTCCTGGAGCAGCTCCAGCCGGGGAGCACGGCCTACACCATTCCCTACGCACTGAGGCTGGAGGGCGTGCTCGACGTCGCGGCGCTGGAGCGCGGGTTGGAAGAGGTGGTGCGCCGGCATGAAGTCCTCCAGGCCTCCTTCGAGAGCCAGGCGGGCGAGCCGGTGTTGTGCCTCTCCGGGCCGCTGCGGTTGCCCCTGGCGCCGGTGGACCTGTCGGCACTGGAGGCGGGGCCACGGAGCGAAGAGGTGGAGCGGCTCGCGGCGGAGGAGTCCGGCCGGCCGTTCGAGCTGTCACGAGGGCCGCTGCTGAGAGCGACGCTGCTGCGCCTGGGGGAGCGGGAGCACGTGCTGCTGCTGACGGTGCACCACATCGTCTTCGACGGCTGGTCGGCGGGGCTCCTCTTCCAGGAGTTGGCGGCGCTGTATGGGGCCTTCTCGCGCGGAGAGCCGAGCCCGTTGGCGGAGTTGCCGCTCCAGTACACGGACTACGCGCGCTGGCAGCGCGAGTGGCTCAAGGGCG
>NZ_DASVSO010000475.1:0-7358 GCF_036388035.1 Archangium sp.
TAGGCCCTCCACACGCCAAAGCTCCGCGTCAGGTGCGGATCCTCCCAGTGGATGGACCCCGTCTTGTGCGCGCCCGAGGACACGTTGATGATCCGCCCCTGGGGCGCCCGCCGCAACTGCTCCAGCAGCAGGTTCGTCAGCAGGAAATGGCCGAGGTGATTGACCCCTAGCTGGGACTCGAACCCATCCCGCGTCGTCTCCCGCTTCACGGTGATGACACCCGCGTTGTTGATCAACACATCCAGCGTCGGATGTCGGCTCTGGAGCTCGCGAGCGAAGTCCCGGACGCTCTCGAGCGAGCCGAGGTCGCACAGCAGGAGCTCGAGCTTGTCCGAGCCGCTGCGCTGGATGGCTTTCTTCAGCGCCTGCTCACCCCGCCCGGCATCGCGGCACGCCATGACGACGGTGGCGCCCCTTCGAGCCAGCTCCGTTGCGGTGGCAAGCCCCACACCCGAATTCGCACGGGTCACGACTACGGTCTTCCCATTCATCTGGCGGCCCTGCCTCCCAGGCTGTCTCACCCGTGGACATCATCCACCAGCTCGGTGGAGCGAGTCAGTGGAACAGCTCCTTGAATGGCTGCTCGCTACATATTATAAGCGTAATACGAAGAAGGTCAGCCCAGGTCCGCCGCGCGCTGGTACCGCGTTGCGTGCGCCTGAAGGAGGAGTCATGAACGGCCGAGTCGTTGTTCCCAAGACCACGCGGCACCTGCGGGAGCTGGAGCAGGTTCTGAAGGGGGCGGCGCCTCCTCCTCCCATCGCTCAGCTGCTGGGACTCCTGCTCACCGGCGTGGAGCCTGGCCGCGTCGTCATCGAGCTGGACGCTTCGGCGCGCCATGCCAATCCCATGGGCACCCTCCACGGGGGCGTCATCTGCGACATGGCCGACCTGGCCATGGGGGCATCCATGGCCACGACGCTGGAGGATGAAGAAAGCTTCACGACGCTCGACCTCACGTCGAAGTTCTTCAAGCCCATCTGGAACGCGCGCCTCCGGGCCACCGGGCGGGTGGTCAAGCGGACGCGGACGCTCGGGCTGGTGGAGTGCGACGTCGAGGACGAGAAGGGCAGTCTCGTGGCCAAGGTGTTCAGCTCGTGCATGGTCCTCCGTGGAGACGAGGCACGCGGGCGATGATGGCCACGATGCCCGCGGTAGAGGTGTGAAGCGCGGCGCGGCGCCGTTTCGCCTCGGGTGAACACGAAGCGTCCCCACGCTAAACTCATGCCATGAGCCAGAAAGCGGAGCAGAAGCAGAAGTCGCACGAAGCCATCCTGGCGTCCGCCGCCGCGCTGCTGCTCGAGCGAGGGATTCGCGCGAGCTCCGTCATGGACGTGATGAAGGGGGCGGGCCTCACGGTGGGGGGCTTCTATGCACACTTCGAGTCCAAGGAGCAGCTCTTCACCGAGACCATCCGCCTCACGGCCCGGGAGATGTGGAGCCGGCTGCTCCAGAAAGCGAGGAGCGACACGTCGCGCCCCGCGGTGCTCACCGTGCTCGACCGGTACCTGTCACGAAGACATCGGGACAACGTGGAGGTCGGCTGTCCCCTGCCGAGCATCGCCTCCGAGGTCTCCCGGGAAGGTGAGCCCTATCGTGAGGCGCTGGAGGGGGAGCTCGCCGGGTTCATCCAGGACTTGAGTGGCCTCCTCGGCCCAGGCGAGCAGTCCCGGGAGAAGGCACTCGCGCTGCTGGCCCTCATGTATGGCGCGCTGTCGCTGTCTCGCGCCGTTCGCGGCACGCGCCTGAGTGATGAGTTTCTCGAGGCGGCCCGGAAGCTCGGCGCGCAAGCCGTGAGCTAGGGCCGGGGCACGGCGGCCCGAAGGTGTCCACCCCGTGTCCGCCAAGGAGGGGCCCCGGTGGATGCACCAGGGGCCCCTCCGTCCCTCTCAGCGGCGGTTGCGCCGGCGGAGGGCGATCAATCCCAGCAGCGCCACGAGCGACGGCCCGGGCACGGCACCGCACCCGCCGCCCGCGAACGTCCGGGTGTCATCCACCACCGTCCAGGTGTACTCGGCCGGCGTCGGATCCACGTTGCCCGACTCATCCACCGCGCGGACGCGCAGGGTGTGCTCCCCCGGCTGGACGGTGTACTCCGCCTCGCAGGGAACATAGGCCCCTCCGTCCAGGCTGCACTCGAAGCGGGCTTTGGACTCGTCGGAGGCGTACTCGAACCTGCCGGTGCGCGCCGGGCCGCGCTCGGGCGGTCCCTGGGGGATGGTGGTGTCGGGCACGGTGTCATCCACCACCGTCCACTCGTACTTGGCCGGTTCCGGATCCACGTTGCCGGCCGGATCCACCGCGCGGACGAGCAGGGTGTGCTTCCCCGGCTCGACGGTGTACTCCTCCGGGCAGGGAACATAGGCCCCTCCGTCCAGGCTGCACTCGAAGTGGGCCGTGGGATCGTCGGAGGCGTACTCGAACCTGCCGGTGCGCGCCGGGCCGCGCTCGGGCGGTCCCTTGGGGATGGTGGTCTCGGGTGGCTTGACGTCCCCGATAAAGGACCGGGGCGTCGAGCTCTCCGTGGCGCTCAGCACGGTGGAGCGGGCCACGACCGTCTGCTTCTGCTCGTTGGTGATGGCCGGCACCGTGCACGTCCACGTGCCGTCCGCGCCCGTCGTGGTCGTGCACGCAGGGGTGGTGCTTCCATCGACGTAGAGCTTCACCGTGGAGCCCGGTGTCGCCGTGCCCGAGATGATCCCGGGGGACGTGGCGCCTTCGGCCGGGGTGGTGATGACGGGAATGAGCTGGCAGATGGAGAGCGCATCCACGCGGTACGTCACGGCGTTGTCGGTGTTGTTTCCCACGGGGCAGTCGACGTCGATGAGCGCCAGCCGCACCTGGCCGGAGGGCGCATCGAAGTCCCTCAACAGCGGGAAGCCCTTGCCCACGGCCACCTCCCGCGTGGTGCTCCTTCCCGGTGGGTTGTACCCGAGCGAGAACGCTCCGACCGTCGAGCCCTCCGTGGGATTGACGCCGAAGATGCCCGGGAACCAGTTATCGGTGCCGGAGTAGCTGACCGCACCGGCCACGTAGCGGATGCGGTAGCGGTCCGGCGTGCTGAGCGCGGGCTGGGCCGCGGTGGCGGGGATATCCGGGGTGTTCAGGTCCCTGTTGCTGACCAGCGTGCAGTCCCTCCGGCCCAGACGGGTGTAGAAGACGCTCTTCCCCGTGTTCTGGCAGCCGTGAGCCGCCTCGATGGTGCAGGTCGAGGAGCAGCCGTCTCCGTTGGTCTTGTTGCCGTCGTCGCAGGCCTCGGAGGGCGCCTTGATGCCATCGCCGCACGACACCGTGCACACCGACGGGGTCGCGCCGATGCAAACGTAGCTCGGCTCGACGGTGCAGATGGCGCTGCATCCATCACCGCCGGTGCTGTTGCCGTCATCGCACTGCTCTCCCTCGCCGAGTGTCCCATCGCCGCACCCCGTGTTGCAGATGGAGGGCGCGTCGAAGCAGCTGAAACCCGGCTCGATGGCGCAGGTGCCACTGCACCCATCACCCGAAACCGCGTTCGCGTCATCGCACGCCTCGCCAGCCTCGATGAGGCCATCCCCACAGACAGGGGCGAGCGAGGGGGTGACGTCCGCGACGAGCGGCTGGCTGGCCTGCTCCAGGGTGGAGGGGGTGGAGGGCGGCTCCAACTGGGCGTCGCAGCCCGCCGCGTTGAAGAGGAGGACGAGCCCGAGCAGCACCGGGCGGGGCCAGGACAGCCTCGGGGCCCTGCTCCGGAAGGGAGGAGGATTGGGTTTCATGGTCATGGTCGTTCTCACTTGACGGTGTCGGGGCTCGGCTCACCAGGACGCGTCTCCACGCCCTCGGTATCGCCGACGATGTGGAACTCCACGCGGCGGTTCTTCGCGCGGCCTTCCTTGGTGGTGTTGTCCGCGATGGGCTTCGTGGGGCCAAAGCCCTTGGCCTCCAGCCGCTCGCGCTTCACGCCCTTGTCCGAGAGGTACTTCACGACGGCCTCGGCGCGGCGCTGGGACAGGCCGGTGTTGTACTCGGTGTCGCCCTGGTTGTCGGTGTGGCCTTCCACGCGCATCTTCTCGATCTCCGGGTGCGACTGGAGGATGGCGGCCACGTCGTCCAGCAGCTTGTAGCTTCGCCGCTCGATGACGTCCTTGTTCACCTCGAAGTACACGGACTCGAGGATGTCCAGGCGGCCCGTCTCGATGCGCACGCGCTGCTTCTGCTTGCAGCCGTTGTTCTGCACGGTGCCGGGCTCGTCGGGGCAGTTGTCCAGCCGGTCGACGAGGGTGTCCCCATCCCGATCCTTGTCCGGGCAGCCCTTGTTCGGCGCGGGTCCGGCCTCGAGCGGGCAGGAGTCATCCTTGTCCGCCACGCCATCCGCGTCGTTGTCGGGATCCGGGCAGCCGTCCTCGTCCTGGAAGCCATCCTTGTCCTCGGGCTCCTTCGGGCAGCGGTCCTTCGAGTCGGCGATGCCGTCACCATCCGAGTCCGGATCATCCGGGCAGCCATCGCCGTCCTCGAAGCCGTTGAGGTTCTCCGGCTCCTTCGGGCAGCGGTCCGCGAGGTTGAGCAGGCCGTCCCCGTCGTCATCCTTGTCCGCACAGCCGTCGAGCTGAGCGAGGCCCGCGTCCTGGGGGCAGCGGTCCGCGACGTTCTTCACGCCATCGCCATCCGCGTCGAGGTCGGGGCACAGCGCCACCGGGTATGCCTGACCCTCCACGCACACGGGCTTGTCGCTGGGGGCGTAGGCCACTCCGGCCAGGAAGCGGAAGGCCGGCGTGCCCACCGTGTTGCCGATGCCGGGGCCGCCCATGGCGTACAGCTCGACGGGACCCACCGGGGCGCGCACGCCCAGCAGGGCCTCCAGGGACAGGGGGGAGCGGGCCAGCGGCACCGTGCCTCGCAGCAGCAGCTCGCCCTTCACCTTGCTCACCAGCGGGCCCGTGACGTTGAGGCCTCCGTTGAGCTCCACGCCCAGCTCGTCCCGGGGCTGGAGCGTTTCGGGCGTGAGCACGTACGTCTTCGTGCGCATCAGCGCGCCCACGTCGGCGCCCACGCGCCACCCACTGCCCAGCTGCTTGCCGAGCCCCACGCGCGGCGTGAAGGTGAAGCCCTGATCCCGGGTCAGCGCCTCCGCGCTCCCCAGCGGGAGCGCCACGCCCAGGTGCACCCCGAGGTCCAGTGCGTCCTCATTCTTCTCGGACAGCAGGCGCGCGCGGCCCTGGACCCAGGGCGTGCCCAGCGCGAAGGAGGAGGGCGCCGCCAGCCCCACGTCGCCCGTGTTGCCGGGCCACTGCCCCACCAACGGCACCTGCGCGCCCAGCTCGAGCCAGTCATAGAGCGCGTACGCGCCGCTCACGTGCGCCGTCACCCGGTCCTTGATGATGACGGCCGTACGCTCTCCACTCTCGAGCAGCACCAGGGGGTTGTGCTCCCAGTGGCCCGTCAGCGCGAGACGGTACTGCCCCTGGAGAAGCAGATCTCCCGTGGACAGCACGAGACTGTCCCTCGCGCCCGGATTGAGCTGGAGCCGCTCCACTTCGAAGCTGGGGATCCGCTGCTCCTGCGCCAGCGCGCTACACGCCCCGAGAATAAGGGCTCCGCTCAGACATCGTCGAAGTACTCGTACAGACAAGGTTCTCCTCCACTCGCCGACCGCGGCATCGCGGTCCCTCGGAGCCTCCTGTACACGAAGCATGCCCACTTTTCACCCAGAGAGGGTCCGACGTTTCCGGGGGCGGAGGGCAGGAGAAAGGCGTCTTCCCGGGCCGGTCGCGTCGACTGACACGTCAAAGGACGTTTCTGACGTGTCAGCGTCGGTTGACGCACCCGCGTCCCGTGACTGTCTCGTCCGTGACATCCGGGGAGCGTCGGCCGCGCTGATCCCTCTGGATTGACTGAAGGGCGTGGTGGAGATCGAGCTGGCTCAACGTCCGAGCGGGAGCACCCGGGTGCTCCTGTCCACGTGGATCACCGCGTCGAACTGCTCGGCCATCCGCGCGTCCAGGTAGTTGCCCGCGCGCTCCTGCGAGGGCTGGAACACCACGCCGACGGCTCGCTCCGGGCGGGTTTGCTGGAGCACCTCGGGCGCGTCACCCCGCAGCCGGACGACGAACCGGGGCAGGCCGAGCTGATGGAACAGGTGCTCGTAGCTGCCCTCCACCGCCGGCGCCAACGGCTTGTCCTCGGGCGCGCCGCCCCAGCTCGACGCGGCGGTGACAGCCCCCTCGTACGTGGTGAAGCCGAGCAGGAAGGTGCTCCGGTCCCACTGGGTGCGCACCAGCTCGCCCAGGTTCAGGTCGCCCTGCACGGCCACGCTCGTAGCGCGCGCATCGCCCACGTGCGTGTTGTGCGCCCAGACGATGACGCGGGCCCGCTGGCCCATGCGCGCGTGGTGCTCCGTCACCGCCTGGAGCACTCCGAGCATGTGCCGATCCCGGATGTTCCAGGAGTTCTCTCCCTGGTACATCCCGCGGTAGTACGCCTCACCGTCCCTCACCGCGCGGGCGCTCTCGCGGGCGTCGAACCACGCCTCGAGCGCCGCTTCGCCGCGCTGCTCGGCGCCGGGCCGCTGCGCCTCCACGTCTTCCAGCAACTGCGCGGCCTCGCGCGTGCACACCACCGCGCCTCTCGCTGCCGCGGGGCCATACGCCTCGCCGCCCTGGCCCGCCCGCCGGAAGCACGCGTGGTAGCGGCGCGCCCGCTCACCGGACTCCGGGGAGCTGTCCTCCAGATAGGCCACCGCCCGCGTGAGCGCCGCGTCCAGGTTCTGGAGATCCAACCCGTAGAAGCCCACCTTGCGTGGTGCCTGGGCATTGTGTGCGCGCATCCAGTCCACCAGGCCGCGAACCTCCTCGTTGCGCCACATCCAGTTGGGGAAGCTGGCGAAGCCGGCCAGCGGATCCGCCCCTGCCTCTTCGCCGCGCACATACGCGTTGACGGGCGAGGCCTCGGGCCAGTCCCCTTCGATCAGCACGGCGGTGAAGCCGTGCTCGGCGATGAGGTACTGGGTGATGCGGGAGCGAAGCTCGTAGAACTCGCGGGTGCCGTGGGTGTCCTCCCCAAGCAGCACCACGTCCACCGAGGCGAGCTCCTGTCCGAGCAGCGTCTCCCGGGCGGGGTCGGCCTGGAAGGGGAGCGCCGCGGCGCGGAGCTCCTCCACCTGCGCGTCCGTGGGTGGCTCCTGCCGGGTGATGCCCTGCTCCGTGCCACACGCCGACAGAACGCACAGAAAGACAATGAGCCCTGCCCCTGCTCGCCCATGGTTCGCCATGACCTTCAGGGATAAGCGCCGCGGATGCCCAGCACAGTTGTCGGAAAGGACAGGGGGCCTTCCCAGCGCCACGCCTGCCTGGAGGGCACTCAACCTCGCGTCCGTCATGCAGGTG
>NZ_DASVSO010000476.1:0-5704 GCF_036388035.1 Archangium sp.
CGCGTGCGTGACGAAGTGCAGGTAGCCGTCCCCCGCCGTGGGGGCCCCCATCGGGCGCGCCCGCTCCATCCGGAAGGAGTGGAGCGGCAGCGCGAAGGGAATGCCAAAGCGCTCGCACTGCTTGATGGCCGCCTGCATCTCCTGGGCATGCTTCTGCGCGTTGCCCGCGATGTAGACGACGTCCACCGGCACCGTGCCCAGTACCTCCTCCAGCTGCTCCACCCGGCCCAGCACCGGCAGGGATGACCCGGGCGCGGGCTGCTCGCCGCTGAAGGCCAGGTAGCCGGCGACCCGACGGCGGCCATGTGCCGTCAGCTCCTCCCCCGTCACCCGGCCCAGGGCGCCGAGGCCCAGCACGAGCGCCTCGTCCAGCGGCGCCTCCCGCCGAGCCAGTCGCCGGAACAGCAGCAGCCGCGGCCCCACCACCGCCGTCCACAGCAGCACCGCGAAGAGACTCAGCGCCGCCGTGGGCACGCTCGAGGCCAGCAGCAGGCACGCCAGGAAGAGCACGCCCGTGGTGACCACCACCGCGATGGAGAGAAGCGCCAGGTCATCCAGCACCGAGCGGTCCGAGAAGCGCGGGTCATAGAGGCACAGCGCCGTGCCCACCAGCAGCCACGTCAGCGCCCCGAGGCCCGCCAGCAGCCACACGTCCAGGTTGCCCGGCTGGAGGGGGTGCCCCATCAGCTCCATGGAGCCCACCAGGGCCCCGAGGCCCAGCAGCACATCCACCACCAGGTTCAGCTTCGAGGCGGAGCCCGGTGCCAGGCGTCCGTGCGAGGAGGTCGTTTCCATGGGTGCTCGGCTCTGGAGCAACTCCAGTGCCAAGGCCCCACCCGGAGGTAAACCCTCGGAATTCCAGCCCCCGGGCCTCGGGGGCCCCCTGCCTCAACGGGGCGGAAGCCTGCACTGTGGCGTTCCGCCACACTGCGCTCCGGCCGAGGGAAAACCCCTATCGTTCCAGGCACCTGGAAGGCTCCTCCACGGTCCGGTGTGGCATTCCGCCACAATGAGGGGAAGGCCCGTGAGGCTCCAGCGCGGGTTCCGCGCCAGGTGCCGCCCCCATGCGTGGGCTTCCGGAAGACGCAGGACGGGTCAGTCCTCCTGGTTCTTCAGCAACGACTGCATCCACTTTTGGAACTGTTGTTTCTGGCTTTGCAAGGGAGCGCCCTCCTGGGCCCTCCCCTGAGAGCCAAGGCCTGTATTCAAAAACTGTTGGAGCTGTTGGAACTGTTGAAGAATCCGGGCGCGCTTCGGGCTGCGACCGATCTGGCTGTCCTGGAGTTGTGCTTGAAGGGTACCCGCGAACTGTTGGAGCGACTGCCAGGAGCGCTTTCGACCGGGCTCGGTTGAATCGATTTCCGAAAGAAGCGCTTCGATGTCGATACCCTCTTCGAATTCTGGGAAGTCCAGCAGAGGAAGGTTCAACGGCACCGCGGAGGGGCACAGGGCATCGTCCAGGGTGATGCGCCAGTAGCAGAGCGGCTCCCCTCCTACCGTGTCCATTTCCGTAGCAGGCAATGCGTGCGTTCCCGACGAATCCTTCGTCCATACACCCGTGTGAGCTTGAGAAGAACTGGCGTGGAGGAACCACCCTCCGCTCTCCATGGCCATACGGGACACCCGGTTGTCCACGAAGTCCGAGGCAACGATGTGGATGTGGGGTGTATTCGTGGGCTCGAGCGAGACGTCGTGATTTGCCATCCCGTACCAATGGTCCAGGCAGATCTCCAAGGCGAACCGGATGTTCTCGATGGTGACCATCCCAGAGCGCTGGCCCGGAATGAATACAGTATCGCCATGCGCTCCAATGGCCTCGTGAAAGTCACCACGTTTGTTGTATTTGAACCGTATCCTTCCGTTGAGCAGCATGTATGCCGTATTGCGCTGGATGTAGCAATCTTGATCCGCCCAGTCGGCTAGCTTGCTCAACTTCTCGTCCTTGCCCGGGACCGTATCCTCCACACCATTGAAAGTGTTCTTGTTCCCCGGATTGAAGTTCCCGAATGAAGGGGGAAGGAAGGAGGAGGAGAAGCTGCGTTGGGCCTTGGCCACCCTGGACTCCGTCTTCTCGTCTCCCGTGCGCTCTCCTGTCATCGGGTCCTTCTTGCGCTGCTCGCCCGCGGGGCGCTGGAGGGGTTTTCGCCAGGCGATCGTCCCAGGCACGATGAGCAGGGTCGGATAGGTCCTGCTGAGGGTGAGCAGGTGCTGGAGAAAACCCTCCTTCATGCCCTCCTCCACTGCCCGACGCTCGGCGGAGCTGGTCCTCTGCTGGGTGAAAAGATACTCTGGCGCGACGAAGATGCCTTGAATGGGTTGGCCCGGCGGGAATCCTCCAGCGGCGAGTTTCTCGCCCACCTTCTGGATGGCCTCCGACAGGGCCTGCATCCTGGCATCGGCCGAGGCACCGGCCAAAGGCTGGTTCATATAATGCAAATTACGCGTATTCCTCGACCAGAGTGCGACCAGGATCTCCATTCTTTCCTCGGGGGTTGAAGTGAACCGCGGGCTTGAAACAAGGGCGCCGTCTTCAGTGTCGTTCCCAGGAATACGTGACGTTGATCGGGAATCGCTTGGCGAAACGAAGAGCCAGGCCCAGCTCATCACGCCCTACAAGATTGGTATAGGTAATGTTCCATGTGACGTCTGCGCCCACGAGTTCGACGAGTTGCACCATCTTGTTGATGCAGCCCTGTTTGAAGTCGACGAGAACACCGTCGAAATACATCTGAAAGGGAGATGAATTCATCGCGCAGCACATCGTCGTCAAGTAGAGATCTACCTTCTCGACCTTGAGGCCCTGCGTCATGGACTTCCATTCCCGGATCAAGATTTCCTCGGCATGCCCACCCTGCGTGAACGCAGGGTTGATGGGCGTGTGCGCGTATACCTCATGGGGATGCTCATCCTCGGCATACCGTATTGTTTCCTGATAGAGGTTCTTTTGGTAGGCGCGACGGGCTTCCACTTCCTCGGCATGCTTCCTCGCCTCCGAGATGGGAGGTAGATGCTTGAAAGCTTTAGAATCAGACTCCGCTTTCTTCCGGAGCTCTTCCCGCACCTTGTTGCGATCCATGAGCAGTCCCGCCGCCAGACGATCTTTATGCTCCTTCTCATGCTGCAACATGTTGAGCTCGAACTCGAAGTCCATGGCCTTGATTGCTTTTTCCCTGGCGCTTCGCCGTAGCTCCTCGTGGCGGCTGGACGTCGAATTGATATATCTCTGGACGGTGTCGTAGGGCTGGAAAGGCGCGAGTTGAGTGATGGTTTGACGGGTCCGTCCGTATTGGCCGAAGAGTTCCCCATTTGGCTCCTGGTCATACTCTTCGTTCTCGACCATGAATACATTGTCATCATCACCATTGAAGCGGATGGCGATGCCCACGTACGGCGGCGGGCGTGTGGCGTGCTTGGCTTTCAGGTATCTGCATACTTGTTCAAACGACATGGGAACCCCCGGTGGGAAGATTCAATGAAGAGCGCCTGATGGCAGGCGAGGTGAAGCGCGGAAGCCGTCCCCAGCCCCCTCGTCGGCGGCTCGCGTGCAGGGCGAGCCCCACCAGGCTGAGCGATGCCAGCACCGGAGAGACTCCCGAAGCGGAGCAGTTGCAGCCCACGCCGTTGCCCGTGAGATCCTCCACGATGGCGATGGTCCAGGTGCGGGAGGCGGGCGTCGGGTCCGTGCGGCCCAGCGCGTCCTTCGCGCGCACCTTCAACGTGTGCGCGCCTGACGCGAGACCTCGAAAGGTGACGGGGCTGGTGCAGGGCTCATAGGCCGCGACATCCAGGGCGCACTCGAAGGTGGCGCTCGTCCGGGGGGAAGCGAACTCGAAGGTGGCCTCCGTCGAGGAAAGCGTCCCCTCGGGTCCGGAGGTGATGGCTGTGTCCGGGGGCAGCTTGCCCAGCGAGAAGAGGTAGGGGGAGGACTCCGGGCTGGTGTGGCCCGCCGCATCGGTCGCGGAGGCTCGCACCACGTAGTCCCCCTCGGCCAGGGGCAGCGGCGAGATGAAGCTCCAGCGCCCCGTCGCATCCGCTCGTGTGGTGCCGAGCCGCACGACTCCGACATAGAGCGCCAGCACGCTGTCCGGCTCGGCCGTGCCGGTGATGACCGGGAAGCTCGTGCCCACCGCCCCCGTCCCCTCCTCCGCCGAGAGCACCTCGGGTGCATTCGGCGGCGTCGTGTCCACGGTGAAGCCGAGGGCCGGCGTGGCCGGGCTCGCGTTGCCAGCGGCATCGACCGCGCGTGCCCGGACCTCGTTGTAGCCCTCTGGCACGCCCCCGGCCGAGAGGCTCCAGGTGCCCGCTGCATCCGCCGTGGCCGTCCCGAGAGGCACGCTGCCGAGGAGGTACACCGTCACCCGGCTGGCCGGCTCGGCACGGCCGGAGAGGGTCAGCGTCAACGTATTCAGCAGCGCGCCCGGAGTGGGAGCGCGCAGCTCCGGTACCGCGGGTGGCACCGTGTCCACGGTGAAGGCGCGGGACTCCGAGAAGGAGCCGACACCGCCGAGCGCATCCACGCGGCCCGCCTTCACCTGGTGGGGGCCCTCCGCCAGCAGTCGGGGCGCGGGGATGCTCCAGCGTCCCGCCGTATCGGCCCGGGCACGGTCCAGCTCCCCCCCGTCCAGCATGAGCACCACCAGCGCGCCCGCGTCCGCCCTGCCAGAGAAGAGCGGCGTCCGGGTAGTGAGCAGCGCCCCCGCGACGGGCATCTCCAGTACCGGAGGACTCGAGGTGTCCACCGCGAACGCGCCCACCCGGGCCGAGCAGAGTGCCAGGGCCACCAGTCCCCCCTTGAGCCAACGTCTCATCGTCATGGCTTCGTCCTCCTGGCGTCGGGCTGGCGCTCGTCCGGCGCGTCCTCCCCGGTGTCCTCTTCTCCGGTGTCCTCTCCTGGCGGGGCCTCGTCCGGCGGCCATGGGGCCATGGAGGACGTGGAGACGGCGGGACGTCGGGGTGAGGGTGTCCGGGGAGGCGCTTGCCCCGGCATGACTCGCTCCGGCAGGTGCAGCTCCGGCTCGGGGAGGGGCGCGGAGCCAAAGGAGAGCCCGGCCGCGGCGCGGTAGAGGGGCGTACCAGGCGCGGAGCCGAAGCCCAGGCCTCCCAGCGCGAACACCTCCAGCTCGGGCAGCACGGGGTAGTGCAACCCCCCCAGCACCTCCAGGGCGTTCCTCGAGTGCTCTAGCGGCAGGGTGGCGCGGGCCCCCACCTCACCCCGGAGGCCCTCGCCCAGGAGGGCCAGCGCCGCCGCGAGGCGCACCTCTCTGCCCAACAGGGGGCGGGGGTCCTCGGGCAAACCAATGGCGGCCGAGGACCGCCGCAGCACCTCCGCCTCCAGCGCCGGTCGCAGCCAGCCGAACCGCCGGCCCACCTGCAGCCGGGCGGACAGGCGCGGCCCCTCGTCGCGTGCGAAGGCCTCGGCGCTGCCCACGGGCAATCCCAGGCCCAGCTCCAGCGCCATATCCAGCGCGGCCCCGCCCCGTTGGGAGAGCAGCCCCAGCCGGGTACTGGCGAAGGGCGTGGACAGGCCGCGGCTCTTCGGAGCGCCGAGGCCCGGTGCGCCCGGCTCGTCCCCGCGCTGCTCCACCACGAAGGGGACTCGTATGCCCAACTCCAGCCAGGACGCCACGCTCCACACGCCCGCGAGCTGTGCCGTCGCCCGGTCCCGCACCAGTGCCAGCCGCTGGCCTCCATAGACCAGCGTGAG
>NZ_DASVSO010000477.1:0-2454 GCF_036388035.1 Archangium sp.
GTTCGGCTTCACCGTCCGTCAGCCAGGAGAAAGCAGGCATGGGAACGAGCGCTACCCAAGCCGATGGGATGGATGCCGGCCGCATGGCGTAGAGTCGGGAGCCATGCGCGCCACCGGGGGTCTCGCCCGAGGAGGGCATCCATGAGCCACGTCAGGCTGAATGACACCGTCGGTTCCGCCAACACGCAGGACGGGCCCGGTGCCAGCAGCACCTTCACGCCCGTCTCCGGCGACGGTTCGGACAGCACGCTGATCGCTCAGCGCTCGGGAAGCGTGGCCCCCCCTCCGGGCACGACGCTGCCGGTGGTGGACCCGGCCCGCTATGCCATCGCCGGAGAGCTGGCGCACGGTGGCATCGGCCGCATCCTCCGGGCGAGGGATGTCCAGCTCGACAGGCCCGTGGCCATCAAGGAGATGCTCACGCCAGCCCGCGAGGCCGAGCCCCGCTTCGTCGCCGAGGCACTCGTCACCGCGCGCCTGCAACACCCCTCCATCGTGCCCGTGTACGAGGCGGGGCGCTGGCCGGGCGGCGAGCCCTTCTACGCGATGAAGCTCGTCTCCGGCCGCTCGCTCGCGGACGTCATCGCCGAGCGCAAGACGCTGGAGGAGCGGCTGGCGCTGCTGCCGCACGTGCTCGCGGTGGCCGAGGCCATCGCCTACGCGCACACCGAGCGCATCATCCACCGCGATCTCAAGCCGGCCAACGTGCTGGTGGGAGACTTCGGCGAGACGGTGGTCATCGACTGGGGACTGGCCAAGGACCTCTCGCGCGAGGAAGGCACGGAGCCCACCGGGGCGGCCGACACGAGCGCCGGAGCCAAGGACGGAGGCCTCACCCGGGTGGGCACGGTGATGGGGACGCCGGCGTACATGCCCCCGGAGCAGGCCGCGGGCCAGCCCGTGGACGAGCGCGCCGATGTCTACGCGCTGGGCGCCATCCTCTACCACCTGCTGGCGGGGACCCGTCCCTACGAGGGAAACACCTCGGAGCAGGTGCTGCAGCGGGTGGCACAGGGCCCTCCGCCGCCCCTCAGGCAGCGCCAGAAGTGCATTCCAGCGGACCTGCTGGCCCTCGTGGGCAAGGCGATGGCGCGCGAGCCCTCCAAGCGCTACGCCACCGCGCGCGAGCTGGTGGAGGACCTGCGGCGCTTCCAGACGGGGCAGATCGTCGGCGCGTACCAGTACTCGCGCCTGGAGCTGCTGCGCCGCTTCGTCCGGCGCTACCGGGCCGCGGTGACGGTGACGGTGGTGGCCGCGCTCCTGCTCGCCGGGCTGGCCGGGGTGAGCATCCGCCGCGTCCTGGAGGCGCGCAACCTGGCCGAGCACAAGCAGGCCGAGGCCGAGGCGGCGCACCAGCAGGTGCGGACCCAGGCCGACGAGCTTCTCCTGCTCCAGGCCCGAGAGGCCGTGCAGCGGGATCCGAACGAGGCCATCGCCTGGCTCCAGCGCATCTCGCCCGGCTTCCCCCACTGGTCGGCGGCACGGATGATCGCCGCGGATGCCCAGGCCCACGGCTTCGCCTCCGTGCTGCGAGGCCACTCGCAGACGATCAACGACCTCGAGTTCACGCGGGATGGCAGGGGGCTCGTCACCAGCAGCGATGACCGGACGCTTCGCGTCTGGGACCTGGAGCACGGGACGAGCCGGGTCCTCTCCGGGCACACCGACGAGGCCTGGGGAGTCCGGCTGCTGCCCGATGGTCGCCTCGTCTCCAGCGGCAAGGATGGGACGCTCCGCCTCTGGAACCCGGAGACGGGCGAGGGCCAGCTCCTCGCGAAGCTGTCGGGCCCCGTGTCCACGCTCGTCGTCTCCCGGGATGGCGGGCGCCTCTTCAGTGCGAGCCGCGTGGACGACCAGCTCCTGGTGTGGGACCTGAGCACGAACACGTCGCGCACGTTGCACACGGGCGGCAAGGGACTCGAGGACGGGAGCATCTCGCCCGACGGGAAGCACGTCTTCCTGCGCGGCCACCAGGGTATCCAATCGATGCTCTGGGACGTGGAGCGCGGCACCTTCGCGCCCATGGATGAGAATGAGCACGTCTGGGCGAACGTCTTCTCTCCGAGCGGCGAGCTCTTCACGGGCAGCAGCGAGGGCGCGCTGTACGGCTGGGAGCCGCGCACGGGGAAGCGGCGGCTGCTCGACAAGGACAAGAGCGCGCAGCCCATCACGGCGCTCGTCATCACGCCGGATGGCGGGCAACTGGTGATGGGCTTCATGGATGGCACCGTGCGGCTCTGGGACCTGGCCACCGGAACGCCCCGGGTGCTGGGAAACCACGAGGGCACGCTCACCACCCTGAGCGTCTCCCCGGATGGCCGGTACATCGCCTCCGGCAGTACCGATCGCACCGCGCGGCTGTGGGAGCGCTCCACGGGCAAGGTCCGCGTCCTGCGGGGCGCCCGGGATCAGATCCGCGCCATCGACTTCTCGCCGGATGGCCAGCGACTGGCC
>NZ_DASVSO010000478.1:0-2431 GCF_036388035.1 Archangium sp.
GCGCGCCTCGCGGTAGAGGCGCGCGTTGTCGATGGCCAGGGCGGCGCGCCGGGCCAGCTCCTGGGCCAGCGTCAGGTCCTGCGCGTCATAGCTGTGCCGGGAGGAGACGAAGGACAGCGCGCCGATCGTCTGTTCGCGCACCACCAGGGGCACGCAGACGTAGGCGCGCGCCGCCAGCTCGCACGGCAGCGTGGAGCGCCCGGCCAGCGGAGGTGGGAGGCCGGAGCGGTCCACGCACAGCTCCGGCTGTCCCGAGCCGATGACCCGCGAGACGGCGGAGGCCCCCGGCGCCAGCGGCCCCAGCTCCCGAGGCAGCTCGGGCTGGTCCCCGGCGCGAGCGGTGGCCACGCAGCTCACCGCGCCGCCCTCTCCGAGGAGGTACACGTAGCAGCCCTCGGCATAGGTGGGCACGGCCAGGTGCGCCACACGCTCCAGCGTCACCTCGAATTCCAGGGAGCTGGCGAGCACGGCGCTGGCCTCGGCGAGGAAGCGCAGGGCCTGCTCGGCGCGCTTGCGCTCGGTGATGTCCGCCACCACGGAGAGGCACAGCCGCCGGTCCTCGGCCGGCCGCACCGAGGTGATCCACATGGACACGTCGATGCGGCTGCCGTCACGTCGCTGGCGGTGCGTCTCCAGGCCCAGGATGGACTCGCCGCGGGCGACGCGCACGAGGGTGTCGTGCAGCTCCTCCTGCTTCTCCTCGGGAACGATTGGGGAGGGACGACCGAGTACCTCCTCGCCCTTCCAGCCGAAGATGCGCTCGGCGGCGGGGTTCCACAGGCGCACCGTGCGGTCCAACTCCATCGCCATGATGGCGGTGGGGGAGGACTGGATGATGGCCTCCAGCGTGTGGTGGGCATCGCGCAGGGCCTCGCGGGCGCTGCGCTCCTGGGAGAAGAGCCGGGCGCGCTCGAGGGCCTGGGCGGCGTGGTGGGCCAGCAGCGTGAGGAAGACGCGCTCGTCGTCGTCGAAGCGGTGCGTGCCGGTGAAGCCGAAGACGAGCCCGCCCAGGCTGCGCCCGTCCACCAGCAGCGGCAGGCAGGCCATGGAGAAGGGAGGGGCGGACGGCACCAGCTCGCTCACCCGCTTCTCCGTGCGCGGGTAGTGGCGGGCGACCTCCTCGGGGGACTCGAGCCACACCGGCTGCTCGCGCCGGATGGCGTCGGTCAGGGGCATGGAGTGGGCCAGGGGCAGGGTGGCGAGGGAACTGGCCACCTTGGGCGTCAGCCCCACGCCGCGCAGCAGCCGGGCCTGGGTCCCGGACTCGTCCACCAGCCAGAGGCCGCCCATCTCGGCGCCGACGGCCGCCACCCCCTGGTCGATGACGACCTCCGCCACGCGCGGGGAGAGGAGGACCTGGGAGAGGGCGGTGTTGAGCGTCTGCAGCCGGGCGGTGCGCGCGGCGACGCGCTCGGCGCGGGTGCGGGCCTGCTGCGCGCTCTCGTAGAGCCAGGCGCGCTCCAGGGCCTGGGCACTCTGCCGGGCCAGCTCCACCAGCAGGCAGCGCTCGTCGGGGCCGAAGGCGCGCCGCGTGTCGAAGCCGAAGCCGATGGAGCCCAGCGTCCGCCCGCGCGCCCGCAGCGGCAGGGCGACCACGGCCTGTGTCACCCCGGGCCGCGAGAGGAGGGTCTGGGGGAACGAGGCGGAGATGGCCTCCATCGACTCCAGCCACACCGGCTCGCCGGTACGGTACGCCACCGCTATGGGTAGGGGCGCGGTGGGAGAGAAGTGGGGGAGGCGCGCCAGGGCCTCCGGCGAGAGGCCGTGCTGGCCCACCACCTCGAGCTGCCCGGCGTCTCCTGGCACCGGGGAGGCGGCGACGACCCGGTCCGCGCCGAGGGCGGTGACCATCTCCTCGACGATGACGCGCGTCACATCCGCGGGAGTGACGGCCTCGCTGAGGGCCTCGGTGACACGCTGCAGGCGGGTGAGGCGCTCGGCGGCCACCTCCGCAGCGTGACGGGCCCGACGCTCGGCCTCGTAGGCGCGCGCCAGGTCCAGTGCCAGCCCCGCGCGGTCGACGAGCTCCTGCAGCAGCAGGTGCTCGCCCTTCTCGAAGGAGGGCTCCCCCATGCAGCGGTGGATGGCGATGAGGCCGAGCGGGCGCTGGCGCGCGCGCAGTGGCAGCAGCAGCAGGTGGAGGGAGGCGAAGGGCGGGAGGGGGGGGCGCACCTCGGCGGGAATCTGCCGCTGGAGCAGGGTCAGCTCCTCCGGGGTGACGAGGGCGGCGCGGCCGGTGCGCAGCACCTGCGCGGGGAGTCCCTCGTCCGCGCGCTGGGGGGCGGCGTTGAGGCGCTCGATGAGGGCGCGCACCTCGGGGTCCGCGTGCGCCGAGGCCACCGCGTTGAGCCAGAGGCCGTCCTCGGAGAGCAGGCGCACGTGGCAGGCGGTGCCCAGCCGGGGAACGATGAGCTCGCACAGCCGCTCCAGC
>NZ_DASVSO010000479.1:0-7964 GCF_036388035.1 Archangium sp.
TCGGCGCACATGGCCGTCAGGCGCTCACTGAAGGTCTGGATCTTGCGCAGCGGCTCCTGCAGGTCGTGCGAGGCGACGGTGGCGAAGTTCTCCAGCTCCCGGTTGGACTGCTCCAGGCACAGCTGGGTCCGCTTGAGGTCCGTGATGTCCATCAGGCTCACCGTGAACCCGACGACCTTCTCGCCGCCGCGGATGGGCCCCAGCTTCACGCCGTACCATTCGGGACCATTGAGGAGCGCGGGCCGGTGCTCATAGGAGACGGTCTCGCCCGTCGTGAGCACCCGCCGGACATGGCTCCGCATCATCTCGACATCCTCTGGGGGGGCGAAGTGATAGAAGCTCTTGCCCACCACTTCCGTGGGGCTGAGGCCCGGGATGGTGTAATTGATGAACCGGATGCACGCGTCGGCGTCGCACGTCTGCATCATGATCGGCGACTGCGCGACCAGCGTTTCGATGCCGAACGAATCATTCGACTTCGCACGGCGCCCATCGAGCGTGGTGGCGAGGTGGTTGAGCGCCACGGCCAGCGGAGCGAGCGCCCCTTCACCGACCTGACACCGGACGTGCGGCTCGTTGGCGGCCAGTCGGGTGACGAGCTCGATCAACGCCTCGACTGTCGTTTCCCCGGGTGATGCCGTGCCGGCGAGCTCACCAGCCGGGGAAACGTAAGCCTCCGCCCTTCGACGCGTGTCCAAGCAAATCTCCCTGCGAGCTGCACTGCTCCGCGGTTCCGCGAATACAGTAACCACGGGGATGGGGAATCCATGCGGCTGCGGGGTTCGATTGTGAACACTCGGGCACGGCGGAGGCTCAGGTCGGGAAATAGCGGCCGGAGGCCTCGCGCAGCCGCCCCTCGCCCTGCAGCTTCAGCAGCACCGCCAGTGCGCTCCGCTCAGCCACGGGGTAGAGGAACGGGGGCGTCTCCGCGTACGCCCGCGCCACCACCTCGGCCAGCGTCGCCCCCTCGGCCGGCACCGCCTCCACGATGCGAGCCTCGCGCGCGGCACGGTGGTCCAGGTACTCCTGGAGCTTCCCGGGCCCATCCGGAATCGCCGTGCCGTGCGAGGGGTGCAGCGTCGTCACCGGCCAGTCCCGCAGCCGCGCGAGCTGCCGCAGGTACTCGCCCATGTCGCCCTCGGGCGGGTCGATGACGATGGAGCCCACGCTCGCCACCATGTCGCCCACCACCGCCGCGTGCGTCCGCTCGTCCACGAGACACAGGTGGCCCCGCGCGTGACCCGGCGTATGCAGCACCCGCCAGCGCTGCGGCGGAGTCCCCGCCAGCTCCAGCACCTCGCCATCCTCCAGCAGCCGCTCCGCCGGTACGTCCAGCCGATCCGCCGTCCGCGCGTGGCACCACAGCGGCACCATCAGCCGCTCCTTCACCTGGCGCACACCGCCCACGTGGTCGCCATGGTGGTGCGTCAGCAGCACCGCTCGCACGCGGTGCCCGTCCGCCACCAGCCCCTCCACCATCGCCAGGAGCCGAGCCACCTCGGCCTCGTCGTCCGCCCCCGGGTCCACGATGAGCAGCTCGCCGTTGCCGAGCACGTACGCGTTGGTGTGCGTGGCCGGCGGCAGCGTGGCCGTCAGCAGCGGGAAGACGCGCACGCCCCGATGGAATTCGATGCGCTGGGCGATGAAGTCCGGACAGTGGGGCGGCTCGCACAGGCGAGCCCTCGCGCCCTCGGCCGTGTCGAAGCGGGCCATCACCCGCAGCACATGCAGCGCGGGCGGGTGCAGCAGCGCCGTCCCCTGCTCCCAGCGCCCCAAGGCCTCGGCGGGAGTCACCCAGGCCGCCTCCGACAGCTCCCCGGGCCACCACTCCGCCAGGGCCCGTGCCGGCGCCCGCACCAGGTAGAAGAAGGTGTCGAAGCGGACGGGCGCGAACTCGGGCGTCACCCACCGCCCCGCCTCCGGGAAGTCCTCCGCCCTCAGGACCAGCCCGTGCCGCCGCAGCAGCTCCGCCCACGTGCTCCGCTTCTCCAGCAGCGCGCGGCGTGCCTCCCGGAGCTGCTCGGCGTCCAACCGCTCGGCGCCCTCGGCCACCAGCACCCCGGTCTCCTCGAAGAGCTCGCGCGCCGCCGCCACGCGCAGCGCCGCCTCCTGCCCCGAGGCCCCGCGCACCGGCACCGCCGCGTCCGCCTTGTCCAACTTGCCGCCGGGGAAGGCGTAGAAGCCCCCCGCGAAGGCGAGCGCCTTCTCGCGCTTCACCCAGAAGAGCTCCACGCCCTCGCGCGCCTCGCGGTACAGCACCACCACCGACGCGGGCCGTGTCGCGGCGACTGGAGGCGGCGGAGGCATCCCAGGAAACGCTTCGCTCATGATTGCACCGTCTGGCCCAGCAACCGGGCCATCATGTTGCGCGCATCTTCAATCTGGTCCGGCCGCACGAACATGCGCGAGAGCCGGACCGCGCCGCTGTAGCGCTGGTAGAGGGGCGTGTAGCGGGCCACCTCCGTCAGCCGGCCGGTGGACGCGTCGACGATGTAGAGGCTCGGGCCCGAGCCCTCCGAGAAGTACTTGGAGAGCACCCCCCGCGACTCCACCGTGAAGTGCTCGAAGCCGCCCGTCACCAGCGCGCTGCGCAGCACGTCCAGGTCGTAGCCCACGTCGCGCTCGGTGAACTGCGCCAGCAGCTTGAAGCCCTGGCGCGTGGCGATGCGCTGGGCCCACCGGTTCTTCGAGCGGCGCAGCGTGTACCAGAGCGCCACGTCGTCGCAGAAGAGGAAGGACTCCGGGTCGGAGGGAATCTCGAACTCACCGGGCGCCTCCTCGTAGTAGCGCCGCAGCATGTAGTCGAAGTTCACCGAGGTGTGGTGGTAGTACACCGAGACGAACATGTGGTAGCGGCTGAGGAGGAAGTCCTCGAAGGCGAACGCCGCCGCCCGACTCAGCGCCAGGTACGCCCGGCCTCCCTTCTCCGCCGGGTTGAGGTTGGAGACGATCCAATCCATGTCGTACCGGCCATAGTTCACTCCCGTGAAGAAGGAGTCGCGCACCAGGTAGTCCATGCGGTCCGCGTCCAGCTCGCCGGACACGATGGCGCGCAGCAGCGGCGTCCAGTCCACCCCGGCGTGGGAGAAGTGGGGATCCTGCGGTGGCCGGGCCCCGGTGATGAGCGCCACCGCCGCCGCGGGGGTGATGCCCAGCGGCCCGTAGCGCTGCTCGATGATGGGGGTGAGCGAGCTGTCCAGGAGGAGCTTGGCGGTGAAGTCCTCGTGGGTGGCCTGCTCGCCCTCCGCCACGGAGTCCAACCAGGGGGGCAACCTCAGGGACGCGCGGGACGGGGCAATGCGTTCCGAGGCGTGCGACAGGGGCATGTGCCCCAGGTCGTGACACAACACGGCCAGACGCACCGCGGCACTGAAGCGGGCCCGGACATCGGAGGGAAGCGTGGAACGGGTTGCTACAGCGTGGAACACCCGGGAGGCGACATGCATCGCCCCGAGGGAGTGGGCGTGCCGGGTGTGGGTGGCGCCCGGGAAGGCCAGGTCACCGAACCCGAGCTGCCGCACATGGCGCAGCCGCTGGTAGTAGCGGCTGTCGATGACGGCCTTCTCCTCCTCACTCACGTCGATGGTGCCGTGGATGGGGTCGCGAATCCGCATGGTTCTCCTCTCATACTTCCTGGGACTGCACGGCTGCCAGCCAATCGGCCACAGCAGACTGTCATCCCCCCAGGGGACGTGCTAACCCTGAATGCACTCAGCACCCCGCATGCACATCGCCATCCTGTACAACCAAGACCATGAGCTGTTGGAGGACGACCCGGGTCGGGAGGCGCGAGAAGACGTAACGCGCGTGGCCTCCGCGCTCTCCGAGGCCCTCACCCGAGGCGACGTCCACGCCGAGCCGCTCGCCGTCGAGGGCTCCCGGCTGGAATTCGTGGACCTGCTCGCTCGGATGCAGCCCGACCTGGTCATCAACCTCTGCGAGTCCCTGGCCGCGGACAGCCGTGGGGAGATGATCATCCCCTGCCTGCTGGACATGCTGGGCCTGCCCTACACCGGCTCTCCCGCCCTGTCGCTGGGCCTGGCCCTGCACAAGGACAAGGCCAAGGAGCTGCTCCGGGCACGCGGCGTCTCCACCCCGGGCTTCGCGCGGGTGGCACGGCTCGAGGACGTGGACACGGTGCAGCTGCCCTTCCCCCTCATCGTCAAGCCCTCGCGCGAGGACGCCAGCGTGGGCATCACCCACGACTCGGTGGTGCACGACCGGGCCGCCCTGCGCCGCGCGGTGGAGGCGGTGCTGCGCACCTTCCACCAGCCCGCCATCGTGGAGCAGTTCATCTCCGGGCGGGAGATCTACGTCCCGCTGCTGGGCAACAGCCCGCGCCGGGCCCTGCCACTCACGGAGATCAGCTTCGGGAAGATCTTCGAGGACCGGCCCAACATCGTCACCTACGCGGCGAAGTGGGAGGCCAGCTCGGCCGACTACCAGCAGACGCCCTCGGGGCTGTGCCAGCTCGAGGACCCCGCGCTGGAGGCCCGCATCGTCCAGACGGCGATGGACGCCTTCACCGCGCTGGAGTGCCAGGACTACGGGCGCGTGGACCTCCGGGTCTCGCCCCAGGGCGTGCCGTACGTCATCGACATCAACCCCAACTGCGACCTCCACCCCGAGGCGGGCTTCGCCAAGGCCGCGCGAGCGGCCGGCATCGACTACCCTGCCCTGGCCACCCGGCTGGTCGAGATCGCACTGGAGAGAACCCATGGACATCAGAGCCCTCGAAGGAAAGGATCGGGAGCAGCTCGCTTCCTTGATCCAGCGAATCGAAACGTTCTCGCAGGAAGAAATGACGGTCGCGGTCGAGCTCGTCGATCTCGCGCTTCAGCCGAATAACCCCGACTACAAGATTCTTGTCGCGGACCGGGACGGCAAGCTCGTGGGCTACGTGTGCTACGGCCCCACGCCGATGACCGAGGGGACGTACGACCTGTACTGGATCGCCTCGGACCCGACGGTGCGCGGCCAGGGCGTGGGCGCCTCGCTCATCGCCGGCATGGAGGGGGACCTGCGCCGGCTGAAGGCCCGCCTCATCCGCGTGGAGACGAGCGCCACCGAGGCCTACGGCCCCACCCGCGGCTTCTACGCCTCCATGAAGTACATGGAGGAGGCGCGCATCCGCGACTTCTACAAGGTCGGCGACGACCTGATCATGCTGACCAAGCGAATCTGAGCGGCTCCAGGCCCTCCGCTGGAGCGCGGTGAGTGATGCGACTTCCCAGAAAAGCCCTCCTCCCGATGGGCGCCGCGCTCCTGAGCCTGGCGCTCGTACAGTGCAAGCAGCAGGACAAGGCGCCCGAGCCCCCCAAGGCCCAGACGCGGCAGGTCCAGCCAGCCGCCCAGGCACCGGCCGAGCGCTCCGACGTGCTCGAGGCGCGCCGGCCCCAGGGCGGCGAGTACCTGGGGCTGTACCTGGTGGACAAGAAGGTGGGCTACGTCTTCACCGAGCTGGGTCCCGCGCCTGACCGGGCCGACCGGGTGCGCAGCATCAACGAGCTGCACTTCAAGGCCCAGGTGGGCGCGCGCATCTCCGAGCGCATCCACCGCGAGGAGCGCATCTACGAGGCCCGGCCCGGCGGGAGGCTGGTGGCCTTCACCATCGAGCAGCGCGGGGACGGCGGCAACCAGACGCTGCTGGGCACCGCCACGCCCACCGGGGTGAGCGTGGTGCGCAAGCGCCCGGGGATGCCGGACGAGACGGTGAACCTGCCGCCCACGGCGGAGGTGGTGGAGGACGCCGACCAGGCCCGCGTGGCGTTGCTGCGCCAGAAGAAGGTGGACGGCCATGCGATGGATGGGACGGACCTCGGCACCTACCCGGTCAGCACCACGGTGGAGGGCACGGAGGAGAGGCTCGTCAGCGGGGTGAAGGTGAAGCTGGGCAAGACCGTCACCCTCTCGCAGAAGGAGAAGGTGGCCGTCACCACCTACGTGGCGGACGACGGGCGGGTGCTGGAGGTGCAGTTCGGCGAGACGATGCAGGCCCGCGCCGAGCCCGAGGCGGTGGCGAAGCGGCAGGACCTGGTGGAGGTGTTCGGCCTCACCCGCGTGGTGCTGCCCAAGGCCCTGCCGGAGCAGGCGCACGCCATTCCCGGACAGGTGACGCTGGTGATGACGAACCTGCCGGAGAAGTTCCAGCGCGACAGCTACCGGCAGAAGTACCAGCGGCAGCCGGACGGGCGCGTGCAGGTGACGATGTCCGCGCGGGCCCCCGAGCCCAAGAGCCTCAAGCCCCGGCCGCTCGCCGACCCCGAGGGGGGAGACAACCTCAAGTCCTCCATCATCGTCGAGAGCGACAGCCAGCAGATCCGCGACCAGGCCGAGCAGCTCGTGGGCGGGGAGAAGGACGCCTACGCGGCGGCGAAGAAGATCGTCACCTGGGTGGCCACCACGCTGCAGAAGGACTACGGGGCGAGCGCGGACCGGGCCACGGACGTGCTGCGCCAGCGCAAGGGAGACTGCACGGAGCACTCGCTGCTGGCGGTGTCGCTGCTGCGCGCGGCCGGCATCCCCGCCCGGCGCGTGGATGGCGTCGTCTACATGGTGAACCAGGACGGCGTGCCCGCGCTGTACTGGCATGAGTGGGTGGAGGCCTATGTGGGAGAGTGGACCCAGATGGACCCCACCTTCAACCAGGTGGTCGCGGATGCCACCCACTTCGGCGTGGGCCTCGAGGCGAACGCGGAGATCACCCCCCTGATCGGCCAGCTCAAGGTCGTCGAGGTGAAGTAGGGCCGGGCCCGGGGGGTGGACCCCCCCCTTGGCAAGACATCCGGAAGTCGACTATGCAGCCCTCGCCGACGTGGCATTTTCAACGGGGGTTTTCGTGAACAAGTTGACTCAGAAGTTCCTGGTGGCCTCGCTGCTTGCCCTCACGGGCTGTGAGCGTGCGGCCAACAGTGGCCGGCTCGTGGGCTTCATCGTGGACGGCCAGACCGGGCAGCGGCTGAACTTCTTCCAGAAGGACGGCAACAAGAACAACCTGGATGACGACAAGGACAGCCAGAGCCAGGTGTACGCCGTCATCGACGGTGAGTTCCGTCGCGCGGAGCCGTGCGGCAGCGGCGACGCGAACGACGACAATGGTATCGAGGCGGATGGGTGCTTCCAGATCGACGGCATCCCCGAGGGGATGACCATCCCCATCTTCGCGCAGGCCCCGGGCTACGAGCGGTTCGTCGGTGAGTACAACTACGGCCTGATCGACATGGACGTGGAGCACTCGCAGCAGGTGGCCAACATCCGGCTCTTCCCCAAGGGCTTCGCGGTGGACTACCGGTTCAACGTGAGCCTCAACAACCAGCCGGTGTCGAAGGCCCAGGTCCTCTGCCAGTACCTGCCGACGAGCACCAACACGCTGCAGGTCGCGGGTGACTTCCTGGACCCGGTCAACACGGGTACCACCACCATCAGCGCCACCAGCGGAGATGACGGCGTGGCGGTCATCCCGGGCGCGCAGCTCGTCAACGGTGCCACCTACCACTGCGAGGCGGTGATGGGCGAGGCCCTCGACGGGCGGACGCTGTCGGGCCAGGGCGACATCACGGCCGGCGTGAGCCAGTCCGAGCAGCGCGTCGCGCTGTCGGCCAGTGGCGCGACGGACGCCCTCGTGTACGCGGTGCGCTCCAACGCGGACAACACGGATACGCTGATGGGCGGCAACGGCAAGCTCATCATCAGCTTCAACCGTCCGGTGGAGATCGTCCCGGGCACGGCGGACTGCCAGGTCGCCACCGCGACCGCCCCCGATACGGATGGTGACAGCAACACCGGCCGGCTCATCACGGACGTGCGGCACAATCCCCCCACGACCACGTCCACCGCGTCGGAGTCGGTCAGCGCGGAGATCTCCGGCGATGGGCTCACGCTGACGGTCGGCTTCAAGGCGGAGCTCCCGTTCGATCCGGATGACCGCGGCACCAGCATCGCCTTCTCCGGCGTCGTGCTGCGTC
>NZ_DASVSO010000480.1:0-16224 GCF_036388035.1 Archangium sp.
CAAGAACGTGCTCGTGGTGGCCCACGGCAACTCCAACCGCTCCCTGGTGATGAAGCTCGACAAGCTCACGGGCGAGCAGGTGGTGGGCCTGGAGCTCGCCACCGGCGTGCCGCTCGTCTACGAGCTGTCCATGGAGGGCGAGGTCCTCCAGAAGCGCGTCACCACGCCGTGAGCAAGGCGGCAGGCCTGTCACCTGCCGTGAAAAAACCATTGCAACTCCGGGGACGCGGCGTAACTTTCCTCTCGACGCGTCCCCCGCGTCTCTCATGATCTCCTCTCGCTAACCACCACTCCGCCCCGCGGCCCTTCGAGGTGAATCGCCTACCGCTCTGGGTAGGCCGCTCGCCCGTGCGTCGCGCGTGTGCCGGTGAAGGCGGAGTGGGGTACCCGACAAGCGAACGTTCCGAGGCCCTGTCACCAACCGACAGGCCGCTGCCTCATGCTCGCTCGTCGGCTCGTCCGTCACCCCAACCCGCGGTACCGAATGGAGGGCTGTATGAGAGCCGAAACCGTTTTCAATCTCTTCAATTACGGTGTGATTCCCGCGTGGGCGCTGCTGATGTTCGCCCCGCGCTGGAAGTGGACGCAGCGGCTGGTCCACTCCGTGCTGCTCCCGGTGATGCTGGGCGTGGCGTACCTGGGCCTGCTGGTGGGCCTGCTCCTGGGTCACGCCGTCCCCGAGGGCGCCAACGCGGCGAGCCTCCAGGGCGCCATGCTGCTCTTCAGCGACCCCTGGGTGGCGGTGCTCTGTTGGATCCACTACCTGGTGTTCGACCTGTTCGTCGGCGCGTGGCTCGTCCGGGACGCGGGGCGTCGCCAGCTGCCCCACCTGGCGGTGGCCCCCTGCGTCCTGCTGACGATGTTCTATGGCCCGGTGGGGCTCCTGGCGTACCTCACCGTCCGGTTCCTCCTGCGCAGGACGGTGACCCTCACCGAGGAACCCGAGACCGCGAAGGCCGCTGCTCCCCAGGAGCAACTGGCGAGCGGCTGACGGCCCGGGGTGGCGGCGCCGTCACCCCAGCAGGGAGATGAGCCCGGCGAGTCCCACGAAGAGGAAGTAGAGGGACTCGCCGGCGATGAGGCCGCCGCCCAGCAGCGAGGTGGTGCTCATGTCCTCGGGCAGCGCCTCGCCCTCGCCGGGCGAGCCGGCCGCGTGCGGCGCCGGCCTGTGCATCAGTGTGTTCCACAGCGAGGACAGGATGCCGCCCACGCCGAACCACAGCGCCGACGGCAGGCTCACGAAGGCGCCGAAGGACGAGGCGTAGGGGCTGGACAGCAGCACCGCGTCCATCGTCCAGCCCACCGCGAAGCCCGTGCGCGAGCCCTTCAGGAAGCCCTGGTAGCGCGCGTTGCGCTTGAGCAGCTTGCGCGCCACCTCGATGACGAAGCCCAGTGACAGGCCGAGCAGCAGCGCCTTCAGCGTGTAGTCCGACAGCGAGCCCAGGCTGCGGATGGCGCCGACGAGCTTGTACGTCATCGCCGAGCTCCACTGGCCGGCCTCCGTCCCCGGGGCGTCGAGCTGGTTGATGGCCAGCACCGGGTAGGCGCTCATGAAGACGCGCGCCAGCCCCACGCACAGCACCGCGCCCATGATGATGCCCACCACCTGGTAGCGGAACTGGATGACGCGGTCCGTGCCCAGGCGCCAGCCGGTGGAGCGGTCCTGCTGCATGTCACTGCCCACCGAGGTGCTGATGAGCAGGATGCTCGCGGCCATCAACCCCACCAGCGGATTCTTCAGCCCCAGCAGCGACATCAACAGCACCGAGATGACGAAGGCGCTCGAGATGGGATTCTGGTCGGTGATGCCGTAGGCGATGCCGTTGATGAGCACGAACAGCATCGAGAGCATCAACCCGAAGACGATGAAGCCCAGGGGCTGCTCCAGGAGCTGCGTGGCCACCACCACCACCGCCACGCCCCAGAAGGCCACCCACGCCAGCAGCTTCGGCAGGTTCACCTGCTTCCACGCGGGCACCTCGCCGGCCGGAGCCTGGGCGCGGTTGCGCACCCGCTCGACGGCCTGCACCGCCAGCAGGGACAGGTCCACCGCCGCCGCCCCGCAGATCATCGCCAGACCGATGAGGAAGCCAATCTTGCGGAACGGCTCGCCGGGCTGTAGCCAGCCAATCTCCCTCAGGTGGGGCGTGAAGGCATGGCCGATGAGCCCGCCCATGACGGCCGGCACGGTGATGCGGCTGCCCACCACCATGCCCGCGCCGATGGTGGAGGCGCTCAGGCCGAGGCTGCCCAGGGCGGCCACATGCTCGGTGAGCCACGCCACCGCCCCACCCAGGCCCGTGCCACCGCCCAGCTTGGCGATGGAGGCCTCGAGCAGACGCTTGTCGGTGAGCGCCCGGAGGATGTTGGCCACCGCGTAGCCCGAGGGGTAGTCGAGCTGGAGCCGGTCCACGAGCAGCGGCGTGTAGAGCATGCCCACGCCCACGCCGAACATGCCCACGCAGCCCACGAAGAGCATCAGGTGCCAGGCGGGCGGCTGCGGCATGCCCAGCCACACCATGGCCTGGATGAGCACGGCCATGGCGCACATCGAGGCCACCGAGGCGGCCATCGTCTGCATGTAGTTGGCGCCGTGCTTGCCCTGGGGGCCGTAGCCATAGGTGACGGCGCTGCCGAGGATGCCGGCCAGCACCTGCCCGCCCACGAAGAAGCCCAGGCTGAAGTTCATGTACGAGGCGGCGATGCCCCCCAGCGGCCCCAGCACGAGGATGGCCACCGCGCTCAGCAGCAGGTGGAACTTCCACGAGCCCGGCTCGGGCAGCCAGCCGAAGCGCGGGGCGCCCCCCTCCGAAGAGGCTCCGGCGGACGAAGGCGAGGGGGGAGATGACGGAAGCGGGGCGGACGGGGCCATGGGCGCCGGAGGCTACCCGTTCCCGGCGCGGTCCGCCCCTTCAGTCCAGACGGTAGCTCTTGTCGTACTCGGCCAGGAGCTTCCTCACCTGGGGCGCCCGCGCATCGTTCGGCGCGAGGCGAAGGAACATCCGGTAGTACGCCGCGCCCTCCTGGGGCTGGTGGGTACGGGCCTTGAGGGCACCCAGCGCCAGGTAGCACGGAGCGTGGCCCGGGTCCGTGTCGAGGCACTTCAACAGGCGCAGCTCCGCTGCGGGGAACTGGAGCTTGCGCGAGAGCACCACGCCCTCTTCGTAGAACCGCTTCGCCTGCTCCGAGCCATTCCCCCGGAGCTCGGCGGCCATCGGCACCATCCCCCGCGTGCGCCCCTTCGGGGTGATGCGCAGCTCCACCGCCCCCTGGTTGTCCGCCGGATCATCGTCGATGAAGCCGCACCGCACCGCGCTCGCGCCGCGCACGTCCACGGGCCTCCCCTCGACGAGGAGGAACTGCTGCTCGCGCCGGAAACCGTTCTCGTCATCTCCCGCGTACAAGACCTCCGCCGAGTCTTGCCGCGCGCAGGCCACCTGCCGGCTCACGCCCCCGTTCGGCCCCCGCGTGCGCGCCCCCTCGCCCACCGGCTCCAGCGAGAGCTGGTACGTCGTCATCCCCTCCAGGCCCTTCAGCTCGAAGGCCCTGTCCAACGAGGCGCTGACCTGGCTCGGGTAGACACCGACGGTGGCCTTCACGCCCGTCCTCACGTTCTCCACCCGCACCACGCGCCGGGGCTGGCCTCCCTCCTCCTGGGGTCCCGCGGAGAAGAACATCGCGGCGCGCGCTCCCGTCACCCGCGTCCCCGAGACCTCCGGGACGGTTCCCACCGCCTCGTCCGCCGACAGCCCCTCGCCCGCGAGCAGGAAGAAGAGCCGCGGGCGATCCGAGGGCGCGACGTACTCGGTGATGACGTAGGTCTCCCCTGGCTCCAGCCCGGTGAGCGCCGCGAAGGACGTGGACACCCGGAAGAGGTCCCTGCGCGCCTCCAGCCGGAGGGAGTCGACCGGGAACGTGGCCAAGCCCCGTGCCTCCTCCGCGGGCACCGCCGGCACGGGGGGCGCGGACGGCTCCACCCCGCGCGAGGGCGCGGGAGCGGACGCAGGGGGCGGGGCGGGAAGCGGCAGCACCGACTCCGGGGAGGCCTCTTCGGCCTTTGTCTCCACTGCGGCCCGCCGCCTCTCCGGGGGCCGGTTCGCGACCACCACCGCGACCACCAACCCGCTCAACATCACCCCGCCCACGGCCACGGCCATGAGCTCGTTCCGACCGAATCGTCCACTGGAGGGGGGCGCCATCCCCGGCATGCTACCCCACGCCGTCCAGTCGAGGACGGACTCCCGCCTGGCGGGGAACTCCCCTTCCACGTCCGAGCCCCACCGTTGCCCGTTCCAAGGTGAAAGCCGGGGACACTCCCCTGCTCCCCCGCATGCTCGCCTCCCGCGCGAGCACCCGGGCGGAGCGCGAGGTCGGTCGATGCGGTGGGCCGTACTGCCTACCTTGGAGCGAGCACGGAATCCGACGGGAGGGGGACGGGATGAGGTGGCAGGGGGGTCGTCGCAGCTCGAACATCGAGGATCGGCGCGGCATGGGGCGCCCGCTGGCGGTGGGAGGCGGGGCCGCCTCGCTGGTGCTGGCCCTGCTGGTGATGCTGTTCGGTGGCAACCCCGAGGATCTCCCCTCCGGCGTCACGCGCGGCCCCTCGAGCCAGGTGGGCACCGGCGGCTCGGGAGCGGTGGACCCCGCGCAGGCGGAGCTCTCGGACTTCGTCTCCGTCATCCTCGCGGACACCGAGGACACCTGGCCGCGGCTGCTCTCGCCCCAGGGCGTGCGCTACGTGGAGCCGCGCCTGGTGCTCTTCTCGGACGCGGTGGAGTCGGGCTGCGGCTATGAGCAGAGCGCGGTGGGGCCCTTCTACTGCCCGGTGGACCAGCGCGTGTACCTGGACCTCACCTTCTTCCGCGAGCTCGACCAGCGCTTCGGGGCGCCCGGTGACTTCGCGCGGGCCTACGTGGTGGCGCACGAGGTGGGGCACCACGTGCAGAACCTGCTCGGCATCTCCGAGCGCGTCCAGACGATGAGGAGCCGGACGGGGCGGGCGCAGGCCAATGCCCTGTCCGTGCTGCAGGAGCTGCAAGCGGACTGCTTCGCCGGCATCTGGGCCCACCACGCGCAGCGCGAGCGCCAGATGCTGGAGCCAGGAGACGTCGAGGAGGGGCTGAGGGCGGCCACGGCCATCGGCGACGACACGCTGCAGCGGCGCGCGGGCGGCCACGTCGTCCCCGAGTCCTTCACCCATGGCTCCTCCGAGCAGCGCGTCTCCTGGTTCCGCCGGGGGCTCGAGCAGGGCACCCTCGAGGCGTGCGACACCTTCGGTGCCGCCTCCCGTGGACGCTGAGGCGCGGAGGCCCGTGCGACTACGGCTGGCAGATGCCCGGGCAGTCCGACGCGCTCTCTGGATGGCAGGTGTCCGTGGTGTCATCCACGCACTTCGCGTTCTGCCCCAGGCACGCCCCGTAGGCCAGGCCGCCGCAGCACACGACATGGCCCTGGGGCACGTCACAGGGCGAGGCGAAGAGCTCGCAGTCACCGCCCGCGGCCGGGCGCGCGTACCGGATCACCGCCACACAGGCCCCGGCATCGGAGGAAGGGGCGCCGGCGTCGGGCGACTCGTCGTCCACGGGCGAGGGGCCGGAAGCACACGCGAGCAGACCGCGGACCGAGCACAGCAGGAAGAGGCGCAGGAGGGAGTTCATGGCTCACGCTCAGATACGGGTAAAGGACCAGCTCACCGCGCTCCCATTGGCATAGGGCATGACGCCATGGAAGGCCCGGGGGTCGGCATCGAACACCAGCGGAAGGAAGTGCCGGTCTCCATCCCACAGTGGCAGGCTCATGATGTCCTTCACCGGAACCCACGACAGGGTGCCCTCCGGGTTGCGCTCATGGGGCGTGCCCTCGAAGCGGTCGATGCGGAAGATGAAGCCGAGCCAGTCCTCGCCCTTGGGACCGAAGCCGGGCCAGCTGATGGTGCCGCGCAGCTTCAACTCCGTGCACTCGATGCCGGCCTCCTCGCGAATCTCGCGGCGCATGCAGGAGACGACGTCCTCGCCCGGCTCCATCTTCCCGCCGAGCCCGTTGTACTTGCCGAGGTGAGCGTCGTGGGGACGCGCGTTGCGGTGGATGAGGAGCACCTTCGTCCCGTCCGGGGACAGGACGTAACCGAGCGTGCCGATGATGGGCGTGTAGGGCATGGGGTGAACGGTAGCTCGCCCCACGGCCCACTTCCCACCCTGCATCAAGCTTCCCGCTGGCAACTGACCTGGAGGACAACTCGTCCGGCTGTGGCCGACCCGGGCGGCGATGCCCATGCTCGTGGTGTGCAACCTCTTGTTTTCACACTCAGGGAGTAGGGCTCGATGGCCTGGCTCATCATTCTGCTGCTCATCGGGGTCAACGCGCTCTACGTCGTGGCGGAGTTCGCCGCGGTGAGCCTGCGCGTGACGCAGCTTCAGCCGCTCGCCCAAAGGGGTGACCGCCGCGCCGTGGGGCTTCTGGAGGTGCTCCAGGATGGAGTCAAGCTCGACCGCTACGTGGCCGCCTGCCAGATTGGCATCACGCTCTCCAGCCTCATCGTGGGCGCGTATGGACAGGCCACCGTCGCGCTGCAGCTCACCCCCCTCTTCGAGCGACTCGGAGGACTGCAACCCGTGGCGGCACACTCGGTGGCGGCGATCGTCGTCCTCGTACTGCTCACCGTGCTGCAGGTGCTCCTCGGGGAGCTCGTCCCGAAGGCGCTCGCGCTCCAGTTCACCGTGCGCGCGGGGCTGCTGACGTACCCGCCGATGCGCCTGTCCCTCAAGCTGTACGCGGGCTTCCTCAAGGTGCTCAACGGCAGCGGGCTCCTGCTGCTGCGCCTCTTCAACGTGAAGCCCGGCGGCCACCGCCACGTCCACTCGCCCGAGGAGTTGGATCTGCTCATCGCGGAGAGCCACCAGGCGGGCGTGCTGGCGCCCGAGGAACAGCGCCGGCTCCACCGCGCCCTCACGCTGGGCGAGCGCACCGCGGGAGACCTCATGGTGCCGCGCAAGCGCATCGCCGGGCTCGATGTCCGCACCCCGCCCGACGAGGTGCTGCGCCGGGCCATCACCAGCCCCTACACGCGCCTGCTCGTGTACGAGGGCTCGCTCGACAAGGTGCTGGGCATCGTGCATACCAAGGACCTCGCGAACCACTTCGTCCGCCATGACACCCCGCCACCGCTGCGCGAGGTGCTGCGCCCGCTGCCCACGGTGCGCCGCGGGGTGAAGGCGGACCAGCTGCTCACGCTGCTGCGCGAGCGGCGTGCCACCCAGGCCCTGGTGGTGAGCCGCGGCGGAAAGGTGGAGGGGCTCGTGAGCCTCGAGGACGTGCTCCAGGCGCTGCTCGGCCGGATGGGCGATGAGCTCAAGCCCGCGATGGAGCCCGCACATGCATGACCTCCTCGCGCCCTTCATCATCGCGCTGCTCATCCTCCTCAATGGCTTCTTCGTCGCCGCCGAGTTCTCCCTGATCGGCGCGCCGCGCACCGCCATCGACCGGCGCGCCGCCAAGGGCAGCCGGCGGGCCCGGCGCGTGAGCGAGCTGCTGCGCAACCCCAAGCAGCAGGACCGCTACATCGCCACCGCGCAGGTGGGCATCACGGTCGCGAGCCTCGGGCTCGGCATGTACGGCGAGCACGTGGTGGCCGAGTGGCTGGCGTCCGTCTTCGAGCCGCTCGGCACCTCGCGGTGGATCGCCGCGCACACGCTGGCGAGCATCACCTCCGTCGCGGTGCTGACGTACCTGCACATCGTGCTCGGCGAGATGATCCCCAAGACGCTCGCGCTGCACCGCGCGGAGCACGCGGCGCTGTGGATCAGCACGCCCATCCGGTGGGTGAGCGGGGCCCTGTTCCCCCTCGTCTTCGTGTTGAACGCGATGGGCAACGGGGTGCTGCGCCTCATGGGCGTGCGCCGCACCAGCGGCCCCACGAGCCACTCCTCCGAGGAGTTGCGCTACGTCGTCGAGGAGAGCCAGCACGCGGGGCACCTACGGCAGGAGGCGGGCCAGGTGCTCAAGGAGCTGCTGAGCTTCGGGGAGCGGACGGCGGGCGAAGCCGCCATGCCGCGCGTGCGCCTGCTGGGAATCCCGCTGGGGGCCACGCCCGAGCAGGTGCGGAGCGTGCTGCGAAAGTCCAACCACACGCGCTATCCCGTGTACGCGCAGGACCTGGACCACATCGTGGGGATGGTGCACATCAAGGACCTGTTGCGCGTGCTGTCGTCGGGGGAGCCGCTGATGTACGGGAACGTGCGGCCAGTGCCGTTCGTGCCGCGCACGGCCCGGCTCGACAACGTGCTGGCGGTGATGCGCCGCGAGAAGACGCAGGTGGTGGTGGTGATGGATGAGCTGGGAGGGACGGCGGGCCTGCTCACCATCGAGGACCTCTTCGAGGAGGTGGTGGGCGACATCGACGAGGGCACGCCCACCGCGCCCGAGCTTCGAGCGGATGAGGACGGCCACCTCATCGCCGCGGGCATCCGCCGGCTCGATGAAGTGGGCAAGCACCTGGGACTCGAGCTCACCCACGACGAGGTGGACACGGTGAGCGGGCTCGTGCTCGCGAAGCTGGGCCGGCCTCCGAACGTGGGAGACGTGGTCGACTACGGCGAGGTCCGCATCGAGGTGACGCGCGTCGAGGGCCACGGCGTGAAGGAGTGCCGCATCGAGCGCCTGCCGCCCCTGAGCCCCGCCGCGCTCGAGGAAGGCGCCGCTCCGCCGAGCTGATGCGGGTTTCCGAGCCTCGGCGCGAGGAGGCTCGGAAACGGCATGCGGCGCGCCTCACCTGCCGAGCGGGACCCGGCCCCCTCCCGTCATCATCCACCGCTCCAGGTCGCTCAACCCATGCCGGAGCTCATAGATGAAGTTGTCGTACCCCCTGTGCACATCGTCGGCCCCCTGCCTCAACCACCTCTTGAGGGTGTCCCCCACGCCGAGCCGGTTATCCACCTGGTCGATCACCAAGCCGATCGCCAAGCCCAGGATGATGCCTCCCGCGACCGCGGCGACGAGCGGAATGGTGACTCCCGCCACGAGCCCCACCAGTCCCGCCATGATGCCGCTGGCGATGGCCGCTCCCACGGTGGCCTTGATGACATCCAGCCCCAGGTCCACCAGCAGATCCGTGAAGGGCCTGTTGCCGTCCTGCATCCACTCCGCGACGTCCATCACCCCAATGAAGGCGAGTGTCACGAGGGAGGGCGCCGTCGCCATGCTCCTGAGGCCCTGCACGGCCCCCGCCCGCACCGTGGTGGCACCTCCACTTCCCGTGAGGGAGACGATCTTCGGGTTCTCGATCCGGTAGCGCGTCGACGTCAGGTGCCTTCGCAGCCCCGCGAGCCCCCGGAAGACGACGTAGAAGACTCCGTCAGTCCCCCGCTTGAGGTAGAACCGGGCATTGAAGTCCCTCAAGAGCTGCCGGCTGGTGTACACGCCCTTGACGGCGTCCGGGAGCTCCGTCCCGTAGACCTGCCTCATGAACCAGCCGCGTTGCTGGTCGTTCAAGTTGTTGAGGTTGTGCGCCCCTTCGCGCAACGGGGGCACCCCCTGGGCCCTGTGGACGAAGACGTTGTAGCCGTCCACCTGGGAGGGCGGGGGCCCCGGCAGGGGTCTCGGCATGGCCACCCGCACGTTGTCCACCTGAGCGTTCGACCGCGACGGGTCGTAGACGCTGTTCCTCGCGAGCGTCACCGTGGCGGGGCGGAGCCTGTATTTGACCGGCTCCATGGAGGTGGGCCGCAGGACGAGCCCCCGGAGCTGGAGCCGGGTAATGATCCTGTTGCCCTGCTGGATGAGCAGGTGGCCCAGGTAGTCCCGGGGAACCTGGATCTTGAAGGGTCGCCCTTCCGGGAAGGTGACCTGGGTGCTCCACCTGTTCTGGGACGGGATGAAGAAGCGCGTGCCCCGCTCCCTCCCTTGTGCCGTGGCACTGACGGTCAGCTGCCTACCGGCTCCCAGGGCGATGTCGAACTCGACCTCGCGAAGATCATTCGGCATGTCCGTGCTTCCTGTGTCGAAGGGCGGTTCACCATCCTAGCAGGCAGGCACCTCGGACACATCCCGCCCCGCTGGGGGTGAGAGAGGGACCCACTCAGTCCCGGTAGCCGCGGGCCTGGAGGTTGAACAGGTGCGCATAGCGTCCGTTGCGCGTCATCAGCTCGGCGTGGCTGCCCAGCTCCTCCACCCCGCCGTTGTGCAGCACGGCGATCCGGTCCGCCATCCGCACCGTCGAGAAGCGGTGGGAGATGACCAGCGCGATGCGGTCCGCCGCCAGCTCCTGGAAGCGCTCGAACAGCGCGTGCTCCGACTCCGCGTCGATGCTCGCCGTGGGCTCGTCCAGGATGAGCACCTCCGCGTCCTCGCGCATGAAGGCCCGCGCCACGCCCAGCTTCTGCCACTGCCCTCCGCTCAGCTCGTGCCCCTTCTCGAACCAGCCGCCCAGCATCGTGTCGTACTGGTTGGGCAGCAGGGAGATGACTCCACTCGCCCCACCCTGCTCCGCCGCCCGGACGATGCGGTTGCGATCCTCCAGCGCCGGCACGTGCCCCAGCCCGATGTTCTCCGCCACGCTGAACTGGTAGCGCACGAAGTCCTGGAACACCGCGCCGAACCGCGAGCGCAGATCCTCCGGGTCCATGTCCTTGAGGTTCACGCCCCCGTAGAAGATCTCCCCCTCCGTCGGCTCGTACAGGCGCAGCAGCAGCTTCACCAGCGTGCTCTTCCCCGCCCCGTTCTCCCCCACCAGCGCCAGCTTCTCCCCCGGCTCCAGCCGCAGCGACACATTGCGCAGCGCCCACGCCTCCTTCCCCGGATAGCGGAACGACACGTCGCGCAGCTCGATGGCGTTGCCCCGCCCCCTCGGTGCCGTCTTCGCCGGCAACAGCCTCGGCGCCTCCTGGCCCGTCGGTATCTCCAGGTACGCGAAGAGGTTGCTCATGAAGAGCGCGCCCTCGTACATGCTGCCCACGCTCGACAGGATGCCCTGGAACGACGCCTGCCCCTGACGGAACACCATCAGGTACAGCGCCATGTCGCCCAGCGTGAGGGGCCCGCGCACCGCCTGGTCCACCACGAACAGGTAGCACCCGTAGAACGCCCCCAGCGACAGCAGCCCCAGCCCCAGCCCCCACCCCATGCGCCTCAGCGCCAGCGCCCGGTCCTCCTGGAAGAACTTCTGGAAGAGCGTCCGGTAGCGCCCCAGCACCAGCGGGCCCAGTCCGAACACCTTCACCTCCTTCACGTGGTTGTCCCGCGTGAGGATCCACTCCAGGTAGTTGAGCTTGCGCCCCTCGGGCGCCCGCCACGAGTACAGCCGGAAGCCCTGCTCGGCCAGCCGCGCCTCCGCGATGAAGGCCGGGATGCTCGCCACCACCAGCACCACCACGCTCCACGGCGACAACGACACCAACAGCACCGCGTACGTCGAGAGCGTCACCAGGTTGCGCACGATGGAGAAGGCGTCCATCACCAGCGCCAGCGGCCGGCTGTTCGCCTCGCGCCGCGCGTTCTGCATCTTGTCGTAGGTGTCCGAGTCCTCGAAGTGCCGCAGCTCCAGCTCCAGCGCCTTCTTGAGAATCCGCTCGTTGAGCAGGTTGCCCAGGTTGGCCCGCAGCAGCTCGCGCGTCAGCGACAGCCCCCGGTCCAGCACCGCCGAGCCCACCATCAGCCCGAACTCCAACGCCACCAGGCCCAGCGCGTGCTCGCGCGCCGCCGCCGTCTGCTCCGCCTTGGCCGCCACCACCCCGTCCACGATGAGCTTGCCCACCCAGGCGATGGCCGCCGGCAGCAGCGCCGCCACCAGCGTCAGCACCCCCAGCACCACCGCGCCCCGGGGACTCGCCTGCCAGAAGAGGCGGAAGGTGCCTGGGAGCTGCCGGAAGAGGCTGCCCGCGTTCTTCAGCCGGGCCTTGAGGGATTGGGGGGGACGCGGTGCGGAGAGCGGAGGAGACACGCCCTCTGTCTAACCCGCCCCTCCCACGCGTGCCGCATCTCCCGCGCTGGAGGGCTCTCCATTCCCGGCGCCAGCCTCCTCGCCCCCCTTCCGCCCGGATGCCCTCCGGCCAGCCGGTGGCGGCCTTCCCGTCAGTCCGCGTTGATGCGCAGGTTCTCGGGCTCCAGCAGCGTGATGCGGCCGTCCTCGTAGGACAGCAGCCCCTCGCGCGCGTAGAAGCGCAGCCACTTGTTGGTGCTCTCGCGCGTGAGGCCACACAGGTGGGCCAGCTCGGACTGGGTGAGCTGGGCGGTGATGACCACCCCCTCGCTGCCCGTCTCGCCCTGCGTGTCCGCCAGGTCCAGCAGCACGCTCGCCAGCCGCGCGCGGGCATCCAGGAAGTTGGCGTCATGCACCAGCCGGGTGACGCGCCGCACCACGCGGCTCATCTCGGCCAGCAGGCTCAGCGCGACCCGGGGCCGCGCCTCCAGGAAGCGCTGGAAGTCCTCTCGTTGCAGCCGCAACAAGTGTGCCTCTTCCCGGGCCACCGCGTCCGTCGAGCGCGGCTCGCCATCCAGCAGCGCCATCTCGCCGAAGGCGTCCCCCCGCTTGAGCAGCGCCAGGGTCCGCTCCTTGCCATCGGCCGAGCTGAGGCGGATGGTCACCTCGCCCTTGCGGACGATGAAGAGCGTCGTGCCCACGTCTCCCTGGTGGAAGATGACCTCGCCCTTGGTGTAGCGCCACGGCTGCAGGAGGGGGGAGAGCTGCTCCAGCTCCTCGGCGGTGAGGGCGGAGAACATGGGGACGTGGGAGAGGAGATCCGCGTAGGACATGGCTGGCGCCTTCTGGCGTGGGCACCGCCCACCCGGCTCCCATCTTGCCCGGCTTGCCCGGAGGAGGGCCAGGGCGAGCAGGCATGTACCGCGAGCCGCCCGGTGGCGACCAGGGGTGCGAGGCCCGGCAAGGGGTGTGAAGGACACCACCCGGGGGGTGTTAATCTGCTCACTGCTCACGAGGCGCCGTGCGGACACAGTGTCCCTCCACAAGGCCGGCGAGGCCGTGAGCCCGGGCCGGCGCCCGGATGCAGGAGGTGACACGTGGGAGAGACGCTTCGCGAGCTGAAGGACAACGCGGCCCAGGCTTTCGCCAGTGGAAAGCTGGAGGAGGCCCTGGCCGGGTACCAGCGCGTGGTGAAGACCGCGCCGGAGGATCTCGCCAGCCGCCAGAAGGTGGCCGAGCTGCTCCAGCGGCTGGGCCGCACCCGCGAGGCGCTCGAGACGTATGAGACGGTGGCCACCGCCTGGGCCCGGCAGGGCTGGCTGTTGCGCGCCATCGCGCTGTGCAAGGTCATCCTCCAGCTCGAGCCGGCGCACGGCCGGACGCAGGAGATGCTGGCGCAGCTCTACGCGAAGCGCCTGGCGCCCACGCCGCGGCCGGTGTCCACGCCGGCCCCGGTGGTGAGCGAGCCGGCGGTGGCCAGGGCCGGGGAGCTGCCGTCCATCCCGCTCTTCTCGCAGCTGGGCCAGGAGGCCTTCGTGGCGGTGCTGGAGGGCATGGAGATGCGCGCCTTCCAGCCGGGAGAGACCATCGTCACCGAGGGAGCGCCGGGCAGCTCCATGTTCGCCGTGGTGGAGGGGCGCGTGGAGGTGGTGCGGCAGTTGGAGGGAGGCAAGAGCCGCGCGGTGGCCGCGATGGGCGAGGGCGAGTTCTTCGGCGAGATGGCCCTGCTCTCCGAGGGCCCGCGACTGGCGAGCGTGGTGGCCGCCGAGCGCACCGTGGTGCTGGAGCTGACGCGGGCCCAGGTGGAGCGGCTCGTGCAGCGCCACCCCTCGGTGGGCGAGGCCCTCCAGGCCTTCCACCAGGAGCGCCTGCTGGCCAACGTGCTGCGCAGCAACCCGCTCCTGGCGTCCCTCTCGCCGCCCCAGCGCGAGGCCCTCGCGCGGGCCTTCCAGCCCGTCTCGGTGCCGGCCGGCCAGACGCTGCTCGTCCAGGGGCAGCAGGGCGAGGCGCTGTACCTGCTGCTGCGCGGCCGGTGCCAGGTGCAGCACCAGCATCCGGACGGGCACGCGAGCGCCCACCCCGTGCTGCGGGAGGGGGATGTCTTCGGTGAGCTGTCCCTGCTGCTCGGCCTGCCCGTCACCGCCACCGTGCGCTCGGAGACGCCCTGCACCCTGCTGCGGTTGGACCGGGCGTCCTGCGAGCGCCACATCCTCTCCCAGCCCGGCGTGCGCGAGGCGTTCTCGCGGCTCATCACCGAGCGGCTCGGCCGGACCGCCCAGCTCTTCGCCGGGCGCGAGGTGCACGAGGGCGATCTACGCATCTGAGCCCCTCCCGTGGGCCCCTGCTCCTGTGCCCGACGGCTCCCTGTGGTAGTTTGACCTCCGGGGTTGCTCCGCTTCGCCCCTTCCCCTGAGAGGCCACGGGAGCCATGTCTCCGTATCGGATCGCCGCGCTCGTGATGGCCGGCTTCGTCGCCCTGAGAGGGCCCGAGAGCAGAGGCGCGGAGCCTCCGGGACGCATCGGGTTTCGCAGCTACGGCACGGACGCCGGCATCGAGAACCACGACATCGACTGGGTCATCCAGGACGGAGAGGGGTTCATCTGGGTCGGCGCCGCGGACGCGGTGTACCGCTTCGATGGCGAGCGCTTCGAGCGCTTCGGGCTGGAGAAGGAGACGGCCCTGAAGTCGATGAGCGTGAGCGACGTGACGCTCGATGCCCAGGGGCGGCTGCTGCTGGCGACCCGCTCGGGCGTGGTGCGCTGGGAGGGCAACCACTTCGCCCCCTTGCCGATGCACGGCATCTCCTCCCTGGTGTCGAGCCTCCGCCTGGACTCCGGCAAGCGGATGTGGGTCGCGGCCGAGCAGGGGCTGCTCCGGGAAGCCGAGCCCGGGCACTTCCTCCCGGTGCCCGAATGGCCAGGTGGACCGGCCCAGCAGCTCCGGGTGGAGGCCTCGGGCGCACTCCAGGTGGCTTCGGGCTCCCGCCTGGTGAGCCGTGACGTCCACGGGCGGTGGCGGGTCCAGGAGGTCCCGGGCCAGAAGTCCATCACCGACCTGGTGCGTGATGGAGGGGGCCGGCTGTGGCTGAGCGGCGAGGGGTGGTTGATGGTGCAGCCGAAGGAGGGCGCGCCCCTGGAGGATCGCACCCACCTCATCCGGGGGGCGATGGGAGCCGGGCGCCGCCTGCGCGTGGGCAACCAGGGACAGCTCCTGGTGCCCAACTACCGCGGGCTGCTCGAGGTGAAGGGCGAGCATGCGGAGTACCTCCAGTTCGGTCTGTCGGAGCGCTCCGGGCGGATGAAGGATGTCCTGGAGGACTCGCAGGGCACGCTGTGGATCGCCAGTCTGGGCGTGCACCGCTCCCTGGGCCGCGGCCTGTGGACCGTCCACGACACGGGCAACGGGCTGCCGTCGAGCATGATCTGGGGGCTGACCCGCGGGCCCGACGGGAAGATGTGGGTGGGGACGGATAAAGGACTCGCGCACGGCACGCCCGGCGGCTGGGTCCCCTACCCCCCGCTGGCGGGCTACTCCCTCAAGGCCGTGAGCGTGGACCGGGACGGCGTCGTGTGGACCGCGGGCAACCCCGCCGGGCTGCACCGCTACGAGCCCTGGAGCGGCAAGCTGCGGACGTTCGGCGAGGCGGCCGGCTACACGCCTCGCTATACCTTCGACCTGCAGTGGGAGCCCGACGGCACCCTGTGGGCATCCACCACCCACGGTCTGATTCGAGGGGTCCGCACCGGCGAGGACTGGTCCTTCGAGCTGGTGCTGCCCTCCAAGCGCATGGCCTCCATGGGCGTGGAGCTGGATGGGGCCGGACGGCTGTGGGCCACGACGGGGGATGGGCTCTACGTGCGCGAGGGAGGCGTGTTCCGCCGCCTGGACGTCACCGAGGGCCTGCGCGACAACCGCGTGCGCTACCTGTTCATCCGGCGCGATGGCCGGGTGTGCGTGAGCTACGCGGAGCCACTGGGCCTGAGCTGCTTCTCCTACCGGGACGGGCACCTCACCGAGCCGTTCCACATGGACCGCGGCACGGGGCTGCACAACGGTGTCGTCTACCAGCTGGGCGAGGACATGGCGGGCCGGCTCTGGGTGGGCACGGGGGCCGGAGTCCACATCCTCGGGGTGGACGGGGTGCTCGAGCACTTCGGTGCGAGCGGCGGTGCCCCGGGAGATGACTTCAGCGGCAACTCCTTCCTGGCGGACCCCGACGGCACCGTGTGGGTAGGCACCTCGAACGGGCTCGGCCGCTTCGAGAGCGCGCGCTACACCGGCCTGGCCCAGCCGCCGCGCGTGGCCCTGTTGG